>NZ_JAMOKF010000224.1 GCF_023656545.1 Micromonospora phytophila | reverse complement strand
CCGCGCGGCCCGGGCGGGGCGGGGCGGCGCGGCGGCACCCGGCGCCGCCCGCGCTGGCCGTGCCGGCCTGAGCGAGCCCGACGCCCGGTGACGGTCGTCATTTCTTGCGCAAGACCTGCTTGACTCTTGCAGTGCGAGGGCGGCATTCTGCTCAGACACCCGCCCACCACCCGCGCCCGCGCCGGGTGCCGCCGTCGGACGCCACAGAACGGGGAACGCCACCGATGACCGTCAGCAACCCCACGCCGCTGACCTCCGACGACGACTGGTGGCGCTCCGCGGTCGTCTACCAGGTCTACGTCCGCAGCTTCGCCGACTCCGACGGCGACGGCGTCGGTGACCTCCAGGGCATCCGCGAGCGCCTGCCCTACCTGCGCGAGCTCGGGGTGGACGCGCTCTGGCTGACCCCCTTCTACACCTCGCCGATGATCGACGGCGGCTACGACGTCGCCGACTACCGCGACGTCGACCCGATGTTCGGCACCCTCACCGACTTCGACGCGATGATCACCGACGCGCACGCCCTGGGCCTGCGGATCATCGTCGACCTGGTGCCCAACCACACCTCCAGCGCGCACCCGTGGTTCCAGGCCGCCCTGGCCGCCGCCCCGGGTTCGGCCGAGCGGGAGCGCTACCTCTTCGCCGACGGCCAGGGCGCCAACGGCGAGCTGCCCCCGAACGACTGGGAGAGCATCTTCGGCGGCCCGGCCTGGACCCGGGTGGACGACGGCCAGTGGTACCTGCACCTGTTCGACCCGGCCCAGCCCGACCTGAACTGGCGCCACCCGCAGGTCCGCGCCGAGTTCGAGGACGTACTGCGCTTCTGGCTCGACCGGGGCGTCGACGGCTTCCGGATCGACGTGGCCCACGGCATGATCAAGGCCGAGGGACTGCCGGACGTCGGGTTCAGCACCATGACCACCGGCCAGCGCCAGGTGGAGCTGCTCGGCAAGGGCCGGCTCCCCTACTTCGACCAGGACGAGGTGCACGAGATCTACCGCGCCTGGCGGCCGATCCTGGACAGCTACCCCGGCGGCCGGATGGCGGTCGCCGAGGCCTGGGCCGAGACGCCGCAACGCCTCGCCCGCTACATCGGCCCGGACGAGCTGCACCAGGCGTTCAGCTTCGACTTCCTCGACGCCACCTGGTCGGCCGACTCGTTCCGCAAGGTCATCGACACCGCGCTCGCCGAGTCGACCATCGTCGGCGCGCCGACCACCTGGGTGCTCTCCAACCACGACAAGCAGCGGCACGTCACCCGCTACGGCGACGGCGACGAAGGGCTGCGCCGGGCCCGCGCGGCGAGCCTGCTGATGCTCGCCCTGCCCGGCTGCGCGTACCTCTACCAGGGCGAGGAGCTGGGCCTGCCGGAGGTGCTCGACCTGCCGGACGAGCTGCGCCAGGACCCGGCGTTCCTGCGCACCGGCGAGAGCCGGGACGGCTGCCGGGTGCCGATCCCGTGGAGCGGCGAACTGGCCCCGTACGGCTTCGGCCCCGCCGGCAGCGAGCTGAGCTGGCTGCCGGCCCCGGCGACCTGGCATGCCCTCTCGGTCGCCGCCCAGGCCGACGTGCCCGGCTCGACGCTGGAGCTCTACCGCACCGCGCTGCGGATCCGCCACGAGCACCCGGCGCTGGCAGCCGGAGCGGGCGGGGTCACCTGGCTGGAAACCGGGCCGGGCGTGCTCGCCTTCAGCCGCACCGCCGGCGACACCGTGCTGACCTGCGTGGTCAACATCAGCGGTGCGCCGGCCCTGATCGACGGGTACGGCGAGCCGATCGTCGCCAGCGGGACGCTCACCGGGCAGGGCTCCGGCCACCTGCTCGGAGTCGACGCGGCCGCCTGGTTCGATCGGCGCTGAGCGGGTAACCCGTCATCGACCTGGTCGTCCGTTGTGCCCCGCGCCGACGGGCGACTGGGCCTACCGACCCCTTGTGGTGGGGGGTGAGGTGGCGCCGGCGCCCAGGGACTTCGTGCCCCGGGCGCCGGCGTCCGCCGGAACAGGTGTCCCGCTCCGCCCGGCCGGGTACGGCTGTCGCATGGTGGTCCGCGTGGCGCAGTACACCCTCGACGTCGCCGACCTCGACCTGATGGCGGGGTTCTGGGCGGCGGCCCTCGGCTACGAGGTCGACGCCGGCGGCGACGGCAGCGCGAAGCTGTATCCCCCGTTGCGGACCGCCGGCGCTCCGACGGTCTGGCTTCAGGGCTCGGGCACGCCCAAGCGCGGCAAGAACCGGCTGCACCTGGACGTCGTCGCCGACGGCGACCCGCGCGACGAGGTGGCCCGGCTGATCGCCCTCGGCGCCCGGCCCACCGACGTGGGGCAGTCCGGCGACGAGGGTTTCGTCGTCCTGACCGACCCCGAGGGCAACGAGTTCTGCGTGCTGGACCGCGCCCCGACGCGACCGTGACCGCCGGCCCGGCGGTCCGCCCCGCGACCGGTCAGCCGCGCGCCGGCCGCGCGGTCGGCACGAACCGCAACCGCGCCGCGTCACCTCCCGGCCGGAGCGGCGCCACCGGAGAGGTCCGGTGCGGGCGCCGGCCCTGCCGGGCGGTCACTTCCCGATGCCGGTCAGCTTCGCGGCGATCCGGCTGAACCCGGCCCGCAGCTCCGCCTCGCTCGGCTGGGCGAGCGGCTCGGCGTGGAGGTGCCTCTCGGCCGCCGCCTCCAGCTCCTCGTCGATGGTGTCCTCGAAGTCGCCGTAGAGGTCGCTCTCCTCCAGCTGCGCCGCCTCGTCCCCGGCGGCGATCTGGGCGGCGGCGATCTCACCCCGGATCTCCGCCGGGTTGATCGCCGGCAGCAGCGGCTCGACCACCGCCATCAACTGCTCCTCGGCGACCACCGCCTCGGCGAGCGCCAGGGCGTGCGGCCGCTCGTAGGGGCCGCAGACCACCGGTTCCCACTCGTCGACGTCGCCGAGCGGGCCGAAGGTGATGATCCACGGCAGGCCGAGCATCGGCGAGTCGGCCGGCAGGTCCAGTGTCACAAGTGCGCCCACCGGCCCATCATGGTCGGTCCCACCGGCGGCCCGGGTGGCATTTGCCCTATTCATCTCTTCCTCCGTTGTCGGGATCCCGCCGCTGGGCCGCACCGATCGGTCCCTCACCAGGACGCGCGTCGCGTCGCGGGCCCGCGACACCCGCATCCGACGACGCCGGCCGGCCGGACCGCTGCCGTCGTCAGCCCGGCCCCGCCGCCTCCAGCGCGGCACGGACCAGGGAGAGCGCCGCCGCCGGCGGCACCCCCAACCGGGCCGCCTCGGCGGCGTAGTCGGCCGCCGCCCGCTGCAACCGGTCCAGCGCGTCATCCCGGCCGGGTGCGACGAAGGTGCCGTGCCGGCCCCGGGTCTCCAACAGGCCGGCCGCCTCCATCTCCCGGTACGCGCGGGCCACCGTGTTCGCCGCCAGACCCAGGTCGACCGCGAACCGCCGGACGGTGGGCAGCCGGGTGCCCACCGGCAGCCGGCCGCTCCCGATCTGCTCGGCGAGCTGCCCGCGCACCTGCTCGTACGGCGGCACCGACGAGTCCGGGTCGACCGAGATCCGCACGCCTGCTCCCAAGGGATCGCTCATCCGGCCCCGCCGGGGGTGCCGGGGTCGGTGTCCAGGTCCAGGTCGGCCGGCACCGGGCCCTCCGCCAGGTCGACCACCCGGCCGCGCCGGCTGGTCGCGGCGAGCGCCGCGCCGAAGAGCACGAGCTGGTTGAGCAGGTAGAGGTAGAGCAGCAGCCCCACCGCCCCGGCCACCACCGTGTACGCCGGGTTCCGCTCCGTGCGGACGACGTAGTAACGCCCGACGGTGTTCAGCAGCGTGATGCCGACCGCGACCAGCAGCACCACCGGGCGCAGCCGGGACCGGCTCATCCGCAGCCGGGGCACCGCCACCAGCAGCAGGGTGGCGAGCACCGCGTTGACCACCACGCTGAGCACCGCGCTCACCGTGGTCAGGCCGACCGAGCCGGTGCTGCGCAGCAGGAAGCGCAGCAGCGACTCCAGCGCGTCGACCGCCGCCACCGAGAGGCCGAGCAGCACGAAGACGACGACCAGCACCCCGAGGTCGACCAGGCGGCGGATCACCAGGTTGCCCGGCTGCTGGTTGAGGCCGTACATCAGCCGCTGCGAGGAGCGGATCGCCTCCATCCAGCCGATCCCGCTGAAGGCCAGGATGATCAGGCCGATCACGCCGACCGTGCCGCTGCTCTCGGCGATCTGCACCGGGTCGAGGAAGGGCAGGTTCTCCCGCAGGAAGTCGGCCGCCGCCGCACTGACCTCCTTGTTGTCCTCCAGGATCGCCCCGAAGACGGAGTACCCGACCAGGGCGAGCGCGAAGACCGCGAAGAAGCCGTAGTAGGCGATCGCGGCGGCCAGCCGTCCGCCCAGCACGTCGTTGTAGAGCACGCCGGCCCGCCACAGGTGGTCCACCCTGCCGGAGCGGCGTCGCGCCGCCGTGATCCGACGGTCGATGGCCGCCTCCACGCTGCCCAGCACGTTCACGCCGTCATCCTCGCCGATCCCTCGTCGTCACGCGGACACCCGGCTGCCGTCGCGCGTCGCTCCCGGCCGGCGCGCGCTCGTCGGCCGGCGGGCAGACTCCCGCGACCGTCCAGCGGCCAGTGCCGGTCGAGGCGGCGACCAGACCCGGGCAGGGGGTCAGCCGCCGAGCCGGAAGTCCCGGCGCGGCTGCCACCGGGCCTGCCCGCTGTGCGAGAAGAGGGTGAACGCCTCCACCTCGAACATCGCGGAGAAGTCGGCCAGGTCCTCGTACGCCTTGTCCAGCGCCTCCGGCGCGACGTCCTGCGCGACGGTGACGTGCGGGTGGTAGGGGAAGCGTGCCTCGCGGCGCAGCTCCGGGGCCGCGTTGATCGCCGCGGCGAGCAGCTCGCACTCGCTGATCCCGGCGGCCACCGCCACGAAGACCACCTGGGTCACCGGGCGGAACGTGCCGGTGCCCCGCAGGTGCAGGGTGAAGGGCAGGTGGCCGGCGGCGACCGAGCCCAGGTGCCGCTCCACCGCCGGCAGCGCCGCCACCGGAATCTCGGTCGGCCCGAGCAGCGTCACGTGCGCGGGCACGGCCTGCGGGTCACCGGCCTCCACCCGGCGCCGGGTCAGCGTGCTGCCCCACGGCTCCGGGATGTCCACCGCGATGCCGATCTGGATGGTGTCACCGGCGTCGGGTGCCCCGCCCCTGCGATCCACGCTGCGCGCCACCCCTCCGGCCACCGACCCCTCCACCCTCACCTGCCGCGCTCGACGCGCTACTCGCCGCGTACCGGCGGGAAGAAGCCCACCCGCTCGTACGCGGTGCGCAGCGTTGCCGCGGCGACCGTCCGGGCCTTCTCCGCGCCGGTGGCGAGCAGCTTGTCCAGCTGCGCCGGGTCGTCGAGGTAGGTGCGGGTGCGCTCCTGGATCGGGCTGACGAACTCGCGCACCACCTCGGCGAGGTCCTTCTTCAGGTCGCCGTAGCCCTTGCCGGCGTACGCGGCCACCAGGTCGTCGATGCTCCGCCCGCTCAGCGCGGAGTAGATGGTGAGCAGGTTGGAGATGCCGGGCTTGGTCACGGTGTCGAAGACGATCTCGCGGCCCGTGTCGGTGACCGCTGAGCGGATCTTCTTGGCCGACCGCGCCGGGTCGTCCAGCAGGTCGACGATGCCGGCCGGCGAGGAGCTCGACTTCGACATCTTCGCGGTCGGGTCCTGCAGGTCGGTGATCTTCGCCGTGTCCTTGACGATGTGCGGCGCGGGCACGGTGAAGGTCTGCCCGAACAGCGAGTTGAACCGCTGGGCCAGGTCGCGGGAGAGCTCCAGGTGCTGGCGCTGGTCCTCGCCGACCGGCACCGCCTGCGCCTGGTAGAGCAGGATGTCGGCGGCCTGGAGGATCGGGTAGGTGAACAGGCCGACGCTGGCCCGCTCGTTGCCCTGCTTCTGCGACTTGTCCTTGAACTGCGTCATCCGCCCGGCCTCGCCGAACCCGGTGATGCAGCCCAGCACCCAGGCCAGCTGCGAGTGCTCGGGCACCTGCGACTGCACGAAGAGGGTGCTCCGCTCGGGGTCGAGGCCCACGGCGAAGAGCTGTGCGGCGGCCACCCGGGACCGCTGGCGAAGCACCGCCGGGTCGTGCCCCGCGGTGATCGCGTGCAGGTCGACCACGCAGTAGAACGCGTCGTGGGTGTCCTGCAACGCCACCCAGTGCCGCACCGCGCCCAGGTAGTTGCCGAGGTGGAACGAGTCGGCCGTCGGCTGGATGCCGGAGAAGACGCGGGGGCGGGCGGGAACGTCGGACATGCCGGCAATTCTGTCAGCAAGACCCGGCGTACGTCATGACGGGCCGGCGGGTCGGCTCTCCGCGGGCACGGGCGGGGCGGTGACCTCACGCCGCGGTTCGGGCAGGCGCACGGCGGAGACCGCGAGCCGGGCCACCCGGCGCCCCTCCAGCGCGAGCACCCGCAGCAGCCAGCCGCCGGACGGGTCGCCGGCCTCCGGCGTGCCGTTGCCGGCCGGCTCGGCGCCCACCGGTACCTCGTCGCCGGCGAGCGGGAGCCGGCCCAGCGCCGCCATCACGAACCCGCCGACCGTCTCGTACGGCCCCGGCGGCAGGGTCACCCCGGTGCGCTCGGCGAAGTCGGCGAGGTTGAGCCGCCCGTCCACCACGGCGGGCAGGCCGGCGTGCACCGGGTCGGGGGCGGTGTCGTACTCGTCGTGGATCTCCCCGATCAGCTCCTCGATCAGGTCCTCCAGGGTGACGATGCCGGCGGTGCCGCCGTACTCGTCGACCACGACCGCGAGGTGGTGGCGTTCCCGGCGCATCTCGCTCAGCGCGGCGAGCACCCGTTTGCTGCCAGGCAGCCGCTTGACCTCCCGGGTCAGCTCGCCCACGGTCGTGAACGGGTCGAGGTCGGGGCGGAGCAGCACGTCGCGCAGGTGCACGAAGCCGACCACGTCGTCGTGGGTGCCGTCGATCACCGGGTAGCGGGTGTGCGTCTCGGCCCGGACCAGCCGCTCCGCCTCGGCGATGGTCAACCGGGAGGCGAGGAAGACGACCTCGGTGCGGGGCATCATCACCTCGCGGACCAGGCTCGCGCCGGCGGCCAGCACCTCGTCGATGATCCGGCGTTCGACCGGGTCGAGCAGCGTGTTGGCGGCGACCAGGTCGCGTAGCTCGTCCTCGCTGATCCGCTCCCGGCCGGCGGCCGGGCTGGCGCCGAGCACGCCGGTCACCAGCCGGGTGGCGCCGTCGGCGGCCCGGACGACGACCCGGGCGACGGCCCGGGCCAGCGGCCCCGGGTCGCGGCGCAGTCGACTCCGCGCGCGTCGCCGGAGCCCGGGACCAGCCGCTTCCCGCATGACAGTGATGGTAGACAGCCGGAGCGGTTCGCACCGGCGTACGCGAAGTGTTCGGCTCTGTTTAATCATGAGAGTTTATGATGGAATGGCGGGACGGGGTCGACGGGGAGCGACGGAAAGCGCAAGCACCGCCGGCGGCCGTAGGGTGATCGCCACGGGGCTGCGCTTCAGGCGGCCAGGCAGGAGGAAATCGACGTGAAACTGCTCGTCACCGGCGGCGCCGGCTACATCGGCAGCGTGGTGACCCGGATGCTGCTCGACAACGGCCACGAGGTCGTCGTCCTGGACGACCTGCGCACCGGCCACCGCGAGGCGCTCGCCCCCGACGCGACGCACGTCGACGCGTCCATTCACGACGCCGGCCGGGTGGTCACCCGGGAGGCGGGCTTCGACGGGGTGCTGCACTTCGCCGCCCTGATCGCCGCCGGCGAGTCGATGGTCAAGCCGGAGCTCTACTGGCACACCAACACGGTCGGCTCGCTCGCCCTGATCGACGCGGTCCGGGCCGCCGGGGTGCCGCGGATGGTCTTCTCCTCCACCGCCGCCGTCTACGGCAACCCGACCGAGCTGCCGATCCCGGAGACCGCGGTCAAGGCCCCCACCAACACGTACGGCGCCACCAAGCTCGCCGTCGACATGGCGCTCACCTCCGAGGCGACCGCGCACGGCCTGGCCGCCGTCTCGCTGCGCTACTTCAACGTGGCCGGCGCGCACCTGGCCGGCGACGTCGCGCTCGGCGAACGGCACGACCCGGAGACCCACCTGATCCCGCTCGCGCTGGACGTCGCCGCCGGCCGGCGGGAGAAGCTCCAGCTCTTCGGCGACGACTACCCCACCGTCGACGGCACCTGCGTGCGCGACTACATCCACGTCGCCGACCTGGCCCGCGCCCACCTGCTGGCGCTCGGCGCGGCGACCGGCGGGCAGCACCGGATCTACAACCTGGGCAACGGCAGCGGCTTCACCGTCAAGCAGGTGGTCGACGTGGTCCGCAAGGTCACCGGGCACCCGGTGCCGGTCGAGGTGGCGCCCCGCCGCGAGGGCGACCCGACCGAGCTGGTCGCCTCCGCCGCCCTGGCCCGCGAGGAGCTGGGCTGGGTGCCGGAGAAGCCGACCCTGCACGACATGGTCGGCGACGCCTGGACCTTCTACCGCACGCACATCCTGGGGCGGCCGTGACCACGCACCGCGCCGAGCCGGCTTACGCGGACGTCGCCGACCGCGCCACCGCCGGCTTCACCGAGGTGTACGGCGAGCCGCCGGCCGGCCGCTGGGCGGCTCCCGGCCGGGCCAACCTGATCGGCGAGCACACCGACTACAACGACGGTTTCGTGCTGCCCTTCGCCCTGCCGCTGCGCACCGTGGCCGCCGCCGCCGGGCAGGAGGACGGCACCTGGACGGTCTGGTCCGAGCTCTCCGACGAGACGATCAGCTTCGGCGCCGACGAGGTCACCGAGCCCGGCCGGGTCACCGGCTGGGGCGCGTACGTGGCCGGGGTCATCTGGGCGCTGCGGGACGCGGGGCACCGGGTGCCCGGCGCCCGGCTGGCGATCACCTCCGACGTGCCGCTCGGCTCCGGCCTCTCCTCCTCGGCCGCGCTGGAGGCCGCCGTGCTGGCCGCCCTGGTCGACCTGGGCGACCTGGACCTGCCCGCCGAGAAGCAGCCCCGGCTGGCCCAGCGCGCCGAGAACGCCTACGTCGGCGCGCCGACCGGGATCATGGACCAGTCGGCGGTGATCCGCTGCCGCGCGGGGCACGCCCTCTTCCTCGACTGCCGCGACGAGTCCGTCGAGCACATCCCGTTCGACCTGGACGCCGCCGGGCTGGCGGTGCTGGTCGTCGACAGCCGTGCTCCCCACCGGCACGCCGACGGCGAGTACGCCGCCCGCCGGAAGTCCTGCGAGCGGGCGGCGCAGGCGCTCGGCGTGCCCGCCCTGCGCGAC
>NZ_JAMOKF010000223.1 GCF_023656545.1 Micromonospora phytophila | reverse complement strand
GCGAAAGCCGGCTGTCCGCGCCGAGCAGGCCGGCCGCCCGGGCCTCGGCGACCAGCTCGTCCACCTCGTCAGGATCGCGGCCGAGCAGCGCGCGCAGCAGGTCCACCGGCAGCGGTACGCCGGCGGCGACGGCCAGCAGCAGCCGCCGGACGTCGGGGGCCAGGTTCTCCAGGTCCGCTGCGAACTGCAGGACGACCTGCCGGGGCGGTTCGGTCGGGGCGGCCGGTCGGTTCTCCTGTCCAGACAGCGCTCGGAGCAGTCGTTCGACGTCGCGGGGAACGCCGCCGGACTGGGCGTGCACGAAGTCGACCAGGTCCGGGCGGCGTCCGACCTCGGGTGCGGCGGCGAGGTAGGCGGCGGTCTGCTCTCGGGTGAACGGGGTGAGCAGGACCAGGTGCCCGTCCCGCCGGAGCGCGTCGGCCAGCTCGACCAGTGCCGCCGGTCGGGGCCACGGCCGGTACCCGACGAGGAGACGGTGCCGGCGGGCGGCCACCAGGCGGCGCAGCGTGTGCAGCCGGGCGTCGTCGAGCACGTGCGCGTCGTCGACCAGCAGCACCGCGTCGGGGTCGACCTCGCCGTCCCGGTCCGGGAGTCCCTCCTGGACGGTGATCCCGGCCCGCCGGTAGACCTCGGCGAGCTCGTGGAGGTAGGCGCTGAGGCCGTGGCCGCCGGGGCCGGTCACGGCGAGCACGAGCGGCGCCGCCGGGTCTGCCGCGGCGGCGTCGAGCAGGGCCTGCGGTTCCGGGCCCAGCACGAGCGGACAACCGGCGGCGGTGTTCACGATCATGGTGGTCATCCTTCGCGCCCCCGGCCACGGGCCAGCGCCAGGCGGGACGCCTTCGGCAGTTCCAGCGGGGTGAACCGGACCGGAGGGCGGGGTGGCGGTTCGCTCCGGAGCGGACGGTGTCGGGCGGATCGCCGCGGTGTGGCGACGGCGGCGGCGACCCGGGCGACGCCGGTGGCCGCCTCGGGCTCACGGACCGGCTCACCGTCCGGGTGGGGCTCGCCGGCCGGCTCCGGCCGCCCGGGGCGCGGCGACACCACCTGGCAGGCGGCCAGCGCGGCACCGGTGGCGGCGGTGAGTTGCGGGTCGGGTTCCACCTCGACCGGTACGGGAAAGGCCCCGACGAGCAGCTCGGCGATCAGTGGGATCCGGGTGGAACCGCCGGCGAGCAGGACGCCGTCGAGCTGCTCCGGCGTCAATCCGGCGGAGTGGACGGTGCGGACCAGCAGGTCGACGGTCGCCTGCACGGCCGGCCGGATCATGTCCTCGAACCGGACCCTGCTCACCGGCACCCGGACCGGCCCGGTCGGCAGGGTCAGCACGACGTCGGTCTCCACCGCGACCGTCAGCTCCCGTTTGGCCCGGTCGCACTCGGGCAGCAGTCCGCGCAACGCGGCGTCCGTCTCCCGGGGCGCGGTGGCGAGCTCGCGGCTGAGCGTGCTCCGTACGTGTTCGGCCAGCGCCTCGTCGAAGTCCACGCCGCCGAAGCATTCCAGCGCCTGCGGGAGGCCGAAGGTCTCGTACGTGCCGCGCGGGTTGCGGCGGACCAGGGCCGCCTCGAAGGTGTTGCCACCGAGGGCGTAGACGGCGGCCCGGGTGCCGGCGAATCCCCGGACCGCGTGGCTCTCGGCCACCGTGACGGTGCGGGGCAGCAACGTGACGTCTCCCAGGCCGAGTTCCCACAGAGCGCGGTGCAGCAGTTGGCGCCGGTACCGGCCCCAGCCGGCGGGATGGCTGATCACGACGGCCTGCGCGGGGCCGCCCTCCCGGTCGACGGTCCGCTCCACGACCCAGGTCGCGAGCACCGCGGCCAACGTCTGCGGCGGACACGCCTCGCCGGCGAGGAGCAGGGGCACGTCGTCGCCGACCCGGCGGACGAAGTCGCGGGCGGTCCGGCATCCGTCACCGGTGCCCGGCTCACCGACCGTGAAGGTCCCGTCCGCGGTCAGGTGCAGCACCGACGGGACCGTCACCGAGCCGACGCCCAACGCGACCGCCTCGGGGCGGGTCCAGGTCGTGTCGCGTCGCCGGGACACGGCGGCCGCGGTGGTGGTGTTTCCGATGTCTATCCCCAGGACGTACGGCATCTCTCTCTTTCCTTCACCGGGAGTTGACCGGCCGGTGGCGAACCTTGTCGGCGCACCGTACGGCGACCACCCCCGGCGAACCCCGCGGGCTCCTACGTTCGTACCAGAGATCACTCCGGCATCAGGAGCCCTAAATCCGGCCGGTCCGGGACCCCCAGTCCCCCTAACGTGGGAGGGGGTGGTGCCCCTAATCGGGCGGGTCGAATTGCGGGGTCGTCCCCGATGACCGATGCCGGCCACCGGCCGTAGCGTCGCTGTCGACGATCGACGGTCGCTGACGACCACGTCCGAGGAGAGAACCGGCACATGGACCAGACCCTGCACGACTTCGTGCTCAACCTGCTCACCGACCCCGACGCCCGGTCGGCCTTCGACCTCGACCCGGAGGGCTCGCTGCGGGCCGCCGGGCTCACCGACCTCACCGCCACCGACGTGCAGGACGTGGTCCCGCTGGTGGTCGACTACGCCCCGGTCAACGGGCTCGCACCGGTGGCCCCGGTGACCGGTGAGCTCGGGGCCGACCCGCTGCTGACCGACACGACCGACGTGGTCGGCCAACTGCAGGGCGTGGCACAGCAGATCACCCTCAGCAGCTCGTACAACGCGGTCGACCTCAAGGCCGGCGTACTGGGCGCCATCGCCGTCGACCCGTCGGCCGTCGCGGCCGGGGCGACCGTGCTGCCCGGGATCGGTCTGGGCGTGGACCCGACCGGCCTGTACACCGACTTCACCGGGGTGCACGACGTGGCGCACACCCTCGACGCCGACGTGGTGGGCGCGGTGGACACGGCCGCCGACCCGGCGGTCGGCGACGTGGCCGGCACGGTCGGGCATCCCGACAGCGTGCTCGACGCCACCGATTCCGGGCTGCTCGGCACCCCCGACGGCCTGCTCGGCGGCCCGCTCGCCGGCACCCACGGCCAGCTCGAGGGCGTCGTCGGCTCGCTCGGTGTGGACGACACCCTGGGCGGGCTCGGCCTGGGCGACGGCACGGGCGTGGTCCCGCCGGTCGACGTGCCGTCCACGGTGGGCGGTGTGACGGGCCAGGTCGACGGCGTGCTGTCCGGCGTCGACGGCACGGTGGGCAGTGTGACCGGGGGCGTCAGCGCCGACGCGGGGGTCCACGGCGAGGCGTCCGCCTCGACCGGCGGTGTGCTGGGTCTCGGCGACGGTCTGTTCTGATCGGGTTCCGGTGCGAGCGGGAGAGGCCGGATCGTCGTGGACGATCCGGCCTCTCCCCCGCGTCAGCTCCGGCCCCACTTGATAATTGAGCCGAAATCAGCACACTTGGTGCGGTGACGGCGGGGATCTGGTTGGACGTGCTCGACGAGATGGCCCGTACGTGCCGCGAACACGGCCGGGCCGACCTGCTCCAGGCGGTCCGGCAGAAACGCGCCCAACTGCTCGACCCGACGCTGCGCGTCCTGGTCATCGGCGAACCGAACCAGGGCAAGAGCCAGCTCGTCAACGCGATCGTCAACGCGCCCGTCTGCCCGGTCGGTGACGGTCGCACCACCGTTCTGCCGACCGTGCTGCGCCACGCCGAGACCGCCTCGGCCACAGTGGTGCAGGCGCCGCCGTCGGTTCCTGGCCGGCCCGCCGACGCGGCCGGCCCGGTGACCGTGGAACGGACCCCGGTGCCGCTGGACCAGATCGCGGCCGGGGTGTCCGGCGCCGTCGGGCGGCGGTCGGGTGGTGGCCCCGCGTACGTCGAGGTCGGCCTGCCGCGTGCCCTGCTCGGCGCCGGTCTGATGCTGGTGGACACGCCGGGCAGCGACGACGTGGCCGCACCCGGCGGCGCCGGCCCGATCGCCGCGCTGAGCCATGCGGACGCCGTGCTGCTGGTCTCCGACTCGACCCGGGAACTCTCCGTCGCCGAACTGAACGTGCTGCTGCACGTCACCCGGGCGCATCCGAACGTGGCGGTGGTGCAGACCAAGATTGACCTGGTGGCGGACTGGCGCGCGGTGGCCGAGCGCAACCGGCGACACCTGGCCGAGGCCGGGGTGCCGGCGACCCTGATCCCCGTCTCGGCGGCGCTGCGACTACGCGCGGCCGCCACCGACGACCACGCGCTCAACGCCGAGTCCGGCTTCCCGGCGCTGATCACCCGGCTGCAACAGAACCTGGCCGGCAAGCCCGACGTGCTGGCCCGGACCGCGGTGGTGTTGACCGCCCGCACGGTGGTGGAGCAGCTCGCCGCGCCACTGCGCGCCGAACTGGAGGGTCAGCGGGCCGAGGAGCAGTCCGGCCCGATCTCCCGCCTGCACGCGGCCCAACGCGAGGTCGACGAGCTGCGCCGCTGCTCCACCCGGTGGCAGAACACGCTGGCCGACGAGATGGCCGACCTGCTCTCCGACGTCGAGCACGACCTGCGCGACCGGACCCGACAGATCCTGCGGATGGTCGACGAGGCGTTCGAGACGGCCGACCCGCTGGTCACCTGGGACACCTTCCAGGAGTGGTTGCAGCGCAGCCTCATCGAGGCGGCGGAGGCGAACCGCGAATGGCTGGTTCAGCGCTGCGACTGGGCCGCCCGCCGGGTGGCCGACACCTTCGCCCGGTACGGCGACGACATGCTGCCGTCCTGGTCGATGACGGTGCCGGAGGACCTCGGCGACCGGCTGCCGGAGATGGAGCGGCCGAGCATCGACCGGTTCACCGCGAGCCAGAAGGTGTTCACCGGCATGAAGGGCTCGTACGGCGGCCTGCTGATGTTCGGCCTGGCGCTGACGCTGGCCGGCATGCCGATGATCAACCCCGTCTCGATCGGGGCCGGCGCCCTGTTCGGCGGCAAGAGCATCCGGGACGAGGGCAGGCAACTGCTGCGCCGCCGCCAGGCGACCGTCAAGACGGCGATCCAACGGCACGTCGACGACTTCTTCGTGCGGGTGACCAAGGACTGCCGGGACAGCACCCGACAGGTGCAACGGATGCTCCGGGACCACTTCACGGCGCTGACCGAGGAGTTGCAGGAGGCCATCATCCAGTCGTTCCGAACCGCCAAACAGGCGGCCGACACCGAGGCTGCCGTCCGCGACCAGCGCCAACGCGAGATCCGGCTCAGGATGGCCCGGCTGGCCGAACTCTACGAACGGGCCCAGCAGCTGACCGTCGCCCGCCCCGCCCCGGCGTCGCTGGGGCCCCGGGCATGACGGTCGGGCTGCGGCTGCACGAGGCGGTGTGGGGACTGTTGCACCAGGCCCTCCACCTCTACCGGGACAACCCCCGGGCGACCGCGCACCTCCGGCACCAGCTGGCCCGGCTGGAGCAACCGCTGCGCATCGCGGTCGCCGGCCCGTGGCGCTCCGGAAAGTCGACCGTGCTGAACGCGATGATGGGCGAGGAGGTCGCGCCGGTCGGCGGCGCGGACGGCGACGGCGTCTTCACCTGGTACGAGGACGGGACGCAGCCGCGCGCCACCGCCTACTCGGTCAGCCACCCGCCGCAGGAACTGGCGATGGCGAAGTCGGCGACCGGCATGCGGGTGGACCTCGTCGGCTGGCGGGCGGGCGAGCTGCGCGACATCGTGGTGCGGTGGCCGACCCGCGCCCTGCGGCAGGTGACCCTGATCGACACGCCTGCGATCACCGAGGCCGGCCAGCACGGCCGCACCTCGGTCATGGACCGGGTGCTGCGTGACGCCGACGCGGTGTTGTACCTGACCCGCGACGGTCGCGGCACCGACCTGCGGGCGCTGGAGTCCAGCCGGGAGAGCGCGGTGGGGCAGGCGGCACCGGTCAACGTGATCATGGTGCTCTCCCGGGTCGACGAGACCGGTGGCGGACGGATCGACGCGCTGCTCACCGCCCGCCAGCTCGCCAGGCGGCAGCACCGCGACCCACGGGTGAACGCGCTCTGCGTGAACCTGGTGGCGTGCAGCGGGCAGATCGGTCTGGCCGGCCGGGTGCTCAGCGAGTCCGATTTCGCCGCGCTCGCGCAGCTGGCCCGGGTGCCCCGCCCCGAGCTGGAGCCGCACCTGCTCTCCGCCGACCGCTTCGTCCGCGGCGAGCTGCCGGTACGGCTGGACGCCGAGGTGCGCGCCGCGCTGCTGGACCGGCTCGGCCTGTTCGGGGTCAGGCTGGCGACGACCCTGGTGCGTACCGGCTGTGACAGCCGGACCAAGCTCTCCGCCGAACTCATCCGGCGCAGCGGTCTGACCGAGCTGCGCGAGTCGGTGAACCGCTTCTTCGTCGACCGGCGGGACACGCTCAAGTCCCGCTCGGCGCTGGCCGCCGTGGAGACGCTGCTGCGCACGGAGCCCGGCCCGGGCACCGGCGAGCTGTTCGGCACGGTGGAGCAGATCCTCGCCGGCGCACACGAATTCCAGGAGTTACGCCTGCTCGGGGCGCTGCGAGGCCCCGGGCTCGGGTTCGACACCGAGTTGACCACGCAGGCGCGCAGGCTGATCGGCGGCGACGGGATGGACCTGGCCACCCGGCTCGGCGTCGAGCACGACGCGACCGTGCAGCAGCTCTGGGAGGCGGCGTCCGAGGCGCAGTGGCGCTGGCGGGACCGCGCGGAGGACCCCCTGCTCCGGCTGGCGCAGCGGCGGGCCGCGCAGGTCGTCGTGCGCAGCTGTGAGGGGATGCTCGCCGAACTGGTCGAGGGGGGCCGGTGACGTCCGGGGCAGCCGGCCGGGCGCTCCCGGCGGGGCCGGCCCGGTGCACGGCCGCTGCCGTGGCGCGGGGCCGGTCGGGCCTCGGCGGCCGAAGCGCCCGGAAACCCGCGCACCGACCTGACGGCGGAGGTGTCGCCCCGTCCGGGGGTGGGTACAGAGGTCCGCTGGGGTGCCGGCGGGTGTGCAGGTGATGCCGGGTGCCAGGATGTGCGGGTAACGCCAGCAGGGGTCGCCGGGCCCGGAAGCGAGGGCTGCGATGAGGTGCGGTCGAGGGTGACGCGGCCCACGGGGGATGTGTTCGCCGACGGGGGCGAGACAGGGCGGTTGATGGCGCGGCTGGACTGGGCGGCCACCCCGCTCGGCCCCGTCGCCGGCTGGCCGCAGAGCCTGCGTGCCGCCGTGCGGATGGTGCTCTCCTCCCGGTACCCGATGCTGCTGCTCTGGGGCGAGGAGTTCACCCAGCTCTACAACGACGCGTACGCGCAGCTGATCGGCGACAAGCACCCGGTGGCGCTCGGCGACGACGTGCGGGTCACCCTGGCCGAGGGCTGGGACGTGCTGGCCCCGCTGATCGACGAGGCGATGACGACCGGGGTGGCCAGCTGGGTGCCCGCCCTGCAACTGCTGCTCGACCGGGCCGGCTACCGCGAGGAGGCGTACTTCAGCGTCTCGCACGCCCCCGCCCGAGACGACGAGGGACGCACGGTGGGGGTGCTCACCGTGTGCAGCGAGGTGACCGAGCAGGTGGTCGGCGAGCGCCGGCTGCGCCTGCTGCGGGACCTCTCCGTGCGCGGTGACGGCCGCACCGTCGACGCGGCGAGCACCACCGCCCGACTCGCCGGGGCGATCGGCGGGCACCCCCTGGACGTGCCGTTCGCCGCGATCTACCTGCGGGAGGGCGCGCTGCTGCGCCGGGTCGCCCTGGTCGGCGGCGACCCGGTCGCCGCCGCGCTGCCGGACACCGTGACCGCCGCCGACGTCGACGACCGGGCCTGGGGGCTGTCGGCCGCCGCCGAAGGTACGGCAACGGAGGTCACCGGGGTGGCCGAGCGCCTCACCCTGCCGGCCGGCCCGTGGGACGACCCGGTCGACACGGCCCTGGCCCTGCCGCTGCCCTCGGCCGAGGCGGACCAGCCGCTCGGGGTGCTGCTGGTCGGGGTCAGCCCGAGCCGGGGTCTGGACGAGGCGTACCGCTCGTTCTTCCAGCTGCTGACCCAGCAGGTGGCGGTCGCGGTACGCAACGCGCAGGCGTACGAGGAGGAGCGCCGGCGCGCCGAGGCGCTGGCGGAGCTGGACCGGGTGAAGACCAGCTTCTTCACCAACGTCAGCCACGAGTTCCGCACCCCGCTGACCCTGATGCTCGGCCCGCTGGCCGACGCGCTGCACGATCACCGGCATCCGCTGCCGGCGGCGCAGCGGGAGCGGGTCGACACCGCCTGGCGCAACGCCACCCGGCTGCTCACGCTGGTCAACAGCCTGCTCACCTTCTCCAGCCTTGAGGCGGGCCAGGCGCGCAGCAACGCCCGCCGGGTCGACCTGGCGGGCCTCACCGCCGAGCTGGCCAGCGTCTTCCGGGCGGCGGTGGAACGGGCCGGGCTGCGGCTGGAGGTCGACTGTCCGCCGCTCGCGCGTCCGGTCGCCGTCGACCCGGTCAACTGGGAACGCATCGTCACGAACCTGCTGTCCAACGCGCTGAAGTACACCTTCGTCGGCCGGATCCGCGTCGGGCTGGACGCCGACGACGATGAGGTGCGACTGACCGTCTCCGACACCGGCATCGGCATCGCCGAGGAGGAGCTGCCCCGGCTCTTCGAGAGGTTCCACCGGGTGCACGGCGCCCGCTCCCGCAGCCACGAGGGCACCGGCATCGGGCTGGCCCTGGTCCGCGAGCTCGCCCGGCTGGAAGGCGGCGACGTGCGGGTGGCGAGCCGCGTGGGCGTCGGGAGCACGTTCACGGTCGCGCTGCCCTGGTCCGCCCTGGAGCGCGTCGACGCCACGCCGGCGGTGGGCGGGGACGGCAGCGGCGACGCGGCCCGGGCCGCCGCCCAGGAGGCGATCGGCTGGCTGGCCGACCCGACGCGGGCGGTCACGGCCGCACCCGCGGAGCCGGCGGCGTACGGGCCGACGGACGGGCTGCGCGGCGCCCGGATCCTGGTGGCCGACGACAACGCCGACATGCGCGCGTACCTGAGCCGGCTGCTGACCGGCCAGGGTTGGCGGGTGGAGACGGTCGGCGACGGTCGGCAGGCCCTGGAGGCGATCCGGCGGGAGCCGCCGGATCTGGTGCTGACCGACGTGATGATGCCCCACATCGACGGCTTCGAACTGGTCCGCCGGGTACGGGCGCAGGCCGGGACCCGGGCCCTGCCGGTGGTGGTGCTCTCCGCCCGGGCCGGCGAGGACGCCAGCGTGGCCGGGTTGGAGGTGGGCGCGGACGACTACGTGGTCAAGCCGTTCGCGGCGGCCGAGCTGCTCGCCCGGATCCGCGCGACCCTGCAGGGAGCGCGGCTGCGCGGGCACCGGCCCGCCGACACCACGACCGCGCGGGGTCGCCCGGAGGACCTGACCGCTGGCGCACTGCCGGAGCCGGCCCCGGCCGAGGTGGCACACGCGG
>NZ_JAMOKF010000222.1 GCF_023656545.1 Micromonospora phytophila | reverse complement strand
GGCCGGGCGCGGCCGGCTCGGCGCTCTCCCCCGCCGGGGTCCGCTTCGGCAGCCGCTCGACGGCGGGGTACGCGACGGTCGGCGTGCCGATCGAGAGACCGCCGCTGCCGGCGAAGGCCGGCTCGGCCTTCGGCGGGGTCGCCGGGGCGGTGGGCGCGACGGTGGGATGTGCCCCGGTCAGGCCACCGGCCCGCACCGTGGCCGTGGTGTCCCGCGACTGTTCCGGGGCCTGCCAGGGCGCCGGGGCGGTCCGCCACTGGTCGGTGAGGGTGGCCGCGCCGGTACGCCCCGAGCCGGCCAGCGGCTCGGCGACGCCGACCGGGGTGAGCGGCGTCTGCTCGACCGTCAGCGGCTGCCGCGGCCGGGTGATCACCTGGTCCCGGCCCGACGGCAGCACCACGGTCGCGGTGGGGAGCGTCACCTGGGCGACGGTGCCACCATCCACGTTGCGGCGCAGCTCCACCCGGATGCCGAAGCGGGAGGCGAGCCGGCTGACCACGGCCAGACCCATCAGCCGGAACGCCGCGACGTCGACGCTCGGCGGGGCGGCGAGCCGCCGGTTGAGCGAGTCCAGCTGCTCGTCGGTCAGGCCGAGGCCCCGGTCCTCGATCTGGATCAGGACGTAGTCGCGGATCCGTCGGCCGTCGGCGACCACCGTGGTGTTCGGGGGCGAGAAGCGGGTGGCGTTGTCGAGCAGCTCGGCGACGAGTCGGACCACGTCGTTGACGGCGTGCGCGGCGACCGAGACGTCGGTGTCGACGGTGCCGAACTCGATCCGGTTGTAGAGCTCGACCTCGGACTGCGCGGCCCGCAGCACGTCGACCAGGAGGGCGTCGTCGCGGCGCGGCACGCCCGAGTCGGCACCGGCCAGGACCAGCAGGTTCTCGTCGTTGCGGCGCATCCGGGTGGCCAGGTGGTCGAGCTCGAAGAGCTGGGCCAACCGCTTCGGGTCCTCCTCGCCGCGCTCGATCGCGTCCAGCTCGCCGATCATCCGGTCGACCAGGGTCTGGCTGCGCCGGGCCAGGTTGAGGAACATCGCCGAGACGCTGGTCCGCAGCGCGGCCTGCTCGGCCGCGACGCGGACCGCCTCGCGGTGCACGACGTTGAAGGCGAGCGCCACCTGGCCGACCTCGTCGCGGTTGGTGAGCTGGATCGGGTCCCGGACCTGCCGGACGATCTCCTCGACGCCGCCGTCGCCGACGTTGCCGATGTTCTGCAGCCGCTTCACCGCGTCCGGCAGGTCGTGGTTGGCCACCGAGAGGGCGCCCTCGCGCAGCCGGCGCAGCGAGTGGTTGAGCGAGCGGGCCAGCACCACGGCGAGCGTCACCGCGATGACGAGGGTGAGCAGCACCAGCACCGACTCGATGACGGCCTGCCGGATGACGTCCGAGCGGGCCTGGTCGGCCTGGGTGAGCAGCCGGTCCTGCAACCGGATCTCGGCCCACCGCATCAGGTCGTTGACCGCGCCGACGGCGGCGGTGGCGTCCTGAGCGCTGACCAGCGGACGCTGCCCGACCGAGCGGGTGATGTCGGCGGCCACCCGGTCGGCGAGGGTGACCGCGTCGCCGGAGACGGTGCCGTCGACCAGGGCGCGCTGGGTGGGGTCGGCGGCCAGGTTGAAGGCGAGCAGGGCCTCCTGCTGGCTGGTCAGGGTGGCGATGAAGGAGGAGAACTGCTCCTCGTCGAGCTGGCCGGCGAGGAGCGCGGTGACGGCGACCGACTCCTCCTCGGCGACGGCCGCCTTGGCGCGGGCGAAGGCGGCGACCGCCCGCCGGGCGTCCGCCAGCCGCTCCTCGCCGGGCAGTTGGGCCAGCCCGTCGCCGTACCCGACCAGGTCGGTGAGGATGACCCCGTAGCGCAGCGACGCCTCGGCGACCGCCATCTGCCGGCGGTCCAGCACCTCCTGCCGGGTGCCGTCCAGGGTCACCAGGTGGTCGTCGATGGCGGCCAGCCGCCCCCGGACCGCCGCCGGCACCTCACCGATGCGTCCGCGCTCCTCGCGGTACGCCTCGACCCGCTGCTGCGTCTGGCGCACCCGCAGGTTGTACGCGTCGGCCTTCTGCTGCGGGGCGGCCAGGAAGGCGGCCGCGGCCATCCGTTCGGCGTGCAGGTCGTGGGTGAGGGCGGAGATGTCGATGGAGAGCGCGGTGAGCGACCGGGCGCGGGTGGCGTCATAGGCGCCCTCGCCGACGGAGATGAGCCGGACCGTCGCGAGCGCGATGACCGCGGCGACCGGCACGACGAGGATCAGCGCGAGCTTGGAGCGGATCCGGGCGTCCCGGAGCCGGGGCAGCCGGCCGCGTTTCGGCTGGTCGGTCTCGCCGCTGGCGGGCAGGGTCGTCGGTCCGGTGCTCACGACATCGCCTCCGTCGTTTCTTCCACGCCTGACCCGCCGACCCGCGCCTGGTGCAGCGGACTGCGCCACGCGCGGCACGGCCGCGATTTCATCAGACGAGATGCTGTTTGGGAAGCCGCAGTGAGGCAGGAAACGGTCGGACGGCACGCATCCCGTGTTCCGGTCAACTAATACCTTCATTTCCTCACGCCCTTGAACAGGGCATGTAACCCCAGAGTGGTCAGCCGTGTCGGCAACGTGAGCGTTTGCAAACTTCTCGTTACCCCACCATGTGGGATCCCGGTCCCGAAAAGGCTCCGGGGACCGCGCTTGACCACAGCGCCCGGCATTGGCAAGGTTTTGCAGGCTTCGCGCACACCGTACGGCAGACCGATTCCGTTCCTCCATCGAGGACGGACAACCCGGCGGTGACCGGGCACAGCCCGCGCCGCACCTGGAGGACTGAGTTGAGCCCCATCCGCTCCGCGACCACCGCGGCGCTCGCATCGGCCGTGCTGGCCACCACGCTCACCGGCTGCCAGTTCGGCGCGGCGGAGCAGGACACCAGTCCCATCGTGATCGCCGCGGACCTCGAACTCTCCGGCGCGGCGGCGCCCGTCGGCAAGGCGTACCAGCGGGCCCTGGAACTCAAGGTCGAGCAGTTGAACTCCTCCGGCGCGCTGAACGGCCGGAAGATCGAGCTGAAGGTGCGGGACAACCGATCCGACGCCAGCGAGTCGCTGCGCAACATCGGTGACTTCAGCAACGATTCCCGGGTCAGCGCGATCATCATGGGCGGCTGCAACGAATGCGCGGCCGGTGCCGTGCGGACCATCAACGAGAAACGAATTCCCACCATCGCCCTGGCTCCCGCCAACGCGGTGGCCAGCCCGGTCGCCGAGCGCCGGTACGTGTTCAAGCTGGCCCCGAACGCCGTCGACAGCGCCGCCGCGCTCACCACCGAACTGCGGCGCAAGGGCATCCGCAAGGTGGCGGTGCTGCACAGCGACGACGCCTACGGCCGAGAAGGGCTGAAGGCCCTGGCTGACGAGTTCGGCAACGCCGGCATCCGGCTGGTGCGGGACGGCTCGGTGCGTACCAGCGACACCGAGGTAAGCCCGCAGGTGACCGCCCTGACCGCCGGCAAGCCGGACGCCCTGGTCGTCTGGACCCCGTCGGAACAGGCCATTCTCGCGGCCGGCGCGGCGCAGCAGGCGGGCTTCGACGGCTCGCTCTTCTTCGACGCGGTGGCGGCCGGTGACCTCTTCCTCGGCGCCTCGGCCCGCGCCACCGAGCGGGCGACGCTGATCTTCACCCAGACCATGGTGATCGACGACGTCATCGCCACCACCCCGGCCAAGGCGGCTCGCCGGCAGTGGTTCCAGGACTACACCGCCCGCTTCGGCAGCTACAACGGCTCCTCGTCGTTCCCGGCGGACGCCGTGCAGCTCATCGCCGACGCCGAACTGCGAGCCGGCGGCGAGCCGGGCAAGGTGGACCGGGACGCGCTGCGCGACGTCCTGGAGACCGCGCAGCTCGACGGCCTCTCCGGGCCGATCCGGATGACGCCGGACAACCACTCCGGGCTGATGCCGCAGGCCCTCACCACGCTGGTCGCCCGCAACGGCCGCTGGCGTCTGGCCGGCTAGTGGCGACGCCGACCAGTCAGCCGGCTGGATGGCGGCAAGGCGTGTTGATCAGCAAGTGGCGGGCGAAGTTCTGGCAGCAGGGTTGCCACGCCGAGACACGCTGAGCAACCCGGAACTCCGTTCGAGGGACCAGATTGCCGAGCCCCGGACCTGCATGGTCCGGGGCTCGTCGCTGAGCCGCTGGCACGATCCGCGGTAACGCGGGCAGCACTCGGGTGAGCAACGCGGTGAGGCGTTGCATCAGCAGTCCGCCCGGCCGCTGCGGAACGAGCCGCCTGCGGCGGGTGGCGCAGTGGTCACCTGGCCGAGGTGGTGGCTCGGACCCAGGGGAGGGCGACGCGTTCGACCAGGGAGAGCGCGGAGTAGAGCAGGATGCTCATCGCCGCAATCAGCACGATCGCCGCCCACGCGGTCGCGGTGTCCCCGACCCCGTTGTACTGCAGGATCTGGTAGCCCAGCCCCGGCTTGTCGGAGTAGAACTCCCCGATCACCGCGCCGATCGCGGCCAGCGGCATCGCCACCTTCAGCCCGACGAAGATCTGCGGCAGCGCGGCCGGGAAGCGCACCTTGCGGAATGACTGCCACCACGAGGCGTTCAGCGACCGGGCCAGCTCCGCCAGGTCCGCCGGGGTGGTGGTGAGCCCGGTCGCCGTGGAGAGCACGATCGGGAAGAAGCAGAGCAGGAACACCATGGTCAGGATCGGCTTCTCACCCCAGCCGACCGACACCACCAGCAGCGGGCCGAGCGCGATCTTCGGCACCGCGTTGACCGCCACCAGCAGCGGCGCGAACATCCGCTCGGCGCGCCGGGAGGCCGCCAGGGCCATCCCGATCAGCACCCCGGCGACCGCCGAGAGCAGGAAGCCGAGCACCGTCATCAGGGTGGTGACTCCCAACGCCGGCAGCAGCACGTCGGCCGCCGACGCCAGCGCGCGCCACACGTCCTGGGGCGGCGGCAGGGACGCCGGGTGCACCAGCTCCAGCCCCGACGTCACCAGCCACCAGACGGCCAGCGCGATCAGCAGGCCGAGCAGCGGCCACCCGACGGCTGCCGGGCGCGGCGTGAGCCGCCGGGTGGCGGCGCCACCCGGCGGGGCGGGGGGCTCCGCCCGGGGCGCCCCACCTGGTGCGTGCTCGGCCTCGGCGACGCCGGACCGAGGGCCGGTCAGGTCCGTCACGGGTACTCCTCTCCTGCCGGCCGGGGCCGGTACGCCACGGGGGGTGCGGCCCCGGGCATCCCCCTGGGCCGCACCCCCGTGGCACGGTCGGCGGCGATCAGGCCTTCGGCACGAGGCTGAAGTCGATGATCTGGTCGGGGGTCAGGTTCTGCTTGAGCGCGCCGGCGCCCTGCAGGATGGCGATGCTCTTGGCGACCCGGCCGCTGTCGAGCGTGCCGAGCTGGGTGCCGGAGTTGCTCGACCGGACGTACCCGGCCATCAGCTCCAGCTCGGCCTTGGCGGCCGCCGGGTTGGCGGCGTCGACGTTCTTCTTCAGGATGTCGCCGGCCTCCTGCGGGTTGGTCAGCGCGTACTCCAGGCCCTTCATCAGGGCGCCGGTGAACCGCTTGACCATCTCCGGCTTCTCCTTGGCGATCTTGGAGGAGGTGATCAGCACGTTGCCGTAGAGGTCCTGCATCACGTTGCTGTACGGCAGCATGACGGCCTTCTTCTTGGTCACCGCCTCAATGGTCGGCTGGCCGACGACGAACTGGCCGATGCCGTCCACCGCGCCGGAGGCGAGCGTGCCCATCAGGGTCTGCGCCTCACCGTTGACCCAGGTCACCTTGGTGGCGTCCACCCCGGCCAGCCGGGCGTACGTCGGGAAGAGGTTGCGGACCACGGACCCGGGGGTGTCGGCGAGCTTCTTGCCCTCCAGGTCCTTCGGCGACGCGATGTTCTTGCCCTCGACGGTGGCGATGCCGGCCATGGTGCGCTGCTGAATCGCGGCGACCGCGACGAAGTCCTTCGCCTGGCCGTTGCCGAGCTGGAGCAGCCCGCCGGTGAGGTCGATCGGCCCGAACTGCGCCTGACCGCCGACGATCGTCTGGATGACGGCACCGGTGCCCTGGCCGGGCTTGATCTCGACGTCGAAGCCGGCGTCCTTGAAGAAGCCCTTCTCCTTGGCGACCCAGGCGTAGGAGTCACGGCCGAAGTTGCCGAACGAGGTGAGGTAGGTCACCTTCTCCAGTGCCGCGCCGTCGGCGCCCTTGCTGTCGGACGAGTCCGAGCCGCTGCTGCAGCCGGAGACCAGGGCGAGGGCCGTGGCCAGCGCGGCCGTCGCGACCGTACGGGTCAGCCTTCTCATCAGTGCACCATGTCCTTTCCGACCGGGGCGGCGGGCCACCACCGGAGGGGTTGTCTGGCGGGCCGGCGGAGGGGGTGAAGCCGGCACCACCGTCGTGAGGGGACTCTTCGCGGGCACAGCGTACGAGAACCCGGCAGTTGCGACGCCAGGCGTATCGGGTTGCGGAACGGATACAAACTGACGTCCACCCCGGACGGTGCGACACAGACACAAGACGGATACCCTTTGCCGCGTTCGCTGATCGTCGAGTCAGGGAGGCGGGCCGGAGATGATCCGACTGTCCGGGGTGTCCCGCACCTTCGACGGCCGCAGCGGCCGGGTCGAGGCCCTGCGCGGCATCGACCTCGACGTCGCCGAGGGCGAGTTCGTCGCCGTGCTCGGCCGCTCCGGGTGCGGCAAGTCCACCCTGCTGCGCCTGGTCGCCGGGCTGCTCCCGGTGACCGAGGGCGAGATCACCGTGGCCGGCAGGCCGATCACCCGGCCCCGCCCCGACATCGCGATGCTCTTCCAGCGGCCGGCCCTGCTGCCCTGGCGCACCGTGCTCGACAACGTCCTGCTGCCGGTGGAGATCTTCGGCTGGAAGCGGGCGAAGCACCGCGAGCGGGCCCGGCAACTGCTGGACCTCGCCGGGCTGGGCGGCTTCGAGAAGCGGCTGCCGCACGAACTCTCCGGCGGCATGCAGCAACGGGTCTCGCTGTGCCGGTCGCTGATCGCCGAACCGCGGGTGATGTTGATGGACGAGCCGTTCTCCGCGCTCGACGCGCTCACCCGCGAGGAGCTCTCCGGGGAGTTGCAGCGGGTGCACATGGAGACCTCCCCCACCGTCGTCTTCGTCACCCACTCGATCGACGAGGCGGTGCTGCTCGCCGACCGGGTGGTCGTGCTCAGCCCCCGGCCCGGCCGGATCCGCAAGGTGGTCGACGTGACCATCCCCCGGCCGCGCACCCTCGGCCGCAACGCGCACCTGGCGGACGTCGCCCAGGTCAGCGCCGACCTGCACGAACTCCTGATGGAACGGGACCTGCCGGCGCACGCCGCAGCGGAAGGACGATGAGCATGCGGGTTTCCGTCTTCACGGAGCCGCACCGGGGTGCCAGCTACGACGACCAGCTCCGCTTCGCCCGGCTGGCCGAGGCCGGCGGCTACGAGGGCTTCTTCCGCGCCGACCACTACCAGTCCATGGGGGACGACCCGGGGCTGCCCGGTCCGACCGACGCCTGGCTGACCCTGGCCGCGCTGGCCCGGGAGACCACCCGGATCCGGCTCGGGACCCTGGTCAGCTCGGCCACCTTCCGCCTCCCGGGCCCGCTCGCGGTGATGGTGGCCCAGGTCGACCGGATGAGCGGCGGCCGGGTCGAGCTGGGCATCGGCGCCGGCTGGTACGAGCGGGAGCACACCTCCTACGGAATCCCGTTCCCGGCCGTCGGCGAACGCTTCGACCGGCTGGCCGAGCAGCTCGAGGTGATCACCGGCCTGTGGCGCACCCCGCCGGGCGGGACGTTCAGCTTCAGCGGTGACCACTACCGCCTGGTGGACGCCCCCGCGCTGCCGAAGCCCGTGCAGGTGCCCGGCCCCCCGGTGATCGTCGGCGGACGCGGCCCGAAGCGCACCCCCGAACTCGCCGCCCGGTACGCCGACGAGTTCAACATGCCGTTCAAGTCCGTCGAGGAGACCGCCGAGGCGTACGAGCGGGTGCGGGAGGCGTGCGACCGGACGGGCCGGGCGGAGTCCGGGCGCGCACCGCTGACGCTCTCCGCCGGGATCGTGGTGGCGATCGGCCGTACCGACGCCGAGGCGCGACGCCGGGCCGCCCCGCTGCACGTCAGGAGCGCCCTGCCGCCGGAGGACCCGGTGGTCGGCTCGCCCGCGCAACTGATCGACCGGATCGGCCAGTTCGCCGCGATCGGCACCACCCGCGTGCACCTGCGACTGATCGACCTCGCCGACCTCGACCACCTGGAGCTCATCGCCGCCGAGGTGCTCCCCCGACTGGACGGAACCCGATGACAGACACCCGACCCGAACTCGGCCCGGTCGGTCAGGAGATCGTGTTCGAGAACGACCGGGTACGCGTCTGGCACATCCGGCTGGAGCCGGGCGAGCGGCAGCCGCTGCACCGGCACGACCATCCCTATCTGGTGGTGGCGGTCCAGGGCGCGAAGAACGTCGTACAGACGATCGACGGCACCCGGATCGACGCGGACGAGCCGACCGGCGGGGTGGTCTACCGGGACCCGGGCGCCGTCCACATGCTCACCAATGTCGGGGACACGACCTACCTGGCCCGCCTGGTCGAACTCAAGTAGACCCGCCGGAGGCAGGGCCGCCGCGCCGCACGGCGCGCCGGTGGCGATCGGGCGCACCGGACCGTAACGTGCCGGACATGGCCTTTCGGACCTGGGGCAGACTGCTGCTCACCGCGCTGGGGGTGAGCCTGCTGACCGGGGCCGGTCAGCTCGGCATCGCGTTCGGCTTCGGCATCGTCCGGTTCACCGGCGCCTTCACCGGCGCCACCGCCAACCAGTGGCCGGCCCAGCTCGTCTGGGTGGGCTGGTTCGCGGCGAACGCCGCCGTGGTCGGCGCGGTGCTCACCGAACGCCTGGCTCGCCGCGACACGGCGCTGGCCGGCACCGGGCGGCAGCTCGCCGTCGCCGGCGCCGCCGCAGCGGGAGCGACCGTCGTGGCGCCCCTGTGCATGCAACCGGCCCGGGCCGCCGAGCTGGTCTCGGTGGACCCGGTCTGGGCCGTCGGGATCTGCGCGATCCTCGGCGCGCTGGTCGGCGCCGGCGCCGCGCTCGCCGTGCTGGTCAAGCCGCCGCTGGGCTGGAACATGGCACTGATGGCCGGCGCGGTGTGGCTGGTGGCGCTGGTCTCGGTCGTGCCGTCGCTGGTCAGGACCGGGCCGCTGCCCACCGTACGCCTCGGGGTGTGGGAGCCGTCGTGGCTCGACGCCGCCGCAGCGCAGCGGCTGGCGATGCTGGTCCTGCCGCTGCTGGCCCTGCTGGCCGGCGCGACGACCGGTGGGCTGGCCCGCTGGCGCGGGCACCCGCCGC
>NZ_JAMOKF010000221.1 GCF_023656545.1 Micromonospora phytophila | reverse complement strand
GGCCCCGGCGCGGGCGCGCGGGCCGAGGCGTTCGGCGGGAAGCCGCCCGAGCTGACCGGCCCGCTGACCCTCGCGCAGAGCATCAACGCCGCGCTGGCCGACGGGATGCTCGACCACCCCCAGATGGCCGTCTTCGGCGAGGACGTCGGCGCCAAGGGCGGGGTGTACGGCGTGACGAAGGGGCTGCGGGACCGCTTCGGCGCCGCCCGGGTCTTCGACACCCTGCTCGACGAGACCTCCGTGCTCGGACTGGGGCTCGGCGCCGGGCTGGCCGGCATGCTGCCGGTGCCGGAGATCCAGTACCTGGCCTACCTGCACAACGCCGAGGACCAGCTGCGGGGCGAGGCGGCCACCATGCAGTTCTTCTCGCAGGGGGCGTTCCGCAACCCGATGGTGGTGCGGGTGGCCGGGCTGGCCTACCAGGAGGGCTTCGGCGGGCACTTCCACAACGACAACTCGGTGGCCGTACTCCGGGATGTGCCCGGTCTGGTGATCGCGGTGCCGGCGCGGCCGGACGACGCCGCGCCGATGCTGCGGACCTGCCTGGCCAGCGCCGCGGTGGACGGCAGCGTCTGCGTCTTCCTGGAACCGATCGCGCTCTACCACACCCGCGACCTCTACTCCGACGGCGACGGCGAGTGGCTGGCCGAGTACGCCGAGCCCGGCGGATGGACCACCGGGCACGTGCCGGTCGGCCGCGCGCGGGTCTACGGGGTCGGCTCGGCCGAGGACGTCACGATCATCACCTTCGGTAACGGCGTGCGGATGTCGCTGCGCGCCGCGGCGACGCTCGCCGACGAGGGGATCGGCACCCGGGTGGTGGACCTGCGCTGGCTCGCCCCGCTCCCGGTGGCGGACATCATCCGGGAGGCGGCGGCGACCGGCCGGGTGCTGGTGGTGGACGAGACCCGCCGCTCCGGCGGAGTCGGCGAGGGGGTGATCGCCGCCCTGGTCGATGCCGGATATGTCGGGGCAGCGCGCCGAGTGGCAGGTCTTGACTCGTTTGTACCATTAGGTCCGGCGGCACGCCAGGTGTTGGTCTCCGAGGAAGCCATCACCGAGGGTGCCCGTACGCTCCTGGCACGGTAAATTCCGTTCCACCCGGTGCGCCACTTGCGCGGGGAGCCACAACTGTGTGGACTTTGCCTGACGGCGTCGCAACGACGCCGCGAGCAGGGATGAGATGAGGAGGCACGCGACAGTGAGCGCGACCGCTGGTCAGGCCGCCGACGGGGTACGCAGCCTGGCGGACCGGTTCGGGATCGAGCCGGGAATGGTCGTCATGGAGATGGGGTACGACGACGACGTCGACCAGGATCTCCGGGACGCCCTGACCGACCGCTGTGGAGATCTGGTCGACGAGGACACCGACGAGGTGGTCGACGCCGTGCTGGTCTGGTACCGCGACGGCGACGGTGATCTCTTCGAACTCCTCGTCGACGCCCTCGGCCCGCTGGCCGACAACGGTGTCGTGTGGCTGCTCACGCCCAAGGCCGGGCGCGACGGGCACGTCGAACCGAGCGAGGTCGCCGAGTCCGCGCCCACCGCCGGCCTCCAGCAGACCTCGACCGTCAACGCCGGCCGGGACTGGAGCGGCGCCCGGCTCGTCCTGCGCCGCGGGGTCAAGGGCAAGAAGTAGCGCCCCCTCGCACCTGGCGGCCCACGCCGCCGGGTGTGGCAGGGTGTTGGCCATCCCCGACCGACCTGAGGAGCATGCATGCCCATCGAGGTTGGCGCCGAGGCGCCGGACTTCGTGCTCAAGGACCAGAACAACCAGGAGGTCCGGCTCTCGGACTTCCGCGGCAGGCGCTGCGTGCTCCTGGTCTTCTACCCCCTCGCCTTCAGCGGCGTCTGCCAGGGCGAGCTGTGCGAGGTGCGGGACAACCTCGACGAGTACGTCAACGACGACGTCCAGGTGCTGACCGTCAGCGTCGACTCGGTCTACTCCCACAAGATCTGGGCCAACCGGGAGGGCTACCAGTTCCCGCTGCTGTCCGACTTCTGGCCGCACGGCGCGGTCGCCCAGGCGTACGGCGTCTTCAACGAGATCGCGGGCATCGCCAACCGGGGCACCTTCGTCATCGACAAGGCCGGCGTGGTGCGCTTCGCCGAGATGAACATGCCGGGGGAGGCACGCGACCAGCAGGGCTGGCGCAAGGCCCTCGCGGAGGCCGTCGCCGCCTGATCGACCGGGCACTCCGTGCGTCCGGGCCGGTGGTGGGCAGGGTAAGCTAGCCAACCTCCGGCCCGCCGTACGGGCGTTCCGGGCGCGTAGCTCAGTGGGAGAGCACTCGCCTTACAAGCGAGGGGTCGCAGGTTCGAAACCTGCCGCGCCCACCAGGGTTGACCAGCAGTGGAGCCAATCACAAGATCGCGCTCGGGGCTGTTTTTGCGGCAGCGAATGTAGCAACGAGACGCGTCAGTCGAGTTCGTCATCGAGACGCTTCACCGCTGCCCGCATCGCCTCAAGGTTCGTATGGGCGTAGATCTTCAACGTGATATCGACGTGCGCGTGCCGAGCGATGGGTTGCACCAGGTGCGGCGGCACGCCCAGGTCCAGGTCCAGGTCCAGCGTCACCATGGTGTGCCGCGAGGGCGGCTGAGCTGGTGGGCGACGGACGAGTTGACCCGTACGCCGGAGTCTGCGCCCTTGGTTGCCTGTTCGTTTCTCCGCCGGCCCGGGACCGCCCAATCGACCAGAGGCAGCCACTGGGTTGAGGCGGAGTTCACTCGCGTGACCTGGGTCGTCGATCGTTGGCTGTGCGCGACATGCGCGCCGGGGCGGGGCCCGCCGAGAGGGTGTAGCAGCGGAGCAGTCAGCCGCCCAGGGTTCCGCCCATCCGCGTCGGAGGCCCTGACCGGCGTGGTACGACTGCGTCAATAGTGCGCGAGGCGGGCGGAAACGGGCGGAAGATGACGGTCGGTGGCTTGCGTGGTCTGCTCCGTGGCCGTGAGGGGGAACTCCTTCTCGACCTGGTCTATGTCTTCGCGCTCACCCGGATCTCGGAGCGGCTGATCGTGGACTTGACCACACAGCGGCGGGTCGTCCTGCCAGAACTCGGTCAGACGGCGTTGTTGCTGCTGGCCTTCTGGTTGACCTGGGTCCGCGCGGCGATCGTGACCAGCGCCTTCGAGCCGCGAAGAGGGGCGATCCGGCTCGTGCTCGTCTTGGTCATGTTCGGCAGCATGATCATGGCGGTTACGCTGCCCTTTGCGTTCGGCGATCGAGGCGTGGTCTTCGCGGTCACCTACGTCGCCATTCAACTCGGCAAGCCCGTCGTCCTCCTCCTCGGCCGGTACGACCGTGAACGGCGCAGCCCCGTGCGGGCACTCTGCTGGGCAGCGGTATCCGCCGTACCCTGGATCGCCGGGGCGGTTCTCGTCCCGCAGAGTCCCGCGCGCGGGGTCCTGTGGGCGCTGGCGTTGGCGCTGGACTACACAGGACTCGTACTCGGCTGGCCCGTTCCGGGACTTGGCCGCACCCGTATCCAAGACTGGAAGCTCGCCGGCGAGCATCTCGCCGAGCGCTATCAGCAGTTCATCGTCATCGCCCTCGGCGAGACGATCCTGCTCACGGGACTGACGTTCGCCGAGCAGTTCACCCCCGATCGGGTGGTGCCGAGCGTCGTGTCCTTCGCCACCACGATGCTGATGTGGCGAATCTACTTCCACCGAGCTGGGGCGGTGTTGCCCGACGCCATCGAGGCCATCCCCAACCCGGCCCGCCTCGGTCGGTATGAGTTCCACACCCACCTGGCCATCATGACCGGCATCCTCGCCACCGGCGTCGGCCACGCACTGGTCATCCACCATCCGGTCCTACACGAGGATCCGCTATGGCTCGCGGTCATCCTGGGTGGGCCCGCGCTGTTCCTGGCCGGGCGGTCCCGCCTCGAGTACGACGTGTTCGCGCGGGTGTCCGCGTCCCGGGTCATCGGACTTCTCGCGCTCGCCGCTCTGGCGCCGGTGCTGGTCCGCCTGCCGCCGCTGATCGCCACCAGCACCGCAGCCACCGTGCTGGCCGGAATCGCGGCATGGGACACGCTACGCGAGCGGAAACACCCAGAGGAGGCACCCTCGCCGCCCGGGTCAACCCGACAGCAACGCTGACAGCAACCCCGCCCAGGAGGAGCGGACAGATGCCTGCCGTTGATCGCTCCCGCTGTGCCTGATCACCGAGTTAGGAACATGCCGCGAGCGAACGCATGAGCGGCCTCGTCCGCCGTCATCTCGGGGAAGTGCTCAGCGATGGCGGTCAGTGCCTGCTTCTCGGTCACCTTCTGATCCCGGACCAGGTCGGCTTGCTCGCAGGCGAAGACATCCACGGTCCGTTGCCTGGCGTCAGACACCTGAGTCTCGATCAGCTCGTCAGGCCGTCCGAAGATTGCACGCCAGAGTGCTGCGAGCAGGCTCACCACGCGATCGTCTCAGCCAGCATCGATCCTTGCCAGTGCAGCCATGCTGCCTTCCGCAGCGGCTACTGGCGGTGTCTCCGGTCTGGCTCGCACCGCATAGCTTCGTAAGGTCCCGCCCAGGCCGAGGTCTGCATCATCCGGTCAACATTCCTCGGGCAGGTGCCTCATCCGGGAAGCCGTGCAAGGACCTCCTGCCTCCGTCGCCACCGAGACGGCCAGGCACCTGCCAGAGCTGGCCGTCCGAAAGCAGCCAGGCGTCCCGCCGAGCCAAGCGGCCCCAGCTCCCGTTCCACCAGCGACCACGTACCTCCACCGGCAGCCCTACCGACCCGATCATGCGCTCGCCGCTGACTTCAGCATTGGGCTGCCTCCGGCGGGGGCGCTCCGGCTCAAGGATGGCCGTGGCTCCGCTGGCGGATCACGGTCCGTGGGTGGTTGCGTGGCCATCCCGCCTGGCGGCTGGGCGCTGTTGACGACTCTCTTCAGCCGCTGCCAAGCGGCTTGGACCGTAGCCGCCTTCGCGGCCTCCTGACGGACGAGCTGTTTACGGGTAACCCCGGCCATCAGTGCCGATCCAGGTGGCGACGCAGGCCTCGTTGCCCTCGGGATCGGCCAGCACCCACCACGACGGGGCCATCTCCTCGCTGACGACCCGGCCACCGGCCGCGAGCGCGGCGGCGACACGCGTCTCGGCCTGGTCGTGTGGCACCCAGACGTCGAGATGGATCCGGTTGCGCTGTGGACGGGGAGCATCCATCCGCTGGAAGCCGACGATGGGCTTGCGGCGATGCGGGTCGTTCAGTTCCTCGACGGGGCCGCCGTCCCGGTCGCCGTAGCCGAGCACGGCACGCCAGAAGGGAAGCACCCGTGGAATGTCGAGCGCGTCGATGGTGACCACGACGTTGTGCACCTGGGACGGCTCGGCCGTCAGTCCGAGCCGCTGCGCTGCGGAGGAGATCAGCCGTGCCATCTCGACGTCGCGGCTGCTGAGCCCGTCCGGAGCAGGGGCGGTGGTGAAGAGACGTACGAACACGCCGTCAGGCCGCAGGTCTACGTCGGGAGCGTGATCGTCCAGGCCAGGGATCTCGGCCACGGCCTGGACGAAGCGGGCCCCCGTGGCGAACGAACCGGTGCGGAAGTAGGCGCAGGCCCCGCCGTCGGCAACTCGCCAGTCCGCCACTCCGCCCGAGAAGTGGAACTGCCGTGCCGTCATCTGTTCCGTCATGTGGCTGACCCTACGGACCGGATCACCCGTCGACGATCTCGCCGACGCCGTCTGCGCTGATGAATCGCGTGATCAGGATGGGCGTGCCGGGCATGTACAGCTGCTTGCTCAGGTAGTCGACGCCTTCGGGGAAATGCGGAGGTACCGCCGCGCTGCCGGTCGAGTATGCCGGCGAAGATGCTGGGGAGTCGAAACGGGCGCGCAGAACCAGTTGACCGTGCCATCGCGGGCGACCAACGCGGCGGTCTGCAGGTCGCCGATGAGCCCGTGGTCCTCAAGGGCCAGGTACTCCTCCCCGCGACCTCCCCACCCCTGCCTACGGCTCGCCACGCAAGTGAGAGGTGCATGCCCCCGTCGGATGTGCGGTTGGAAGAGGACCACTCTCAGGAGGTCCAGCTTCAGGGGCACTGGTCGAGGAAGCTTGCGCAGGGATCCCCGCGACGGCGGGCAGGGGCCACGCTGGGCAACGCGGAACACCGGCCGGACTCACCGTGGGCCTTCGTGCACGACGGACGGTGGGTAAGGTGGCCCGCGTGCCCTCGCGCCTGATCCAGCTTGCCGACGGGACGCGGCTCGCCTTCGACATGTCCGGTCCAGCCGACGCTCCTGTCATCGTGCTGCTCCACGCGCTGGGTGAACGGGCGACAAGCTGGGATGGCGTCCGTGCTGGGCTGGAGGCACGTTTCCGCGTGGTGACGCTCGATCTGCGGGGCCACGGCGAGAGCGACTGGCCAGGGGTGTACTCGTTCGAGCTGATGCGCGACGACGTGGTGGCCTTCCTGAAGCAGATGGACCTCGCTGACGTGACCTTGATCGGCCATTCGATGGGCGGCGTGGTGGCGTTTCTGGTCGCCCTAGCGATGCCTGCCCGGGTGTCGCGTCTGGTTCTGGAGGATGTGGTCCCGCCGTTTCCGCGTACCCGGGCGACGCCTGAGCGGCCCGGCGGGGAACTGCCGTTCGATTGGGAGGTGGTGCCGGCCATCGCTCAGGAGGTGAACGACCCGGAACGGCGGTACTGGCCCGGGCTTGCGAAGCTCCAGATGCCGACGCTGGTCGTGGGAGGCGGGTCAGGCAGCCACATCCCGCAGTCGCTGCTGGCCGAGGCGACGGAGCTGTTGCAGGACGGCACATTGGTCACCGTCGGCGGAGGACACTTCGTTCATGTTGCGCGGCCTGAGGGTTTCACTGGCGCCGTTCTGTCATGGATTGACCGCACGAACTAGATGGCCCCTCGTTGAACCACCGGGCCGTCGCCGCCCCTGCTCGCCCGGCAGGGGCGACGGGCGCGGGTGCGGAGTAATCAGAGTGCCGTCGCTCCGGTCGCGTTTCGATGCGTGCGGGGCAAAAGTTGGACCGGGCCCCTTCCACCGGCAGCGGCGCCATCCGGAGGATCGGTTTCCAGCGATCGGGCAGCGGGCCATCAGCCGCGCACGCTCCGCATCATGCTCGCGGCCGGGCAGGAAAGATGTCGGGGGCGTGGGACATCATCGTCCTCGCGGAGCCGGACGGGCCCCGCAACGGTGAAAGGAGCGCCTCATGGCCGAGATGCTGTTGTTCCACCACGCGCACGGGCTGACATCCGGGGTCCGTGACTTCGCCGAGCGACTCAGGCGCGCCGGCCACACCGTGCACCTCCCCGACCTGTACGAGGGGCACGTCTTCGACACCCTCGACGAAGGCCTGGCGTACGCCCGCCAGGTCGGGTTCGGCAACGTCATGGAGCGTGGGCGGCTCGCCGCCGAGGGGCTGAGCAGTGAGCTCGTCTACGCCGGGTTCTCCCTCGGGGTCATGCCGGCGCAGTTGCTGGCCCAGACACGACCCGGGGCGAAGGGTGCCCTGTTCTTCCACTCCTGCCTCCCGACCTCAGAGTTCGGTGACGGGTGGCCGAAGGGGGTGCCGGTGCAGATCCACGGGATGGACGCCGACCCCTTCTTCGCCAAGGAAGGAGACCTCGACGCGGCCCGTGCCCTGGTGGAAGCGACGAAGGACGCCGAGCTCTTCCTCTACCCCGGCGGCCAGCACCTCTTCGCCGACAGCAGCCTGCCCGCGTACGACGGGCGAGCTGCCGGGCTGCTCACCGAACGCGTGTTGGCCTTCCTGAAGGACATCGGGTAGACACCCCGGTCACCGTCGCCGGCGGGGCGCCTACAGTGGCGTGGCGTCCGCCAGGTCCGCCCGGCCGGTGCACATCTCGTCAAGCCGTCGCAGCGTCGCCGTCATGGCATCGACCCAGATCCGGCCGCCGTCCATCTGCGCTCGCTGGCGATCCGGCACGTCGGAGCAGTCGTAGCTCTCCGTCACGACTGTCGCGTCCGGACCGTCCGGCACTAGGTCGAAGGCCCACCGCTGCCCCCACCTGGCGTCCGGCGAGCCGAAGTCCGGGTGCCCGCGCCCCGGCGCGGGCACCCAGGCGATGCGCCGGCCCCGCCGGAACTCGACGACGCGGTTGTCCATCTCGTAGTCACCGTGAGCGTCGTAGTACATCCGCATGACGAAGATGTCCCCGACGCCCGACACCGGCGTCTGGGTGACCGCGCCTCGCAACATCCCGGAGCCGTCCAGGTGGAGGTGCTTGCGGGGATCCGCGACGATTCGGAAGATCGTGGCCGCGGGAGCGGCGATCCGCCGGGACACCCGCACCGGTTCGTGGGTCATTGGAGCCTCCTTCGGTCACCGTGGACGGTAGGCGCCACGTACGACACCGACGCCGATTTCATGGCACCGGCGCGCCGGTCGTGGTGGCAGCGGGACCGACCCGGGTGGGCCGTCGGCCCCTCCGGCCGAACTGTTGAAGCCGACGACGGTGCCCGTACCCCTCGGGTTGGATGAGGGCATGAGCTACGCGGAGGTCAACGGGCTCCGGCTCTGGCACGAGGAGCACGGCTCCGGCCCACCGCTGGTGCTGCTGCACGGCGGCTTCGGCGCGGTGGAAATGTTCGCCGCGATCCTGCCCGCCCTCGCCGAGCGTCGCCGGGTGATCGCGATCGACCTGCAGGGGCACGGGCGCACGGCCGACGTGGACCGGCCGCTGCGCTACGAGTCGATGGCCGACGACGTCGCCGCGCTGATCGGCCACCTCGGCCTCGGCGGGGCTGACGTGCTGGGCTACTCCCTCGGCGGCGGGGTCGCCCTGCGTACCGCGATCCAGCATCCGGCGCTGGTCCGCCGGCTGGTCGTGGTCTCCGCGCCCTGCCGGCGACGGGGCTGGTATCCCGAGGTGCTCGCGGCCATGGCGCAGCAGGACGAGGGGTTCGGCGAGCGGATGCGCGGCACCCCGCCACACCAGATGTACGCCCGGGTCGCGCCCCGGCCGGCCGACTGGCCACGGCTCTGGGCGAAGTCGGGCGAACTGCTGCGCCGCGACTACGACTGGTCGGCCGAGGTTGCCACGCTGACGGCGCCGACCCTGCTGGTCTTCGCCGACGCCGACTCGGTCTGCACCGCGCACATGGTGGAGTTCTTCGGGCTGCTCGGCGGCGGTCACCGGGACGCCGGCTGGGACGGCACCGACCGACCGGCGGCCCGGCTCGCAGTGCTGCCCGGCCTCACCCACTACGACATCGTCGGTTCGCCGGCCCTGCCTGCCGCGGTGCTGCCCTTCCTCACCCACCCGGTCGTCACCCACCCGGTCGTCGCGCCCGGCTGACCCGGCTGGCCCACCGCCGACCACCCGCGTGCCGGTCGCCGCCGCCGACGTGTGCGTCGTCC
>NZ_JAMOKF010000220.1 GCF_023656545.1 Micromonospora phytophila | reverse complement strand
GCGCGGCGAAGCCCCCCGCAGCGGCAGCACCGCCTTGCGACGGCGGAGGCTCAGCCGACCAGGGTCTCCTCCGGGCCGGCGGCGGGATCGGGGAGTTCGGCGGCGACGCGAGGCGCCGGGAGGGCCGCGGGCGGGTCGGCGGGGAACCACAGGCCGGCGACCAGGCCGCGCGGCTCGCCGCGGCGCATGGTGAGCCGCCCGTCCGAGGCGTCGACCAGCACGGCCACGATGGTCAGGCCCAGCCCCGCGCCGTCCACGTTCTGCACCTCCGGCGCCCGCCAGAACCGTTCGGTCGCCTGGCCGAGCTGACTCGACGTCATGCCGGGGCCGGTGTCCCGCACCTCCAGCGCCACGCCGCCGTCGCCGTGCCGCACGCTCACCGTCACCTCCCCGCCGGCGCCGCTGAACTTCACCGCGTTGTCGATCAGCGCGTCGAGGGCCTGGTCGATGGCGGTCGGCACGGTCCGGGCGTACGCCGGGGATTCCGCCGCGGTGAGCCGGAGAGCGACCGACCGGTGCCGGGCCAGCGGCTGCCACGCGGCGACCCGGGAGGCGGCGACGGCCGCCGCGTCGACGGTGACCCGCTGGTTCTCCCGCCGTTCGGCGCGGGCCAGGGTGAGCAGCGCGTCCAGCACCAGGGCCAGCCGGTCGGTCTCCTCCAGCGCGAGCTGGTGCTCGGCGCGCCCCTGGGGGTCGGTCAGGCTCGGCCCCAGCTCCTCCACCCGCAGGCGCAACGCGGTCAGCGGGTTGCGCAGCTGGTGGCTGGCGTGCGCGACGAACGCCCGCTGCCGGTCCAGCACGTCGGAGACGGCGTCGGCCATGTGGTTGAAGCTCGCCGCCAGGCGGCGCAGTTCCGGCGGGCCCAGCCGGTGCTGCACCCGCGCGCCCCCGTCGCCCTCGGCGATCTCGTGGGTGACCGCGTCCAGCTCGGTGACCGGACGCAGCACCCACCCGGCCAGCCCGAACGCGGTGAGGACGCAGGCCAGCACGGCGAGCAGGCCCATCCCGGCCAGCAGCAGCCACCACGTGGTGACGGTGCGGCGGACCGCGGCGGCCGGGGTGGCGGTCACCACCGCGCCGAGCACCTCACCGCCGTCGTTGATCGGCACCGCCACCACGATCGGGCCGTCCACCCAGGGCCAGACCGACTCCGGCCCGCTGGCCTGCTGCCCGGAGAGCGCGGTGGCCAGCGCCTCGCGGGTGCCCCGGGCCGGCTGCCAGCTCTCCGAGGCCACCACCGTCCGCCGCTCCCGGTCGACCACCGCCGCGCCGATGCCGTACAGCTCGTCGTAGCTGCGCAGTTCGTTGTCGAGCGGACCGGGCGTCCCGCCGCGCAGCGCCGGCCCGGCCAGCGAGGCGAACCGGGTCGCGTCGGCGAGCCGGTCGGCGCGGACCCGGTCGGTCTCCCGGGTGGCGAGGGTGGCCGCCAGCGGGGTCTCCAACGCCATCAGGACCAGCACCATCAGCAGCAGGTAGCTGATCACCAGCCGACGTCGCACCCGCGCCCCCTCACTCGCCGCGCAGCCGGTAGCCGACCCCGCGGACCGTCTCCACCAGGCGGGGATCGCCGAGCTTGCCGCGCAGGGACCCGACGTGCACCTCGACGGTGTGCCCGTCACCCCAGGTGGTGCCCCAGGCGTCCAACAGGATCCGGTCGCGGGGCACCGCCACCCCGGGCTGCCGGGCCAGGGAGAGCAGGACGTCGAACTCCTTGCGGGTGAGCGCAACCGCCCGGCCGTCGACGGTCACCGTGCGGGCGGCCACGTCGACGCGGACCACCCCCACCTCGATCAGGTTGCGCTCCGGCGCGGTGTGCGCCGCCCGGCGCAGCACCGCCTCGATGCGGGCCTGCAACTCCCCCATGGAAAAGGGCTTGACCACGTAGTCGTCCGCGCCCAGCCGCAGGCCGAGCACCCGGTCACGCTCCTCGCCCCGGGCGGTGACCGCGATGATGCCGAGCTGGCTGCTGCGTCGGCGCAGCTCCCGGCACAGGTCGGTGCCGTCGCCGTCGGGCAGGGTCAGGTCCAGCAGCACCAGGTCGCAGGGGGCGGCGGAGAGGGCGGCGGCGACGGTCGCGGCGTGCTCGACCTCGTACCCCCGTCGGGTGAGGGCGGAGGAGAGCGCGGCGGCCACCCGTCGGTCGTCCTCGACCAGCAGGATGCGCACCCGGGCCCCCATTCGTCGGCGGTGTCGACCCCGAATGGTGGCAGAAGCCCGCGCCGGGCGGGAGGGCCGCCCGACGCTACCGGGATGCGAGCCCGGTGCTCTGCCCTTCGGGGCGGGGGTGAAGGCCCGCGTTGGGAGCGTAGCCATGGACCCTGCAGTGCCTTGGACAGGGTGGTTCTGCTGCTCGATGTACTGACGCACGACACTCAGCGGTGTGCCACCGACGGAGCCGGCGAAGTACCCGACCAGAGCTTGTTGACCCGGTAGTAGTGGCGTATCAGGTCGGGATGCCGGTCACCGAACACCTTGTGACGGAACTTCGTCAAAAGACCAAGTGAGCGTGCAGGGCAAGAACTTAGCAGTGCTGACGCCTTCGAATTCAGCCATAGACCAAGATATGGTCCACGGGTGCAACTGCGTTACAACTACCGGGTGCACCCGGATACCGCTCAGCGCGAGGCGCTAGCCCGGTCTTTCGGGTGCGCCCGGGTGGTGTTCAACGACGGGCTGCGCGCACGGCAGGCGGCCAGGGAGAACGGCGAGAAGTATCTGTCGGACGGCGAATTGTCCAAGCAGGTCATCACCCAAGCCAAGGATACGCCCGAGCGAGCCTGGCTGGGCGAGGTGTCGTCGGTCGTGCTGCAACAGGCCCTCGCGGACCTGAACGTGGCGTACCGCAACTTCTTCGCCTCGATCACCAGCAAGCGCAAGGGCCGCAAGGTGTCACCGCCGAGGTTTCGGTCGCGCAAGGACAACCGGCAGGCCATCCGGTTCACCAAGAACAGCAGGTTCAAGGTCCTGGACAACGGCAGGCTGCGCCTACCGAAGATCGGCGACGTGCCGGTCCGCTGGTCACGCAGCCTCCCGGCGGAACCGTCGTCCGTGACAATTATCAAGGATGCGGCGGGCCGGTACTTTGCCTCGTTCGTCGTACAGACGACCGAGGACGAACCGCTGCCCCCGGTCGAGTCCGAGGTGGGCATCGACCTGGGGCTGACCCACTTCGCGTTGCTGTCCGACGGCACGAAGGTCGCCGCGCCGAGGTTTCTGCGCCGGGCCGCCCGCAAACTCAAGCGGTTGCAGCAAGACCTGTCTCGCAAGACCAAGGGATCGAACAGGCGCAAGAAAGCCGTCGTCAAGGTCGCCAGGGCACACGCCCGAGTGGCCGACACCCGGCGGGACTGGCAGCACAAACTTTCCACGGCGATTATCCGCGACAACCAAGCGGTGTACGTCGAGGACCTGTGCGTCGTCGGTCTCGGCCGGACCAGGCTCGCCAAGTCCGTGCACGACGCGGGCTGGTCGCAGTTCGTCGGCATGTTGGCGTACAAGGCCGCCCGGTACGGGCGGGTGTTCGGTCGGGTGGACAGGTTCTTTCCATCCACCCGCATGTGCTCCGACTGCGGCCGAATCAACGAGAAGATGGATCTGTCGGTCCGGTCATGGGTGTGCCCCTGCGGCAGCACCCACGACCGCGATCACAATGCCGCCAAAAACCTGTTGGCCGCCGGACGGGCGGACAACTTAAACGACCGTGGAGCGCAGATAAGACCAGCACGTGTGCTGGCACCGCGCAGCGAAGCGGTAATCCACCCGGACGCCGCGTGTTCCACTCGCAGCGTGGAGGGAATCTCCGTCCTTGAGAGCGGAGAGAACGTCAAAGCCCGAAGACCTCGTCCGTGGTGGCGTCCCGGACCCCGTCGACGAAGCCCCGGAAGCCCGGATCGCGGTGGCTGGCCGGCACGCTGGTGACGTTTTCGCCGGTGGCCTGGATGACCGCGTCCACCAGGGGCGGGTAGTCGGTCTCGGCGTCCGCGAGGGTGTCGTCGTCGGCCTGGCCGAGGTTGATCGCGTGCTGCACGTCCTCGGTCGGGGTGTCCGGGTCGTCGGCCCACTCCCCGCCGGCCCGGTAGCACTCGTCGTAGAGCGCGCGTTGGCTGTCGGTCCAGTCGTCGTCGTAGCTCTCCATGGCCCCACCCTTCCGCGACCGCTCCACCGAAGCATGCCGGGCGGCGCGGCGCGGGCGAGGCGGTACCGGCGAAAAGCGGACAGTACGTAGGCTGCCGGGGTGATCTACAAACTGCTGCCGACCGTCGAGTGGGACGACGCCCTGGCCGCCGGCCACCTCACCGGCACGGCCACGGACCACCAGTCCGGGTTCATCCACCTCTCCGGCGCCGACCAGGTGGTCGAGACGGCCCGACGGGTGTTCACCGGGGTCACCGGGCTGACCCTGCTGACGGTGGACCCGGACCGGCTGGGTGCTGCGCTGCGCTGGGAACCGTCGCGCGGCGGTGCGCTCTTCCCGCACCTGTACGGGCCCCTGCCGGTGCCGGCGGTGGTGGCCGCCGCGGCGCTGCCGGCGGACGTGCCCGTCGCGGACGCGGTGGCGGCGCTGCTCGGCTAGGGGGTCGCTATGCTTCCCCCGAGTCCGCTCCCCCGGGTCTCGCTCCCGCGCCCGGGGCGGGGGCGGCAGACCCGATCCGTGCGGGCGACGGCCGGTTCCGGCGGACGCCGACGCGGATCACCGACGGCGCGACGGCGCGCCCCGAGCCATGCGAGTTGAAGGATGACTGACAACAGTTCCCCGTCCCCCTCGGTCTTCGTCCACCCGTCGGCCGACGTCGAGGAGGGTGCCCGCGTCGGCGACGGCACGAAGGTCTGGCACCTGGCGCACATCCGGTCCTCCGCGCAGGTCGGCGCCGGCTGCATCATCGGCCGCAACGTGTACGTCGACGCGGGCGTGACGGTCGGCGACCTGGTCAAGATCCAGAACAACGTCTCCGTCTACCAGGGCGTCACCATCGAGGACGAGGTCTTCGTCGGTCCGTGCGCGGTCTTCACCAACGACTTCCGCCCGCGCGCGCAGAACCCGGACTGGACCATCACCCCGACCCTGGTCCGCCGGGGCGCGTCGATCGGGGCCAACGCCACCCTGGTCTGCGGCATTGAGGTGGGCGAGTACGCGATGATCGCCGCCGGTTCCGTGGTGACCAAGGACGTGAAGCCGTACCAGCTCGTCGCCGGCAACCCGGCCCGCCCGAGGGGCTGGGTCGACGCCAAGGGCGAGGTGGTCTCCCGCGACGTGGAGAAACCGCCGGCCGGCCTGACCCAGGGCTGACCCGCGGAGGACGAACGGGTCCCGACCGGTCGGTCGGGACCCGTTGCGCGTACTGCGGCGTCAGCCGCCGATGACCACCCGGCGGACGTCGGCCCAGCGGGCCGGGTCGGTCACCCGTCGACCGTCCACCAGCACCCGCACGTCGGGCAGGTCGGCGGGGGCGAGGGTCCGGTACTCGGTGTGGTCGGCCTGGATGATCGCGGCGGTGACCTTCTCCCCCGCGTACGCGGGCAGCCCGTGGGCGGTCAGCTCCTCGGCGGTGTACATCGGGTCCGACACGTACGGCTTCGCGCCCCGGGCGCGCAGCGACTCCACGGTCGGGAAGACGCCCGAGAAGGCGGTTTCCTTCACGCCACCCCGGTACGCGGCGCCGAGCACCAGCACCTCGACCCCGGTCAGGTCGCCGTACGCGGCGGCGAGCAGGTCGACGGCGTACTGCGGCATCTGCGCGTTGGCCTCCCGCGCGGAGCGGACCACCGTGGCGGCCGGGTCGTTCCACAGGTACATCCGGGGGTAGATCGGGATGCAGTGCCCGCCGACGGCGATGCCGGGCTGGTGGATGTGGCTGTACGGCTGGGTGTTGCAGGCCGCGATCACCTTGGTGACGTCCACCCCGACGGTGTCGGCGAAGCGGGCGAACTGGTTTGCCAGCCCGATGTTGACGTCCCGGTAGGTGGTCTCGGCGAGCTTGGCGAGCTCCGACGCCTCCGCCGAGCCGAGGTCCCACACGCCGTTGGGCTGGGACAGGTCCGGCCGCTCGTCGAAGTCGAGCACCGCCTCGTAGAACCGGACGCCGTGCGCGGCCGACGCCTCGTCGATGCCGCCGACCAGCTTGGGGTAGCGGCGCAGGTCGGCGAAGACCCGGCCGGTCAGCACCCGCTCGGGGCTGAACACCAGGGAGAAGTCCCGGCCCGCGGTGAGCCCGGAGCCCTGCTCCAGCATCGGCGCCCAGCGGCTGCGGGTGGTGCCCACCGGCAGGGTGGTCTCGTAGCTGACCAGGGTGCCCGGCTTGAGTCCGGCCGCGATGGACCGGGTGGCGTCGTCCATCCAGCCGAAGTCCGGCACGCCCTCGGCGTCGACGAAGAGCGGCACGACCACGACGACGGCCTCGGACTCGGCGACGGCGGCGGCGGTGTCGGTGGTGGCCGACAGCAGACCGGCGGCGACCGCCTCCTTGAGCTTGACGTCCAGGTCGGTCTCACCGGGGAACGGGACCGCTCCGTCGTTGACCAGGCTGACCACCCGCTCGGAGACGTCGGCACCGATCACCCGGTGCCCCTTCGAGGCGAACTGGACGGCCAGCGGCAGTCCGATCTTTCCGAGCGCGACGACGCAGATGTTCATGACTACTACTTTCCTCCTAGTGGGAGCCTGCGCCGCAGGCGGGCCATCAGCCGGCGCGGCGTCACAGGCGCTACGGCGATGACGAGCTGACCCTTGTGGTTGGTGGTGGTGGTGAGCACGTGCAGGCGGGCGCCTCGACGCAGCAGCGCCCGCTGGGGCACCGGCCGGCGTGGGCCGCGTACCGCGGCCGCGCCGGTGGCGCCGAAGGCGGTCATCCGGGCCTGGATGATCCGCAGCTCACCGCCGGGGGCGACGTCGGCGAGCAACCGGTCCACCGGGATCCGGGCCCGGACGGTGGTGCCGGTGGGGTCCGCGGTGACCGACGTGGTGACGCCGCCGGCGTCACCGGCGGCGATCTCGATGCCGGTGGCGAGGGTGGGCAGGTCCGGGCGGGGGCTGCGGGCGGTGACGGAGAGCGCCCGAGTGCCGTCGAAGGCCACCGAGACGGTCTCCATCCGGGCGATCCAGTCGGCGGCGCTGTCGGTGACGTCGTACCAGGCGTCCGGGATGTCGAACCGGGAGTCCCGGAAGCCGGGGTAGCCGGCGAACCAGCGGTCGGCGTCCACCACGGCGGGCGGGATGCCCTGCTCGGCGTCCTGCCGGATGACCGCCAGCAGGTGGTCGAGGTCCGCGTACCGGGCGGCGGCGAGCCGGACCCGGGCCTCCACGGGCAGCCGGTCGCGGATGTCGTCGGTCAGGTACCGCTCGACGAGGTCGCACACGCCCGCCCGGACCCGTTCCTGGGCGTCCCGGTCGACCCGCAGGAAGTCGTCCTCCAGGAGCTTGGCGACCTCCCAGGTGAAGTGCCGCACCAGCACCGCGTCCCGCCGGCGGCCCGGCTCGATCAGCCCGGCGACGAACTCGATGATTTCCCGGGCGCAGCGCAGCCGTTCCAGGTGCCGGCTCTTGTAGGTGATGTTGCGGGCGTTGAGCCGGCGGACCGCGTAGTAGTAGTCGTAGTCGGCGAGCACGGAGATGCGCCGGGCCCGCAGGCACGCCTCGATGGTGAACGGCTGGTCGCTGCCGACGGGCATGTCCTCGGGATAGCGCAGCCCGTGGCGCTCGATCAGCTCCCGCCGGAACAGCTTGGTGTTCGACAGCGACCAGGGCAACGCCGAGTCGAACAGGTCGACGTCGACGGCGGACTCGGCGAAGATCGCCTGGTGGATGTAGCGGCTGTTCACCCCGACCGTGCGGCCGAGCACCACGTCGGATTCGTACCGGTCGGCGGCGGCGACGAGCCGTTCCAGCGCCTCCGGGCCGAGGTAGTCGTCCGAGCCGATGAAGTAGACGTAGCGGCCGGTGGCCCGCTCCAGGGCCCGGTTGCTGGGCGCCGCCGGCCCGCCGGAGTTGGGCTGCCGGATGACCTTGACGGTGCCGGGGTGGAGCCGGGCGAAGCGGTCCAGCTCCCGGCCGCTGCCGTCGGTCGAGCCGTCGTCGACCGCGATGACCTCCAGCCGGTCCCGGCCGATCGTCTGCTCCACCAGCGAGGTGAGGCAGCGGGTCAGGTACGGCATGGTGTTGTAGACGGCGGTGATGACGGTGACGTCGGGTGGGCTCACGTGCCGACCCCGACCGCGGGTTGCGGGTCGCCGGGCGCCGCGTCGGCCCCGCTGGCCGGCTGCGCCGCCGTGCCACGCGGCCGGCCGGGCAGCAGCCGGCTGTAGACCCCGTCCATCACCTCGGCCTGGGCCTCCCAGGTCCAGCTCTCCAGCAGGCCCGGCCGGTCGTACGCGGCCCGGTAGCGCTCCGGGTCGGCCAGCACCGCCCGTACCGCCCGGACGTAGTCGGCCACGTCCTCGGCGCGGAACACCTCGCCCTGGCCGGTCGAGCGGACCGTGCCGGCCATCGTCTTCACGTCGCTGACGACCAGCGGCAGCCGGGCGTGCGAGTACTCGAAGAACTTGGTGATCAGCGCGATCTCGTGGTTCGGCCAGTGGTGGATGGGGATCACCCCGACGTCGGCGGCCGACAGGAACGGGACCACCTGCCAGTGCTTGACGTACGGCATGGCGTGCACCCGGTCGGCCACCCCGAGCTTCGCCGCCCGGGCCAGCACCCCGGAGACGTACGGGCCGGCCGGCTTGTTGACCACCAGCGCGACGTGGACGCCGGGCAGTTGCGGCAGGGCGTCGACCATGACGTCCAGGCCCCGCTGGCGGGCGGCGGCCCCGCTGTACACCAGCAGCGGCACGTCGGGGCCGATCCCGCAGAGCGCGCGCAGGTCGGGCGCCGGGGTGTCCGGGTCGAGGTCGCCGTGCCCGGCCGACGGGGCGTTGAGCACCACGTCCGGCGCGGCGGGCAGCCCGTGCTCGCGCCGCAGCAGCTCGGCGAGGCCGTCGGAGACGGTCATCACGGCGTCGGCGTAGGGGGCGTACTCCCGCTCGTGGGCCCGGTGCGCCGGCAGCCAGCGGGCGTTGTCCTGCCACGGCTTGAGGCCCGGCAGGAACTCGTGCGCGTCCCAGACCACCTTGATCTCGCGGCCCTCGACCGCCGCCCGGATCTTCGCGCGGGCGGCGACGCCGAGCATGCGGAAGTCGTTGGCGTGGATGAGGTCGGGCCGCAGCTCGTCGATGACCGGCCCGTAGGCCAGCTCGTAGTCCCACAGCGACGGCTCCAGCCGCCGCCACGCGCCGTCACCCTTCACCGTCTGCCAGAACAGGGTGTACGCCCGGTCCCACGGGTTGCGGAACTTGCGGCGGGTCCGGGCCCTGGTCAGCATCCAGTACCGCAGGGAGACCCACTTGCCGGTCGC
>NZ_JAMOKF010000219.1 GCF_023656545.1 Micromonospora phytophila | reverse complement strand
CGGCGGCTCGGCCTCGACGGCCCGCCGGCGACGGCGGTGGTCGACCCGCCGCGGTTCGGCGACCCGGCCGGCGCGGAGATGCGGGGGGAGGCGGCGGCGCTCGGCCTGCGTCCCGAGATCACCTCCGCGCCCACCGAGGGTGGCCGCCTGGTCACCGTCCGGACGGCGGCGCCCGCCGCCGCGGTCACCCCGTCGCACCTGCGGGCCATGGCCGGGCTGACCCTCCAGGTGGTCCGGGAGTTGGCCGGCGACGGCCCCGAGCCGCGGGTGCTCAGCGGCCGGACGTACGTCCTGCGTCGGCCGGCGGCACCCGCGCCACCGCGCCCGGCCGCCGCCCCGCGCAGCGCGGCGGTGACCCTCGACCAGGTGGGCGGCCTCGACGAGGTGGTCGCCCGGTTCCGGGAGATCGCCGTCTCCTTCCGCCATCCGCAGGTCATGGCCCGCTGGGGCGCGCGCCGGCCGCAGGGCATCCTGCTGTACGGGCCGCCCGGCACCGGCAAGACCATGCTGGCCCGGGCCCTCGCCAACGAGATCGGAGCGGACTTCCGGGAGATCCGCACCCCGGAGATCCTGGACAAGTGGCTCGGCGGCTCCGAGCGGAACATCAAGCAGATCTTCCGCGAGGCCCGCCGGTACCGGGAGCCGACCGTGCTCCTCTTCGACGAGTTCGACAGCATCATCAGCTACGCCGGGGCGGGCGGGGACGCCGCCAGCCAGGCGGTCAACGCGGTGGCGGGGATCTTCAAGCAGGAGATGAACACCCTGATCGAGGAGAACCCGAACGTCATCGTGGTGGCCACCACGAACTTCCCGCAGCGGGTGGACGCCTCGCTGATCCGCTCCGGTCGCTTCGACGTGAAGCTCTCCATCCCGCCACCGGACGAGGCCGGCCGGGCCGAGATCATCGCCAAGATGATCCGCGAGCTGGTCGACCGGCACGAGCGCGCCGACTTCCGGATGTTCGACAGCGACGTCGACCCGGCCGAACTGGCCGCGCTCAGCCCCGGGCTGACCGGCGCCGACATCCGCGAGGTGCTGCGCCGGGTGCAGTTGGCCAAGGCGATGCGCGAGGCGACCGGTGGTGCGCCGGTCGGCCCGATCAGCCAGGATGACCTGCGCGAGGGTATCGCCGGGCTGCGCCGCGGCTGACGGTACGCCCGCCGAGGAAGGAGATCCGTGTCGTCCACCCTGCTCTCCCGTCGCGACCTGCGCTTCCTGCTGCACGAGTGGCTGGACGTGACGCGGCTGACCGAGCGGCCCCGCTACGCCGAGCACTCCCGGGACACCTTCGACGCCGTGCTGGAGCTCGCCGAGCAGGTGGCCACCGAGCGGTTCGCGCCGCACAACCGGGCCGCCGACCTCATCGAGCCCACCTTCGACGGCCGGCGCGTGCACACCATCCCGCAGGTCAAGGCCGCCCTCGACGTCTTCGCCGAGACGGGCCTGCTGGCCGCCAGCATGGACGCGTCGGTCGGCGGGATGCAGCTGCCGCACGTCGTCCAGGCGGCCTGCTTTGCCTGGTTCCAGGCCGCGAACGTGGGCACCTCGGCGTACCCGTTCCTCACCCTCGGCAACGCGAACCTGCTGCTGGCGCACGGCAGCGCGGAGCAGATCGACACCTGGGTCCGGCCGATGGTGCAGGGCCGGTTCTTCGGCACCATGTGCCTGTCCGAGCCGCAGGCCGGCAGCTCGCTGGCCGACATCACCACCCGGGCCGAGCCGCAGGACGACGGGACGTACCGGCTCTTCGGCACCAAGATGTGGATCTCCGGCGGGGACCACGAACTGTCGGAGAACATCGTCCACCTGGTGCTGGCCCGGATCCCCGGTGGCCCACCCGGTGTCAAGGGGATCTCGCTGTTCATCGTCCCCAAGGTGCTCGTCGGTGACGACGGCGCCCTCGGCGCCCGCAACGACGTGGTGCTGGTCGGCCTCAACCACAAGATGGGCTACCGGGGCACCACCAACACGTTGCTCAACTTCGGCGAGGGCGTGCACCGTCCCGACGGGCGTCCCGGGGCGGTCGGCCACCTGGTCGGCGAGCCGCACCAGGGCCTGGCGCAGATGTTCCACATGATGAACGAGGCCCGGATCGGGGTGGGCGCGGGCGCGACCGCGCTCGGCTACACCGGCTACCTGAAGTCCCTGGCGTACGCGCGCCAGCGGCCGCAGGGCCGGCCGGTGACCGACAAGGACCCGGGCGCGCCGCAGGTGCCGATCGTCGCCCACCCCGACGTCCGGCGGATGCTGCTGGCCCAGAAGAGCTACGTGGAGGGCGCGCTGGCGCTGGTCCTCTACTGTGGCCGGCTGCTCGACGAGGAGAAGACCGCGCCGCAGGCGGCGGACCGGGAACGGGCGCACCTGCTGCTGGACATGCTCACCCCGATCGCCAAGAGCTGGCCGTCGCAGTGGTGCCTGGCCGCCAACGACCTGGCGATCCAGGTGCACGGCGGGTACGGCTACACCCGCGACTACGACGTCGAGCAGCACTGGCGGGACAACCGGCTGAACCCGATCCACGAGGGCACCCACGGCATCCAGGCGCTGGACCTGCTCGGCCGCAAGGTGACCATGCGCGGCGGGGCCGGGCTGGCGCTGCTGGTCGAGACGGTCCGCGCGACGGTCAGCCGGGCGTGGAAGGCCGAGGGCGAGGCGGCCCGGCTCGCCGCCCCGCTCGGCGCCGCGCTGGACCGGGTCGCCGTGGTCACCCGCCGGCTCTGGAGCACCGGCGACCCGCAGGTGGCGCTGGCGAACGCGAGCCTCTACCTGGAGGCGGTCGGGCACGTGGTGATTGCCTGGATGTGGCTGGAGCAGCTGCTCGCCGTCGAGGCGGCCGGTGGCCCGGGCGACGGCCCGGACGCCGACTTCCACGCCGGCAAGCGGCAGGCCGCCCGGTACTTCTTCCACTACGAGCTGCCCCGCACCGGGCCGCAGTTTGACCTGCTGGAGAGCCTGGACCGGACCACTCTGGAGATGCGCGACGACTGGTTCTGAACCTCGTCTCCTGGCGGGTGGGCGCGTCGGGCCGGCGGCGACGTGGTGCGCGGCCGCCCTATCCTTGCCGGGCGTGAGCTCCGGTGACGCGACGACCTGGGAACCCGCCGACGGGGCGGTGGACCGGCTGGAAACCCTGCGCGGGTGGTGGCGGCTGCCGGCGCCGTCGGGCCGGACCGGCTCCGCAGGGCCGCTCAGGACCCCGTCGAGGCCGTGCCGTCCCCCGGGGCCGCCAGCAGCCGGCCGCGGACCTCGCGGCGCAGGACCTTGCCGATCTGGGAGCGGGGCAGGTCCTCGACCACGACGACCCGACGGGGCACCTTGTAGGCGGTGAGGTGCTGCCGGCACGCCGCGCGGACGCCGGCTGCGTCGGTGTTGCAGTCCTCGTCCAGGACGACCACCGCCACCACCTCCTCCCCGCCGTGCCCGCCCGGCAGGCCGACCGCCGCGGCGTCGCGTACCCCGGACACCTGGCGCAGCGCGTCCTCCACCTCGGACGGGTAGACGTTGAAGCCGCCGGTGATGATCAGCTCCTTGATCCGGTCGACCACCGTGACGAAGCCGTCGGGGTCCATCACCACCACGTCGCCGGTGCGCAGCCAGCCGTCGGGCAGCAGCACCGCCGCCGTCTCCTCCGGCCGCCGCCAGTAGCCGGCGAACACCTGCGGTCCCCGGATCAGCAGCTCGCCAGCCTCGCCGGGGGCGCGGTCGCGGGACGGCTCGTCCGGGTCGACGATGCGGATCTCGGTGGACGGGAAGGGCACGCCGACCGTGCCGGGCCGGCGGGCCGGGGAGACCGGGTTGCCGAGCGCCACCGGGGAGGTCTCCGTCATGCCGTAGCCCTCGACGAGCAGGCCGCCGGTGACCGCCTCCCACACCTGCACGGTCTCGGGGGGCAGCGCCATCGCGCCGGAGATGGCGTAGCGGGCCGAGCTGAGGTCCACCCCGCGTTCCCGGGCGGCGGTGGCGAGCTTCTCGTAGATCGGTGGCACGGCGGGCAGGAAGGTCGGGGGCCGGCGGCGGACCGCGTCGAGGGTCTGGTCGAGGTCGAAGCGGGGGAAGAGCACCAGCGTGGCGCCGATGCTCACCGAGAAGGTCAGGCAGAGCGTCAGCCCGTACGCGTGGAACAGCGGCAGCACCGCGTACACCGTCTCCTCGCCGTCGCGCAGGCCGGGCACCCAGGCGCGGCCCTGCGCGGCGTTGGCCCGCAGGTTGCGGTGGGTGAGGATGGCGCCCTTGGGCGTGCCGGTGGTGCCGCCGGTGTACTGCAGCAGCGCGGTGTCGTCGGGGCCCGGGGCGGGGTGGTCGGCGGCGAGCGGGGCGGTGGCGGCGACCAGGCGCTCCCAGTCGAGCGTCCCCGGTGCCGGCGCGGTCATCGCGGCGCGGGCGGTGCGGGCCCTGGGCAGGGGCAGCCGCAGCGCCCAGCGCTTGAGCCGGGGCAGCGCCCGGGTCAGGTTCACCGCGAGCACCGTCTCGACCGCCGTCGCCCCGGCCGTGCGCCGCACCAGGGGGGCCATCCTGTCCCAGACCACGGCGACGCGGGCGCCGTGGTCGGCGAGCTGGTGGGTGAGCTCCTGCTCGGTGTAGAGCGGGTTGTGCTCCACCACCACCGCGCCGAGCCGCAGCACCGCGTAGAAGGCGACGACGTGCTGCGGGCAGTTCGGCAGCACGAGGGCCACCCGGTCACCCCGGCCGACGCCGAGCCGGCGCAGCGCCTCCGCCGCCCGGGCCACCAGGTCGTTCAGCTCGGCGTACGTGGTGGTGGCGCCGAAGAAGTCCAGCGCGACCCGGGGACCGAACCTGTGCGCGGCGCCGCGCAGCAGGTCGACCAGCGTTTCGTCGGACGGGGCGATCGTCGCCGGCACGTCCGGGGCGTAGCTGCGCAGCCAGGGCCGCTCCGTATTCAGATCCACGTGTGTCCCTCTCGCGGTGGCATCGACGACCTACGCTAGCGTAAGTTACGCGCCGGTAGCCGCCGGCCGGTGGTCGGCGGCTGAGCTGCTTCCGTCCACCGACCTGCCAACGGTCAGGACCACGAGGGTGCCGCGAGCCGCACGCGCGAGCGCGGCAGGCCCGGCGGAACGAGCGGGAGGTGGTGGTGATCGCGGCCCCGCGAGCCGCGCGGGTGATCGATGTCAGCGGCGTCCGGCCGGACGTTGCACCCCTGACGTCCCTTGACCACCGCGAGGACGATCACCGCGACCAGCGCGATCAGTCCGATGATCACCAGCCAGCGGACCGCTTCGAGGAGCAGCCCGAGCAGGATGAGCGCGGCCGCGACGACGCCGACGACCCAGAGCATGGTCCGCATGTCCACCTCCGTGCCTGTGACGCCGCGTCCCCCGCGGCACCGGTGACCTTCCCGGTCCGGCCCGCGCCATGCGGGCGCAACCGAGGGAATGCCTGCTCAGGTGGGGGGCAGAGACCCGTCAGCGCTGGGCGACGTAGACCGTGTTGGCCGACTCCCCGCCGGTGAAGGGGTTGGGGAACGCGACGACGTGCGCCTGCGCGGTGCGGAACACCTCGGCGAGGACCCGCTCGAAGTCGGCGTCCGGCGGGTCGTCCGACCAGAGGGCGAACACCCCGTCGGGGTGCAGGTGGTCGGCGAGCCGGCGCAGCCCGTCGGCGGTGTAGAAGGGGGCGTGGCTGGGGTGCAGCACGTTGCGGGGGGAGTGGTCGACGTCCAGCAGCACGGCGTGGAACCGCCGCCGCGGAGCCTCCGGGTCGAAGCCGGTGCCGTCGGCGACGGCGGCGAAGAAGTCGGCCCGCACGAACCGGGTACGCGCGTCGGCGGCCAGCCCGGCGGCGAAGGGCAGCAGCTCCCGCCGGTGCCAGTCGATGACGTCCTCGATCGCTTCCACCACCAGCAGCGAGCCGACCCGATCGTCGGCCAGCGCGGTGCGGGCGGTGTAGCCGAGGCCGAGGCCGCCGACGACCACGTCGAGGTCCCGCCCGGTCAGCGGGGCCAGCCCGAGCCGGGCCAGCTCGATCTCCGCGACGGGAAAGAGGCTGGACATCAGGAACTCGTCGTCGAGCTTGACCTCGTACACCTCGACGCCGAGCGACGGGTCCCGTCGCCGGCGCAGGCTGATGGCGCCGATCGGGGTCTCCCGCCAGGCCAGTTCCTCAAATCGTGCGCCCACGGGCCCGGATGCTACCGGGTGCCGCCGGGCGCGCCGACGGCCGGCGCGGACCTTCGGCCGCATTCATCCCGCATCGCCGGGTATGCGTTGGGGTTGAGGCCGCCGAGCGGGGGCTGGACAGGGAGACATCACTGTGGCGGAGATGCTGGCCGGACGACTGCACCTGGCGGACCGGGCGCTGCGGATGCAGACACTGCCGGTCCCCGAGCCGGGACGCGGGCAGGTGCGGATCAAGGTCGAGGCGGCCGGGGTCTGCCTCTCCGACGTGCACCTGATCGACGGCACCCTCACCCCGCTCTACCTTCCCGGTGACGTGGTGACGCTCGGCCATGAGGTCGCCGGGGTCGTCGAGGCGCTCGGCGAGGGCGTCGAGGGCTGGGAACCCGGCCAGCGGGTGCTGCTCCAGGCGGGGGAGAGGGATCGGCGCGGCACGGTGTTCACCCGGGGCGTGGACTACGACGGCGGGTGGGCCGAGTACGTCCTGGCCAGCCAGGAGACGGTCGTGCCGATCCCCGACGAGCTGCCCTTCGAACAGGCCTGCATCATCCCCGACGCGGTCTCCACGCCCTGGGCCGCGGTGACCGACACCGGGCGGACCCGGCCGGGGGAGGCCGTCGGCGTCTGGGGGGTGGGCGGCCTCGGCGCGCACGCCGTCCAACTGCTACGCCTCGTCGGCGCCGCCCCGGTGATCGCGGTGGAGCCGCTGCCCGCGGCCCGGGAACGGGCGCTGACCCTCGGCGCGGACGCGGCGCTCGACCCGGCCGACACCGCGTTCCGGGACGCCGTGCTGGAGCTGACCGGCGGGCGGGGGCTGGACGTGGCGTTCGACTTCGCGGGCGTGACCGCTGTCCGCGAGCAGGCCCTCACCGTGCTCGGCCGCCGGGGCCGGCTGGTGCTGGCCGGGATCGCCAACAAGCCGGTCACCATCGCCTCGGACAGCCCGTTCAACTACTTTCAGCAGGCCGTGCTCGGCCACTACGGCTCCGAGGCCGAACACGTCGAGCAGCTGGTGTCGCTGGTCCGGCAGCGGCGGCTGGACCTGAGCGCGTCGATCAGCGACGTGCTGCCGCTGGCCGAGGCGGAGCAGGCGGTGCGGCGGGTGCACACCAAGCAGGGCAACCCGATCCGGCTGATCCTGCGGCCCTGAGCCGCGTCGGGGTCAGGGGTGGGTCGCCACCACGACCGTGTCCAGGGCGTCCACCGTGGAGCCGTCGGGGCGGACCACCGGCCGGCGGGCGGTCTCCGCGCGGGCGACCCGGAGGCCGTCGAGGGCGGCGACGACCGACTCCGGGGTCAGCAAGATCGCCGCGTCCTGCGGCCCGCCGACGCCGTCGGTGAGGTTGGCCCGGTCGTGGCCGACGACGACGATCCGGCCGCCGGGGCGCAGCGCCTCCCGCGCCCGGCCGAGCACGCCGGCCAGGTCGGCGGGGGGCAGGTGCAGGTAGGCGACCAGCGCCAGGTCGTACGCCGCCGGTTCTAGGGGCTCGGCCGTCACGTCCGCGACCCGCCAGTCGACCGGTACGCCCCGGGCGGCCGCCAGCTCCCGGCCCCGGGCCACGGCGACCGGGGAGAAGTCGACCGCGGTCACCTGCCAGCCGCGCCCGGCCAGCCAGACCGCGTTGCGGCCCTCACCGGCGGCCAGGTCCACCGCCCGACCGGGCGGCACGTCGCCCAGCTCCTCGACCACGAACCGGTTCGGCTGGTCGCTCCACACCAGCTCGGGCGCGGCGGCGTAGCGGGCGTCCCAGTCGGCGCTGTCCACGTTGTGCACTCCTTCTCCGGGGCTGGTCGGCCGCTCTACCGGGCCATGGCCGAGCGTAGGATGCGGCAGACCGGTGAGGGGACCCACCGATGCCCGTCGCGGCGGCACCCGGCGACGAGCAGTGCGCCGGCGGCAACCACGACAGCGAGCCCACCCAGGGCGGTCCAGAAGACCGGGTCGCCGCGCAGCTCCGCGGGCAACTGCCCGCCGAGCACGAACGCGCCCATCGCCACGACGAACCAGCCGAACGTCCGGCGCAGCACGTCGGCCGGGATCCGCCCGGCGAGCCGCCCGCCCGCGAGGCTGCCGGCGACGGCGGCGACGGTCACCACCGCGGCGAGCCCCCAGTCGACGGTGACGCCGGAGAGGTACCCGGCCAGGCCGGCGAAGGACTTCATCGCGATCACGACCAGCGAGGTGCCGACCGCGACCGGCATCGGCAGGCCGCCGAGCAGCGCGAGGGCGGGCACCACCAGGAAGCCGCCACCGGCACCGACCAGCCCGGTGACCAACCCGACCACCAGCCCGTCCAGGACGACCCGTGGCACCGGAAGCGGTCCCGGTGCGGCGTCGGCGCCGGTGTCGCGCCGACCCCGGATCATCGCGGTCGCGGTGGCCAGCATCATCAACGCGAACCCGGTCAGCAGGACGCCGGGCGGCACCAGGGCGGCGAGCCGACCCCCGGCGTACGCCCCGGCCATGCCGGCGGCGCCGAAGACCAGGCCGGTGCGCCAGCGGATCCGGCCGCCCCGCGCGTGAGGGAGCACGCCCACCGCGCTGGTCACCCCGACGACCAGCAGCGAGGTGGCGATCGCCTCCCGCACCGGCAGGTCGGCGACGTAGACCAGCAGCGGCACGGCGAGGATCGAGCCGCCACCGCCGAGCAGGCCGAGGCTGACGCCGATGAGCACCGCGCCGACGATGGTGAGGACCAGGCCGGTCACGACCGGCTCGCGGCGGGCGCGCCGTCGCGCAGCTGGCCGACCACGGTGTCGAGGTCGCAGCTGGTTCCCCGGTTGTACGGCAGCTTGCCGAGCAGCATGCCCATCGTGCAGGTGTTCGTCAGCGCGGCGACGGTGAGGCCGGCCCCGATGAAGGCCGCCACCCACTTCAGACCGGGCACGAACACCGAGGCGGCGATGCTGACCAGCACGATGGAACCGGCGACCAGGCGGACCTGCCGCTCCAGGTCCCAGCGGGGTCGGCCCTGGCGGATCGGCGCCCGGCTGGCCTGCCAGGCCAGCATGCCGCCGCCGAGGATCTTCAGGTTCGGCAGCCCCGCCTCGGCGAGGGCCTGCCCGGCCTGGGTGGCGCGGACGCCGGAGCGGCAGATCAGCACGACGTCCTCGTCGAGGTGGTTGCGCAGCTCGTCCCGGTGCTCCCTGAGCAGGTCCAGCGGGACGTTGTACGCGCCCGGAACGTGTGCGGTCTCGAACTCCGCGGGGGTGCGGACGTCCAGCAGGCGGGGCGGCCGGCCGGAGTCGATGAGTTCCCGCAGGGTCGCCGGGTCGATGGTCGCGGGGGCGTGGGGCGTGCTCATGTCTCTCCTCGTTCAGGG
>NZ_JAMOKF010000218.1 GCF_023656545.1 Micromonospora phytophila | reverse complement strand
CGCTGCTCGGACCGGCCGACGGGGGCCCGGCCTACCGGATCACCGGCCGCCGCCGGATGGCCCGGCTGGCCGAGCTGGTCGGCGACCGCCCGTCCGCCGCGCCCGCCGCCGCCTGGCCCACCCGCGCCTGACCCGGCCGCGCCGGGTGTCCGATCCAGGACAACCGCGTGCCTGTTTGCGCAGGTCAAAGGTGGGGTGACGGCTCGGCCGAGGGGCCGGCATCGGCACAGTGTCCCGCTTGCGGCCCTACCCACGGTGTACGGTGGCGCCGTCCGGCACCACCAGCCGCACCTCGACGGCGGACGACAGACCCGTCGGCGCGGTTTGCCGCCCGCGAAACCCGAAACGTGGGCGGCGCGTTACGTTGGACATCCGGACCGCCGGGCCGGACCGGGTCGACGTCGATCCGCACGGGCCCCGGGCGGCGAACAGGAGTGAGGTCGGAGAGAGACGTGCCGAGCAACGCTGGAACCACCCGTCTGGTCATCGTCGAGTCCCCGGCGAAGGCCAAGACGATCTCGGGCTACCTCGGCCCGGGGTACGTCGTGGAGGCCAGCTTCGGTCACGTCCGCGACCTTCCGCGCAACGCCGCCGACGTGCCGGCCAAGTACAAGGGTGAGCCGTGGGCCCGGCTCGGGGTGGACGTCGACAACGGCTTCCACGCCCTCTACGTGGTCTCCGCCGACCGCAAGCAGCAGATCAGCAAGCTGGTGAAGCTCGCCAAGGAGGTCGACGAGATCTTCCTGGCGACGGACGAGGACCGCGAGGGCGAGGCGATCGCCTGGCACCTGGTGGAGACGCTCAAGCCCAAGGTGCCGGTCAAGCGGATGGTCTTCCACGAGATCACCAAGCCGGCGATCCAGGCCGCGGTGGCCAACCCGCGCGAGATCGACCGGGACCTGGTCGACGCACAGGAGGCCCGGCGCATCCTCGACCGGCTCTACGGCTACGAGGTCTCCCCGGTGCTGTGGAAGAAGGTCATGCCGAAGCTCTCGGCGGGCCGGGTGCAGTCCGTGGCGACCCGGATCGTGGTGGAGCGGGAACGGCAGCGGATGGCCTTCCGCACCGCCGAGTACTGGGACATCCTCGCCACCCTCGCCGTGGCAAACGCCGGTGAGGGGCCGCGCACCTTCAACGCCACCCTGGTCGCGCTGAACGGCGACCGGATCGCCACCGGCAAGGACTTCGAGCCGACCACGGGTCGCGTCCGGGCCGGCGCCGGGGTCGTCCACCTGGACGAGGGCGGGGCCAGAGGGCTCGCCGCCCGCCTGGCGGGGCGGCCGTTCGCCGTCACCCGGGTCGAGGAGAAGCCCTACCGGCGCCGCCCGTACGCGCCGTTCATCACCTCCACCCTCCAGCAGGAGGCGGCCCGCAAGCTGCGCCTGTCGTCGCAGCAGACGATGCGCACCGCGCAGCGGCTCTACGAGAACGGCTACATCACCTACATGCGTACCGACTCGGTGAACCTGTCGGAGACCGCCATCTCGGCGGCCCGCCGGCAGATCGTCGAGCTGTACGGCGAGCGCAGCGTGCCGCCGGAGCCGCGCCGCTACACCGGCAAGGTGAAGAACGCCCAGGAGGCGCACGAGGCGATCCGCCCCGCCGGGGACAACTTCCGCACCCCGGGCGACGTGGCCAAGGAGCTGTCGGCCGAGGAGTTCAAGCTCTACGAGCTGATCTGGCGGCGCACCATCGCCTCCCAGATGACCGACGCGGTCGGCTCCAGCGTCTCGGTGCGCATCCGCGCGGTCTCCTCCGCCCAGGAGGAGGCCGACTTCGGCGCGACCGGCAAGACCATCACCGACCCGGGCTTCCTGCGGGCGTACGTGGAGTCCAGCGACGACGAGAACGCCGAGGCCGAGGACGCCGAGCGCCGGCTGCCGAACCTGGCCAAGGGGCAGCCGCTGACCGCCGACGAGCTGGCCGCGCAGGGCCACCACACCCAGCCGCCGTCGCGCTACACCGAGGCGTCGCTGGTCAAGGCCCTCGAAGAGCTGGGCATCGGCCGCCCGTCCACGTACGCCTCGATCATGCAGACGATCCAGGACCGGGGGTACGTCACCAAGCGCGGCCAGGCGATGATCCCGACCTTCCTGGCGTTCGCGGTGATCGGGCTGCTGGAGCGGCACTACCCGCGCCTGATCGACTACGACTTCACCGCCACCATGGAGAACGAGCTCGACGAGATCGCCGGCGGGGAGCATGCCGCCGTCGACTTCCTCACCGCCTTCTACTTCGGCAGCACCAACGGCACCGGCGACCAGGCGATCGCCCACGCCGGCGGGCTGAAGAAGCTGGTCACCGAGAACCTGACCGACATCGACGCGCGCAGCGTCAACTCGATCCCGCTGCACACCGACGAGGAGGGCCGCGAGGTCGTCGTCCGGGTGGGCCGGTTCGGGCCGTACCTGCAGCGGGCGCTGCCGGGCGACCAGCCGGCCCCGAAGGCGGAGGGCGAGGAGGGTGGCGGCCAGGGCGACCGGGCGCCGATCCCCGAGGGGCTGGCGCCCGACGAACTGACCCCGGAGAAGGTGAACGAGCTCTTCCTCGGCGGCGGGGGCGAGCGCAAGCTCGGCGACGACCCCGGCACCGGCGAGCCGATCCTGCTCAAGTCCGGCCGGTTCGGCCCGTACGTGTCCAGCGGTGAACGGAAGTCCTCGCTGCTGCGTTCGCAGACGCCGGACTCGCTCACCCTCGACGAGGCGCTCAAGCTGCTCAGCCTGCCCCGGCTGGTCGGGGTGGCCCCGGACGGCGTGGAGGTCTTCGCCAACAACGGCCGCTACGGCCCGTACGTCAAGCGCGGCGAGGAGTTCCGCTCGCTGGACTCGGAAGACAAGATGTTCACCGTCACCCTCGACGAGGCGCTGGCCCTGCTGGCCGCCCCGAAGGCCCGCCAGCGTCGGGCCGCCGCGCCGCCGCTGCGGGAGATGGGCGTCGACCCGCTGACCGAGAAGCCCCTGGTCATCAAGGACGGCCGGTTCGGGCCGTACGTCACCGACGGCGAGTTCAACGCGTCGCTGCGCCGGGGGCAGACCCCGGAGGAGCTGACCATCGAGCAGGCCTCGGAGATGCTCGCCGACAAGCGGGCGAAGGGTCCGGCCCCGAAGAAGGCGGCCGCCAAGAAGGCCCCGGCGAAGAAGGCCGCCCCGGCCAAGAAGGCGGCGGCGAAGAAGACGGCGGCGGCGGCGAAGTCCACGGCCGCCAAGAAGACCACGACCGCCAAGGCCACCCCCGCCAAGAAGGCAGCCCCCCGCAAGACCACCACCACCACCGAGTAAGCCCGGTCCTCGCGAGATATTGGAAGGTTTCGGCCCCTCCGGCTTCCTTCCACGATCTCGGGCGAGCCGGCCGGCTGGTGGGTGGGTGTCAGCCGAGTAGGTGGTCCAGGTGCGGGGTGGTGAAGAGGCGGTCGGGGTCGAGGCGGGCGCGGATGGCCTGGAAGTCGGCGAAGCTGGGGTACGCGGGGGCGAGCGTCGCGGCGTCGCGCCAGTGCAGCTTGCCCCAGTGGGGGCGCCCACCGAGGCCGGCCGCCACCTCCTCGAACGCCCGGAAGTAGGGCTCGTACGGCATGCCGACGTACTGGTGGATCGCCACGTACGCCGACTCGCGCCCGTAGCCGTGGGAGAGCCAGATGTCGTCGGCGGCGGTGAACCGCACCTCGACCGGGAAGAGCACCTTGAACGGCAGCGCGTCCACGATCCGCCGTAGCTCGGCCAGGGCGGTGGGCAGGGCGTCGCGCGGCAGCGCGTACTCCATCTCCACGAAGCGGACCCGGCGCGGGGTGCAGAAGACCCGGTCGGAGCGGCCGGTGTAGCGACGTTCGGTGAGCGCCCGGGCGGAGATGGCGCTGATCCCCGGGGCCAGCGCCGGCACGGCGCGGCCGAGGCGGCAGGCCCCGGCGAAGACGGTGTTCGACAGGAACTCGTCGTCCAGCCAGCCGCGCCACCGGGACAGCGGCCGGTCGTCGGCGGGCACCCGGTCGTTGGTCTTGACCTGCACCCGGTCGGTGTACGGGAACCAGTAGAACTCGACGTGGTCGTGGGCCGCGACCAGGGTGGACAGTTCGCCGAGCACGGATACCAGCGGCGCCGGCCGTTCGTGGGCGAGGAGGACGAAGGCGTCGACGCAGCGCAGGGTCACCTCGACCAGCACCCCGAGCGCGCCGAGTGACACCCGGGCGGCGGCGAACACGTCGGGGTGCTCGGTGGCGGAGCAGCGCAGCACCTCGCCGGTGCCGGTGACCAGGGTGAGCGCCTCGACGAAGGTCGACAGGCAGCCGTACGCCGCGCCGGTGCCGTGGGTGCCGGTGGAGATCGCCCCGGCGATCGTCTGGGCGTCGATGTCCCCGAGGTTGGGCAGGGCCAGTCCGTGCGCGGCGAGCAGCTCGTTGAGCGCGCGCAGCGTCATCCCGGCCGGTACGGTGACCAGTCGGCGATCGACGTCGACGCGTACCGGGGTGTCGAGTTCGGTCAGTTCCATCCGCCGGCCGTCGGTGACGGCGACGCCGGTGAAGGAGTGGCCGCTGCCGACCGCCCGGATCCGCCCGCCGGTCCCGGCGGCGTCGCGGACGGCCTCGGTGACGTCGGCGACGGAGGTGGGGCGCAGGATGGCGGTGGCGGTGGCGCGTTGGTTGCCGGCCCAGTTGGACCAGGCGGCGGTGGGCGGTGCGGTGCCGGCCATGCGCGCTCCTCATGATGAATATGAACTGACTTCATATCAGGAACGTTGTACCTGGTAAATACCGCAATTGAGGTCTGCTCGTTGTACCGGTAGTCACGGTTTCGTGACGTGCAGATATGTTCATTTCTCGAAGGGGGGTGGCGCCGAGTGTCCACACCAGCCGCCACGACCGGGCCGCTGCGCCGGGTACCGGTGCAGGGTCGAAGCGTCGCTCGGGTCCAACGGATGTTGGACGCCTGCGCCGAGCTTGTCGACGAGGTGGGGTACGAGGGGCTGACCACGACGCTGCTCGCCGAGCGTGCCGAGGTGGCGATCGGATCGGTCTACCAGTTCTTCCCCGACAAGCGGGCGATCGTGCAGGCGTTGACCCTGCGGACGATGGAGTCCTACCTCCAGCGCCTCGACGAGCGGTTCGCCTCGGACGAGATGACCCACTGGTGGGACGGCGTCGACGCCGGGATCGACGAGTACATCTCGATGCACCGCACGGTCCCGGGCTTCCGTACCCTGCACTTCGGCGACGTGGTCGACCTGCACCTGCTCGATGAGCAGCGGGACAACAACGGGGTGATCGCGGACCAGTTGGCCCGGGTGCTCACCGACCGTTTCGGCCTGGCCGACGTCCCCGAGCTCCGCTTCCACCTGGAGATCGCCGTGGAGGCGGCTGACGCGCTGATCAAGCTGGCGTTCCGTCGGCAGGCCGACGGCGACGACCGGGTGCTGGTCGAGGCGAAGGCCCTGATCCGGGAGTACCTGCACCGGCAGGTCGACGCCCGGACGCAGGTCACCCAGCCGGGCTGAGCGGGTAACGCCGGCCCGTGGTGCTCGGGCGGCGACGCGAGGAACGGAACCCGGGTGCGACCGGGTGGCACGGAGTCCGGGGTGCGACCGGGCGGCGCGACGGCACAGACCCGGGAGTGCGACCGGGGGAGACGGCAGGAACAGACCCGGGTGCGACCGGGGAGCACGACGAAGACGTGACCCGGGGTGCGACCGGGTGGCAGGAAGAGCGACGGACCGTTCGGGGTGCGACCGGACGGCCCGGTGCGGGACGGCCCGGGACGGGCCGGGCGGGCGTTCAGAGGAACGCCCGGCCCTCGCCCCGGTATGTCGGCACGGTGGCCACCACCGTGTCCCCCTCCACCAGGTGCAGCTCGTTGACGTGTTCGGCGAGTTCACCGGCCTTGGCGTGCCGGAACCACACCCGGTCGCCGACCCGCAGCGTGCCGGCCGCCGTGCCGGCCAGCGGGGTCTGCACCTCGCCGGCCCCCTCGGTGCCGATCAGCTTCAGGCCGGCGGGCAGCCACGGGCGGGGAAGCCGACTCGCCTCGGCCGGACCGGAGGCGATCCAGCCGCCACCGAGCACGGTGGCCAGGCCGGGCGCCGGGCGGCGGACCACCGCGCAGGCGAAGAACGCCGCCGGGGTGGGGCGCCAGGCGCGGTAGGCGTCGAACAGCGTCGGCCCGTACAGGCCCGATCCCGCGGTGACCTCGGTGACCGCGGGATCGGCGCTGGTCGCGGCCACGCTGCCGGTGCCGCCGCCGTTGACGAACTCCAGCTCGGCGTGCTCGCGTACCGCAGCCACCGCCGCGCCCCGGCGGGCCAGCAACTCGCGGTACGACCCGCGCTGGGCCAGCCTGATCGCGGAGCCGAGCACCGCCCGCCCGGGCGGCGCGTCGCCCAGGCCGGCGATCTGCGCCTCGTACGCCATCAGCCCGACCAGCCGGAAGCCGGCGCGGCCGGCGACGGTGGCGGCGAGCGCGCCGGCGGCCCGGGCGCTGTGCACCGGGGAGCGGCGGACGCCGACGTGCACCCGCCCGCCGAGCGGCCGCCACGAGGCGTCCAGTTCGAGGCAGACCCGGAGCTCGGGCCGCCGTCCCGGCGCGCGCACGGCGTCGACGAGGTCGAGCTGGTCGGTCCCGTCGATCATCAGGGTCACCGTGGCGGCGAGCGCCGGATCGGCGGCCAGTTCGGCGAGCGCCCCCCGGTCGGCCGTGGGGTACGCCACCAGCACGTCGTCGGCCACACCGGCGCGGACCAGCCAGATCGCCTCGGGCAGGGTGAAGGCCATCACGCCGTGCCAGCCGGGCCGGCCCAGCGCCCGGCCGATCAGGTCACGGGCGCGGACGGACTTGCTGGCCACCCGGACCGGCTTGCCCCCGGCGCGATCGACCAGCGCGGCGGCGTTGGCGTCGAAGGCCGTGAGGTCGACCACCGCGTACGGCGGATCGAGGTGGGCGGTCGCCCGGTCAAGTCGCTCGCGAAGTATGTCGCTTTCGATGGCCACGTGTGCACGCTAACTGTCCGGCGGTCAATGTGAAATACCCTCGCTTCTGTCCGGGCTGCGAGTGGTGGTCGCGGCGGCCTAGGCTCGGCGAGCAGGAGAATGTCGCGGCGGGGGAGGCTCCCGTCGGGTCTAGAGTGTTGCACCGGGAATGCCCAGCGATGGGCCGGCACGTGGAGGTACGGCCATCGAAAGCCAGCAGAACGGCGAGTCGCCCGGCGTGTCGCCGGCCGCGAGCCAGTCCGGCGCTCCCGCCGGCCCGTCCGGCAACCAGGCCGACCGGTCCGGCTACGCCGCCATCCGCTCGGTGCTGCGGATCACCCCGTTCCGGCGGCTCTGGATCGTGCTCGGCGCGGCCGCCTTCGGCGACTGGTTCGGCCTGCTCGCCACCTCCGTCTTCGCCGCCTCCCAGGTCGAGGGGAGCACGGCCAAGGGCGCGGCCTTCGGTGGCGTCATCGCCATCCGGCTGCTGCCCGCGCTGGTGCTCGGCCCGATCGCCGGAGTGCTCGCCGACCGGTTCGACCGGCGCTGGACGATGGTCATCTGCGACGTGCTGCGCTTCCTGCTCTTCGCCTCGATCCCGCTGGTCGCGCTCCTCGGCGCCAGCGGCGGCGTGGTGGTCGGCTGGGCCACGGTCGCGACCTTCCTCATCGAGTCGCTCACCCTGCTCTGGATCCCGGCCAAGGAGGCCGCGGTCCCCAACCTGATCCCGCGTGCCCGGCTGGAAGCGGCCAACCAGCTCACCCTGATCACCACGTACGGCCTCACGCCGGTCCTCGCGGCGTTGATCCTCGCCGCGCTGGACGCCGTCGTGCGGGGCGCGGTGGACGGAAACCCGCCCAACTGGGCCGAGCCGGCCCAACTGGCGCTCTGGTTCAACGCGGTCTCCCGGCTGGCCACCGCGCTGGTGGTGGCGTTCGGGATCAAGGAGATCAGCCAGGGGCAGGCCGACGAGGGGGACCGCACCGAGCAGAGCCTGCTGCGGCAGTTCAAGGAGGGCTGGCGGTTCATCGGGCAGACCCCGCTGGTCCGTGGCCTGGTGCTCGGCATCTTCGGCGCCTTCGCCGGCGGCGGCATCGTGATCGGCACCGCGCGCTTCTTCGCCAACTCGCTGGGCGCCGGTGACGCCGCCTTCTACCTGCTCTTCGGCGCGATCTTCATCGGCCTGGCGCTCGGCATCGGGCTCGGCCCGATGATCGTCAAGGAGATGTCCCGCCGCCGCTGGTTCGGCATGAGCATCGTGCTGGCCAGCGCCTCGGTCATGACGCTCGCCTTCGCCATCCACCTGTCGATGGCGATGGTCGGCGCGATCCTGGTCGGCGCGGGCGCCGGCATGGCCTTCCTCTCCGGCACCACCCTGCTCGGCGGGGAGATCGCCGACGAGGTGCGCGGCCGGGTCTTCGCGGTGGTGCAGATCGGCACCCGGCTGGTGCTCATCCTGGCGATCGGCCTGAGCAGCCTGCTCGCCGGCGTCGGCGGCTCCCGCATGCTGGAGATCGCCGACCTCGGCGTCTCGATCTCCTCGACCCGGTTGCTGCTGCTCGCCGCGGGCGCCGCCGGCATCTTCGCCGGGATCAGCGCGTTCGGCCAGATGGACGACAAGAAGGGCGTCCCGGTCCTGGCCGACCTCTGGGGCTCGATCCGGGGCCGCCCGCTGATGCCGGCCGAGCCGTTCGTCTCCGCCGGGCTCTTCGTGGTCTTCGAGGGCGGCGAGGGCGCCGGCAAGTCCACCCAGCTCGCCGCGCTCGCCGAGCGGCTGCGCGGGCAGGGGCGGGACGTGGTGGTCACCCGGGAACCCGGGGCCACCGCCGTGGGCGAGCGGATCCGGTCGCTGGTGCTGGACACCACCGGTGACCAGGCGCCGTCGCCCCGCGCCGAGGCGCTGCTCTACGCCGCTGACCGGGCGCACCACGTGGCCACCGTGGTCCGGCCGGCGCTGGTCCGGGGCGGCGTGGTGATCAGCGACCGGTACGTCGACTCGTCCCTGGCGTACCAGGGCGCGGGGCGGACGCTCCCGGTCGACGAGGTCTCCTGGCTCTCCTCCTGGGCCACCGGTGGGCTCAAGCCCGACCTGGTGGTGCTGCTCGACGTCGACCCCCGCACCGGCCTGTCCCGGGTGGCCGCCCGCAGCGCGGGCGCCGACCGGCTGGAGGCCGAGTCGATCTCCTTCCACGAGCGGGTCCGGTACGCCTTCCTCGACCTCGCCGCCGCCGACCCGAAGCGCTACCTGGTGCTCGACGCGTCCCGCCCGGCGGAGGAGATCGCCGCTCAGGTGGCCCGGCGGGTCCAGGAGATGGTCGGCGCGCCCGGCGGCATCGTGCACCCGCGCCCCGCACAGGGGCCGGACACCTCGGTGCAGCCGGAGTTATCCGACTCGGAGCTGGTGACGATGGAGCAGCGGACCTGATGCCGGACGTCTTCGCCGACCTGGTCGGGCAGGACGAGGCGGTGGACACCCTGCGCCGGGCCGCCGCCGCCGCGGCCGCCGTGCTGCGCGCCGCCGCCGACGCCCGCCCGGGCGCGGCGGTCCCG
>NZ_JAMOKF010000217.1 GCF_023656545.1 Micromonospora phytophila | reverse complement strand
CACGGCGCCTGGCGGGCGCTGCGTCCCCGCACCCCGTCCGGCGGGCCGGTGACCGGCCGGGGCATGGGCACCCCGGCCCGGGCGTTCACCGGCGTGCTGGCGTTGTCGCTGCTCAACCCGGCCACCGTGGTCTACTTCGCGGCGCTGGTCCTCGGTCGCGGCGACGCCACCGACCCGGACCCGGCGGCCGCCGCGCTCTTCGTGCTCGGCGCGTTCCTCGCCTCGGCGAGCTGGCAGTTGCTGATCGCCGGCGGCGGCACCCTGGTCGGTCGGGTGTTGGCCGGCCCGCGCGGCCGGCTGGTCACGGGCCTGGTCTCGAGCGCGATCGTCGCCGCCCTCGCCGTCGCCGTCCTGCTCCCCGGCTGACCCGGTCCGCTCCGCCGTGCCGTACGGTCGGATCATGAGCAGCCGTCCCGCGGCCGGCGGTGGCCGGTGGGTCGAGGTGGACCCGTCCCGGGTGGCGCGCTGGGTCGAGGGCTTCGCCGACCGGCACGGTCCGCCCACCACCACCGCCCAGGGGTACGGGCTGCTGCTCGCCGCCCCGGACGGCGCGACCGCCGAGCTGCACAGCCCGCCGGGCGCCCCGCCCGCCGCCGAGCTGCCCGGGTTCCTGGCGGCCGCTCGCGCCCCGCGCCGGATCGGCCTGCTGCTGGCCCGCAAGGGGGCGGTGGCGGTCGGTGTCGCGGCGGGGGAGGAGCTGACCGTCTCCAAGGTGGACACCCGGTACGTGCAGGGGCGGACGGCCGCCGGTGGCTGGTCCCAGCAGCGGTTCGCCCGCCGGCGGGACAACCAGGCGAAGGCGGCGCTCGGCGACGCGGCCGAGCTGGCCGTACGGTTGCTGCTGCCCGAGGCGGCGCGGTTGTCGGCGCTGGTCTGCGGTGGCGACCGCCGGGCGGTGGACACCGTGCTGGCCGACCGTCGGCTCGCCCCGCTGGCGGCGCTGCGTTCCGACCGCCTCCTGGACGTGCCGGAGCCCCGGCACGCCGTGCTGCTCGGCGCGATCCCGGCCGCGCGGGCGGTCCGGATCCTGGTGCGCGATCCCGCGCCGGACAACGGTCCGGGCTGACCCGGGCCCGGACGTCGGGTCACCCGCCCGCGCCCGGCGTCCAGGCCGGTGGGGGAACCCACCGGCCGTCGGGACATGCACGCGGGATGGTCAGAGGCTGCCGCCGAAGGTGTCGCAGGACTTCGGGTCGCCGGTGGAGTAGCCCTTGGTGAACCACTCCTTGCGCTGCTCGGACGAGCCGTGGGTGAACTCCTCCGGGTTCACCGGCCGGTTGGCCCGCTCGGAGATGGCGTCGTCGCCGATCTTCTCCGCGGTGTCGACGGCCTGGGAGATGTCCTGCTCGGTGATGCTCGTGAAGATCTTCTGGCCGCCCTCGTCGGCGGTGCCGGTGGCGTTCTTCGCCCAGGCGCCGGCGTAGCAGTCGGCCTGCAGCTCCAGCTTGACCGAGAGCGCGTTGGCGTTGTCCGGGTCACGCTGCTGCTGGCGGCGCATCTGCGCCTCGGTGCCGAGCAGGTCCTGCACGTGGTGGCCGTACTCGTGGGCGAGCACGTACGGCTGGGCGAACTCGCCCTCCGCGCCGAGCTGGTCGGCCAGCACCCGGTAGAAGGTGAGGTCGATGTAGACCAGGTCGTCGGCCGGGCAGTAGAACGGGCCGACGCCGGAGTCGGCCTGACCGCAGGCGGTGTTGACGCCCTGGCTGAAGAAGACCGTCCGGGACGGGCGGTACTGCTCGCCGAACGCCTCGGGCAGCGCCGTGCGCCAGTACGCCTGGATCGAGTTGACGTAGAGCGTGTTGCGGCAGTCCAGCTGCTGGAGGGCGTCCTCGGCCCCGCACTTCTGCTCCAGCGACGTGTTGTCGCCCACGTCACCGCCGCCGCCGTTGGTGGCCGCGTTCAGGCCGAAACCGCCGCCGACCAGGGCGACCAGCACGGCGATGACGAGACCGACGATGCCGCCCCGGCCGCCGCCGATCGGGATGGGGATTCCCCCGATCCCGCCCCCTCCGCCGGCCCCTCGCCGGTCGTCCACCTGACTGGTGTCGATCCGCGCGTTCTCGTTCAGCTCCATGTCTACCCCGATCACCGTTTGATCCAGTTTTGGTGGTTGCGGTACCGGACCGGGTCCGGACGGCGTTTCGGTACCCGATGATCTTGCAAGGTAATCCGACGGGGCGTCGGGCGAGGCCCGGTACACTTGCCGTCGTGCTGCTCTGCGAAGGCTGAACCGCCCCCGCGCCGACGTGCCCCCTCGTGCTCGCCGGCGCTTTCGCGTGCCCTGAGTCAGCCCTTCCAGACCCCGAGAGCGAGTCCTCCTAAATGATCACTGCCACCGGCCTGGAGCTGCGCGCCGGCGCCCGGATCCTGCTGTCCGACACCACGCTGCGGGTGCAGCCGGGTGACCGGATCGGCCTGGTCGGCCGCAACGGCGCCGGCAAGACCACCACCCTGAAGGTGTTGGCGGGAGAGGGTCAGCCGTACGCCGGGCAGATCGACCGGCGCAGCGCGATCGGCTACCTGCCGCAGGACCCGCGTACCGGTGACCTGGAGGTCACCGGGCGGGACCGGGTGCTCTCCGCCCGCGGCCTGGACGTGCTGATGGCCCAGATGAAGGAGATCGAGGCCAAGCTCGCCGACGACTCCAGCGACAAGCTGGTCCGCCGCTACGGCGCCCTGGAGGACCAGTTCGCCTCCCTCGGCGGGTACGCCGCCGAGGCCGAGGCGGCCCGGATCTGCGCCAACCTCGGCCTGCCCGACCGGGCCCTCGCGCAGACCATCGGCACCCTCTCCGGCGGTCAGCGCCGCCGCATCGAGCTGGCCCGGATCCTGTTCCGCGACGCCGGCGAGAACGGCGGCGGCATTCTGCTGCTCGACGAGCCCACCAACCACCTCGACGCCGACTCGATCACCTGGCTGCGCAGCTTCCTCGCCAACCACAAGGGCGGCCTGATCGTGATCTCCCACGACGGCTCGCTGCTGGAGTCGGTGGTCAACAAGGTCTGGTTCCTCGACGCCACCCGCTCCGTGGTCGACGTCTACAACCTGGGCTGGAAGGCGTACCTGGAGGCGCGGGAGACCGATGAGCGCCGCCGCCGCCGCGAGCGGGCCAACGCCGAGAAGAAGGCCGGCGCGCTGATGGCGCAGGCCGACAAGATGCGGGCGAAGGCCACCAAGACGGTCGCCGCGCAGAACATGGCCCGCCGCGCCGAGAAGCTGATCTCCGGCCTGGAGGAGGTACGCGTCTCGGACAAGGTGGCGAAGGTCCGCTTCCCCAACCCGGCGCCGTGCGGCAAGACCCCGCTGACCGCGACCGGCCTCTCCAAGTCGTACGGCTCCCTGGAGATCTTCACCGACGTGAACGTCGCGGTGGACCGTGGTTCCCGGGTCGCCATCCTCGGGCTCAACGGCGCCGGCAAGACCACCCTGCTGCGGATGCTCGGCGGCCTGCTCAAGCCGGACACCGGCGAGGTGCACGCCGGGCACGGGCTGCGGCTGGGCTACTACGCCCAGGAGCACGAGACCCTGGACGTCGAGCGGACAGTGCTGGAGAACATGCGGGCCGCCGCCATCGAGCAGTCCGACACCGACCTGCGCAAGATCCTCGGCGCGTTCCTCTTTTCCGGCGAGGACGTGAACAAGCCGGCCGGCGTGCTCTCCGGCGGGGAGAAGACCCGGCTCGCGCTCTCCACCCTGGTCTGTTCCGGGGCCAACGTGCTGCTGCTGGACGAGCCGACCAACAACCTCGACCCGGTCAGCCGGGAGCAGGTGCTCGACGCCATCGCCAACTACCCGGGCGCGATCGTGCTGGTCACCCACGACCCGGGCGCGGTGCTGGCGCTCAAGCCCGACCGCGCGATCCTGCTCCCCGACGGCGACGAGGACGCCTGGAGCGACGACCTCCTCGAACTGGTCGAGCTGGCCTGACCGCCGCCGTCGCGGCGCGCGCTCTGCGGACCGGGTGGGGCGCCCGCCAGCGGCGGCGCGGCGCCCAGGTCAGTGGAGCAGGTCGAACAGGTGGCCGACGACGCCGGAGGTGACCAGGATGACCACGCCGATGGCCACGAAGATCGCCGGGACCAGCCAGTGGCCGGCCCGTTCGACCACCCGGACCACCCGGGGATGCCGGCCCAGCCACGCCGCGGCGGCGCACCAAAGCGCGATGAGTCCCCCGAACACCAGCAGGAAGACCGCGCTGTCGGCCGGTCCGAGGGCGCGGAACACCGGCACGTAGACGGCCACGTTGTCGGCGCCGTTGGCGATCGTCACCCCGGCCACCCCGACCGTGCCGGTCACCACCGTCGGCGTCTCGTCGTCGTCGGAGTCGAGCAGCGCGCGGACGCCGAGCGCGATCGGCAGCAGGCCGAGCAGGCCGGTCCACGGGTCGGGCACCACCAGCAGGCCGGCGGCGACCACCGCGCTGGCCAGCGCGAGCGCGCCGATGCCCAGGTACTGCCCGGCCACGATCTGCCAGGTACGGGGCCTTCCCGTGGTGCGGGCCGCCACGAAGAACAGGGTCAGGATGACGATGTCGTCGATGTCGGTGGCGGCGAACACCACGGCCGCACCCGCTGCGGTGCCGAAGAGGTCGATCACGCCAGCGAGGCTACGGCGCGTCGGCGCGTCGCGTCCGGAGCGGCCCGGTGGACGGGCGGCGGCGGGGTCGGCAAGGTCACCCTATCGGGAAGTTGACAATGCATAGCGTGTCGGTTGGCGAAGAGTTGATATCTGGCGCATGATCGTTCGAGGCGGTCTAATAGGTGGGACCGTATCCGAACCGCACAGTCTGGGACGTGAGGACACAGCATGGCAGCCACTGGCACAGCCACCAGCACTGAGAAGGGTCGCCGGATCATCGGAGCCGAGCGTCAGACGCTCGCCAAGGACCTGGTAAAGCGGTACACCTCGGGTGAGAGCATCCGCGCGCTCGCGGCCTCGACCGGCCGTTCCTACGGGTTCATCCACCGGGTGCTGACCGAGTCCGGGGTGCAGCTGCGGCAGCGCGGCGGCGCCCGGCGCCGCAAGAAGGCGTGATCCGCCCACCCGCGTCGTCCATCAGCGCCGCGCCCCGGGCCGCCCGGTGACCGCCGAGGTGGCCGGGGTACGGCTGGATTGCGACGGGCCGGTCGCGACAGTGACGTTGTGCCGGCCCGACGTGCTGAACGCCCAGACCCCGGCGATGTGGCGCGCGATGAGCGACTTCTCCCGGGATCTCCCCGGTGACGTGCGCGTCGTGGTCGTCCGCGGCGAGGGGCGGGCATTCTCCGCCGGCCTCGACCTGGCGGTGGCCGGCGCGTCCGGGCCGGGCTCCTTCGCCGAGCTCGCCACCCTGCCCGAGCAGGAGTGCGCCGACCGGATCGCGGAGTTCCAGGGCGGCTTCACCTGGCTGCACAGACCCGACGTCATCTCGGTCGCCGCCGTGCAGGGGCACGCGATCGGCGCCGGCTTCCAGCTGGCGCTCGCCTGCGACCTGCGCGTGCTCGCCGAGGACGCCAAGCTGTCCATGGCCGAGGTGACGCTCGGTCTGGTCCCGGATCTCGCCGGCACGAAGCGGCTCGTCGACCTGGTCGGCTACGCCCGCGCGTTGGAGATCTGCGCCACCGGCCGGCGGATGGACGCCGCCGAGGCCGACCGGATCGGCCTGGCCACCCTCGTGGTGCCGGCCGCCGAGCTGGACGGCGCGGTGCGTGACCTAACCGCCGGGCTGCTGGCCAACAACCGGGACGCGGTGGTGGAGATCAAGGCCCTGCTGGCCGGTGCCGGCGGCCGGTCCGCCGCGGAGCAGCAGCGGGCCGAGCGGGAGGCGCAGACCCGCCGGCTGCGTGACCTCGCCGGCCGGGGAGAATAGTAAGGACCGTTCGGGAAGATCCGGGTTACGACCGAGGTTGTCAGAGTCGTCGGGAGAATTGACCTGACGGTGCGGTCAGCCCGACGACCCGGAGGTGAGCAGTGTCCAACCCGATGGCCGGTGGCGGCATGGCCGGTTGGAGCATGCTCCGGTCGATGCGCAGCCGCGACGAGGTCTCCGCCCACCGGCTCAAGCGCGGCGTCGCCCACCGGATCGTCGCCTTCGCCCGCCCCTACCGCCGCGACATCATCGTCTTCCTCGTCACCGTGGTCCTCGCGGCGACGATCGGGGTCGCCACCCCGGTGCTCGCAGGCCACGTGATCGACGGGATCAGCCGCGGCGGCCCGGACGCCGGCGCACTGGTCGTGCGGCTGGCGCTCGTCATCGCGGCGCTGGCGGTGGTCGACGCGCTGCTCTCCCTCGCCCAGCGGTGGTACTCGGCCCGGATCGGCGAGGGGATCATCCTCGACCTGCGCACCCGGGTCTACGACCACGTCCAACGGATGCCGCTGCAGTTCTTCACCCGCACCCAGACGGGCGCGCTGGTGAGCCGGCTCAACAACGACGTGCTCGGCGCCCAGCGGGCGTTCACCTCCACGCTCTCCGGCGTGGTCAGCAACGTCATCCAACTGCTGCTCACCGCCGCCGTGATGTTCACCCTCTCCTGGCAGATCACCGCGCTCTCGCTGGTCCTGCTGCCGGTCTTCATCATCCCGGCCCGCCGGGTCGGCAAGCGGCTCGCCGAGATCACCCGGGAGTCGTACAACCTCGACGCGAAGATGAACGCGACGATGACCGAGCGCTTCGGCGTCTCCGGGGCGCTGCTGGTCAAGCTCTTCGGCCGCCCGGAAGTCGAGGCGCAGCGGTTCGCCGGGCGGGCCGAGCGGGTGCGCGACATCGGCATCCAGTCCGCCATGTACTCGCGCACCTTCTTCGTGGCGATGCTGCTGGTCGCCTCGCTGGCCCAGGCCCTCACCTACGGCCTCGGCGGCTGGCTCGCCGTCACCGGCAGCGTCAGCGCCGGCACCGTCGTGACCCTCGCGCTGCTGCTGACCCGTCTCTACGGCCCGCTGACCGCGCTCTCCAACGTCCGGGTGGACGTGATGAGCGCGCTGGTCTCCTTCGACCGGGTCTTCGAGGTGCTCGATCTGAAGCCGACGATCGAGGAGGAGCCCGACGCGGTCCCGGTGCCCCGGGGCAACGGCCGGGTCGAGTTCCGCGACGTGCGGTTTCGCTACCCCAGCGCCGCCGAGGTCTCGCTGGCCTCCCTCGAGGAGGTCGCCGCGCTGGACCGTACGGTCAACGAGCCGGTGCTGCGGGGCGTCTCGTTCAGCGTCGAGCCGGGGCAGATGGTGGCGCTGGTCGGGCCGTCCGGCGCCGGTAAGTCGACGCTGTCCATGCTCATCTCCCGCATCTACGACGTCACCGACGGCCAGGTGCTGGTCGGCGGGGTCGACGTCCGCGACGCGACCCTCGACTCGCTGCGCGACGAGATCGGCGTCGTCACCCAGGATTCGCACCTGTTCCACGAGACCATCGCCGAGAACCTGCGCTACGCCAAGCCGGACGCCACCGACGACGAGATCTGGGCGGCGCTGGCCGGCGCGCAGGTCGCCGACCTGGTCCGGTCGCTGCCCGACGGGCTGGAGACCACCGTCGGGGAACGCGGCTACCGCTTCTCCGGCGGCGAGAAGCAGCGCATCGCCATCGCCCGACTGCTGCTCAAGGCCCCGTCGATCGTGATCCTCGACGAGGCCACCGCCCACCTCGACTCCGAGAGCGAGGCGGCGGTGCAGCGGGCGCTGTCGGTCGCGCTGACCGGGCGTACCGCGCTGGTGATCGCGCACCGGCTCTCCACGGTGCGGGACGCCGACCAGATCCTCGTCCTCGACGGTGGTCGGATCGTCGAGCGGGGCCGGCACGAGGAACTGGTCGCCGTCGGGGGTCTCTACGCCGAGCTCTACCGGACCCAGTTCGCGGTGGCCGACTCGCCCACCCCGTACGTCGACGCGACGGGCCCCGAACCGGTGGCCGTGCCGCCGCTGCGGCCGTACCTCGCCGACGAGGCGCTGCCCCCCGCCGCCGCCAACTGACCGGTCAGCCGGCGATGACCGCCGCCCGCAGCTCCGCGAACGCGGCGCCGAGGGTCACCGGGGTGAAGTGGGCGTTCAGGCCACTGGGGTTGGGCAGCACCCAGAGCCGGGCGCCGGCCAGCGGCTCGGGCTGCGGGCCGAAGGCCGCCTTCGGCCGGGCGAATCCGATCCGGTAGGCGGTCACCCCGACCACCGCCACCCACCGGGGCCGGTACTGCTGCACCTTGCCGGTGAGGATCTCCGCCCCGTCGACCAGTTCGGCGGCGGTCAGCTCGTCGGCGCGGGCGCTGGCCCGCGCCACCATGTTGGTGATGCCGAGGCCGAGCCCGGGCAGCTCGTGCTGTTCGCTGGGGTGCAGCAGCCGTGGCGTGAATCCGCCCCGGTGCAGGGCCGGCCAGAAGCGGTTGCCGGGACGGGCGAAGTGCCATCCCGTCGCGGCCGACCAGAGGCCGGGGTTGATCCCGACGAAGAGCACGTCCAGTCCGGGCGCGATGACGTCCGGGAGGGTCCGCTCCGCGGCGGCGGCGAGCTGCTCGCGGGTCGGGCCCGGTCGCGGCCGGTCGGAGCGGTGGCGGGCGGAGCCGGCCATCACAGGCCCCGCAGCGCGCCGCCGTCGACCGGCACGGTGATCCCGGTCAGGTAGCTCGCGGCGGGGGAGAGCACGAAGGCGGCCACCCGACCGAACTCCGCCGGCTCGCCGATCCGGCGCAGCGGAATGCCCGCCTCGGCCTCCGCACGGGCCCGCTCCGGGTCGCCGGTGGCGGCGAAGAGCTCCACGTTGCGATCGGTCATGATCCGCCCGGGCAGCAGGCCCACCACCCGTACGCCCCGGGGGCCGTACTCGTCGGCGACGTCCTTGGCCATCCCGACCAGGCCGGGGCGCAGTCCGTTGGAGATGCCCAGCCCAGGCAGCGGTCCGCGCGCCGAGGTGGACAGGACCAGGCCGATCGCCCCGCCGCCACCTGCGGCCAGGGTGGCGGCCACGGTGCGCACCGCGCGGACGGTGCCGAGGAACACGGTCTCGAAGGCGTGGCGCCACTGCTCGTCGGTCACGGACGCGGCGCTGCCCGGCGGCGGACCCCCGACCGAGACCAGCGCCCCGTCGAGCCGGCCGAAGTGTGTCCGCGCCGCTGTCACCAGGCGCTCCGGCGTCTCCGGGTCCGCGAGGTCGGCGCCCAGCCCGAGCACCCGGTCCGGCCCGCCGAGGCGCTGCGCGGCGGCGGCCACCGCGTCGGCGTCCCGGGCGGAGAGCACCACCCGCGCGCCGTCGGCGACGAGACACCGCGCGGTGGCGTAGCCGAGCCCGCGGGAGGCGCCGGTCAGCACGTACACCCGGTCGGTCAGTCCGAGATCCATGCGTCGATCCTGCCGTACCCGACGGGATCCGCCAGCCGGAGCCGGCGGGGGAGTTCGAGTGCGGGACGAGCCGGGTCGGGACGTGACCCGAACGGATCCGCCAGCCGGGGCCGGGGCGGACGTTTCGGTGCCGGAGGAGCCGGGTGGGGCGCGACGCGGCCGTGCGCGCCATCGGCGGCGGACGGGCGGGGCGGCCCGGGGAGCCGGTGGCTCAGCGCCAGGCGGGACGCAGCAGGCGTACCCGACCGGCGAGCTGGACCGCGACGGCGCCGTCG
>NZ_JAMOKF010000216.1 GCF_023656545.1 Micromonospora phytophila | reverse complement strand
CGTGCCCTCGACCGGGCGAGCGACCGCGGCGTAGGCGGCGGTGGCGGCGTCGCGCAGCGCGGTGGCCAACTCCCGGCCCCGCACGGCCGGCACGGCGGCGGCCGCGTCGGCGAAGCCGCGCAGGATCTGCGACAGGATCACCCCGGAGTTGCCCCGGGCGCCGAGCAGCGCTCCCCGGGCCATCAGCCGCAGCGCGTGCCCGTGCGGGGTGGGCCCGCCGTCGGGCAGGGTGTCGAGGTCCATCGCCAGCGCCTGCTGCGCCGAGGTGAGAGTGAGCACCATGTTGGTGCCGGTGTCGCCGTCGGGGACCGGGTAGACGTTCAGGTCGTCGATCTCGCCCTGGTGTCGCTTGAGCGCGGCCAGCCCGCCCGCACACCAGCGGCGGACCGCAGCGGCGTCGAGGGTGTCCAGCACGGCGAGAAGCCTACTGGCGCGCACGGACACCCGCCGGGGTCGGCGGGTGTCGCTACTACGGCGTGTCCGGCCCGGCGGCGCGGGACGGACGCGCCTGGCGGACCCCGGCGTCCCACAGGCGGTCGGCGGCGGTGCCGCTGCGGGTGATGCCGACCGCCTCGTGGCCAGCGGCGAGGAGCCGACGGGTGAGCGGGGACCCGATCGCGTTGGAGGCTCCGGCCAGCACTACCCTCATGGTCGCGTCCCTCCGTACGGCGGTGTTCGAGGGACGGCGCGGGCCGGGCGTCCGTGACCGCGTCGTGCTGTGACAGCCCCCACTGCCAGGGCCCCCGACCGGGGCGGTTGGTCGGTTGGGCCGGTCATCGGGTAACCTGACAGGGTTGCCCGGGCAGCGCCTGGCGGCGACCTCATGAACGTTTCAATCCCAGGAGTATCCCGTGGCTAGCGTGTGCGACGTCTGTGGCAAGGGACCGGGCTTCGGCCACAACGTGTCCCACTCGCACCGGCGGACCAACCGCCGCTGGAACCCGAACATCCAGTCGGTGCGTACCCCGGCCGGTGGCGGCAACACCAAGAAGTTGCAGGTCTGCACCTCCTGCATCAAGGCTGGCAAGGTCACCCGCGCCTGACGCGGTAGCCCTTACCTTCAGACTCGTCATTGCCGGCGGACCCTCGTGGTCCGCCGGCTCTGTCGTGTCCGGGCGGCTGCGGTGACGGGTACGCGACGGGGAATCGACGCGCGACCGGTGCCCGGTTAGGGTCTTCCTGCGCCGGGCGTCCGGATGAGGTCGCGCGGCGTGACGGGGAACGAGCGCGGAGGACGACTGGTGCAGCTGGACCTGGGCCGAGACGAGATGATCATGGTCGGGGCCTCCCTGGGCATGCTGCGCCTGTTCAGCGAGGAACTCCCGGCCGGCAGCGTCGTCCTGGTCGAGGAACCCGACGTCATCGAACGCCGGGGCCTGGCACACAAAGCCCGCGCGATGCCCTTCATCTCCCGGGTGGTGCCGGCCGAGTACCAGACCGGGCTCGACGCGCAGGCGCTGGTCGCCCGCGAACCGGGCCTCTCGGCCGCCCGGCTGGTCATGCCCGGCCTGGAGTACGCCGTCGGCGGCGCCGCCCGGCTCGCCGCCGCGCTCGGTCTGCCCGGCGCCGGGCCCGAGGCCGCGGACATCTTCTCCGACAAGCACCGGATGCGGCTGCTCGCCGCCGACGCCGGGCTGACCAACCCGGACTTCGCCCTGGTCGACTCCCCCGACGAGGCGACCGCGTTCGCCCGCCGACACGGCGGCCGGTGCGTGCTGAAACCGACCCGCCGCTCGGGCAGCCTCGGCGTGCAGCTCATCACCGACCCGGGGCAGGTCGCGCAGGCGTGGGCGGGGACCGCCTCGCCCGAGGAGCCGCCGGAGGCGACGGGGCGCGGGCTGCCCACCGGCGTCCTCGTCGAGGAGCTGGTCGACGGCCGGGAGCACAGCGTCGAGCTGCTGGTCGTCGACGGCGAGGTGTGCTTCGGCAACGTCACCGACAAGCGGGTGCTGCCGGGGCGCTCACCGGTGGAGACCGGGCACACCGTTCCGACCGCGCTGCCCGAGGCCACCCGCCGGGAGCTGCTCGACGTGGCCACCCGGCTGGCCACCGCCGCGGACTTCCGCACCGGGACGCTGCACAGCGAGTGGATCATCTCCGCCGGCGGGCCCACCCTGGTCGAGTGCGCGGCCCGGCTGCCCGGCGACATGATCACCGCGCTGATGTCGATCGCGTACGAGTGCGGGTTCATCGAGGCCTACCTGCGGACGCTGTGCGGGCAGCGGCCCGCCGTGCCGGCCCGGCCGACCGGGGCGGCGGCGGTGGAGTTCCTGCTGGCCCCGCCCGGCACGGTCACCGCCGTCGACGGGCTGCGTCAGGCCCGGCGGGTGCCGGGGGTGCTCGACGTGCAGCTCGACGTGGCGGTCGGCGACACCGTGACCGAGGTGACCTCCTCGCTGCGGCGCAGCGGCCACGTGCTGGCCTGGGGCGCCGACCCCGCGGCGGCGACCAGCGCCGCCGGCAAGGCCGCCGAACAGATCCGGATCACGACCGCCTGAGCCCGCCCGCCCCGCCGGCCGGCCTCCCGGCCCTGGCACGGCCGGCCTCCCGGCCCTGGCGCGAGCAGTCTCCCGGCCTTGGCACGGCCGGCCCCTGAACGACCGGCCCTGGCGCGGCCGGTCGCAGTCGGCCGGACGGGGTGTGGCGCGGCCGGACGGCCCGGGGATGCCTCAGAGGGTGCGGCCGAAGGAGAGGCAGCCCGGGGCGTCCTTGTAGAAGCCGAAGTTGGGGATCCGCTCGTAGCCGGCCGAGATGTACATGGCGATCGCCTCGGGCTGCTTGTCGCCGCACTCCAGGACGATCCGCTTGCGTCCGTGCTCCCGGGCCGAGCGCTCCACCGCCGCCAGCACCGCCCGGGCCACGCCCCGGCCCCGGGCCGCCGGGGCGGTGTACATCCGCTTCAGCTCGGCGGTGTCACCCGCGTCACCGTGGCTGCGCCACCCGCCGCAGCCGACCGGCTCGCCGTCGAGCAGGGCGACGAGGAAGGCGCCGGCGGGCGGCTCGAACTCGCCGGCCTCGACCGGCGTCTCGTCCCCGCTGCCGCCGTACCGGACGCCGAGGTCGGCCAGCGCGGCGCGGATCAGCCGCTGCGCGACCGGGGAGTCGAAACGCTCGACGTGGATCTCGATCTCACTCACGGTAGTAAAGGGTACGACCACCGCCGGCCCTTACCGGAAGTGGTCCCAGCCGGTCGGCCCGTCGTACGGCCCGCCGTCGACGGTCACGCCCGAGCCCTCCGTCACCCGGCCGATCGGCCGCCACTCGGGCGGCAGCGCCACCGCCGCCGGGAAGGTCGCGGCCAGCGCGTGGTCGTCGCCCCCGCCGAGGAGCCAGGTGTACGGGTCGACGCCGAGCGCCTGTGCGGCGTCGCGCATCTGCCGGGGCACCTCGAAGGCGTCCCGGCGCACGTCGACGGCGACCCCGCTGGCCTTCGCCACGTGCCCGAGGTCGGCGAGCAGCCCGTCCGACACGTCGATCATGGCGGTGGCGCCGAGCCGGGCGGCGTGCGGCCCGGCGGCGTACGGGACCTCCGGCCGCCGGCACGCCTCCACCAGCAGGCGGGGGGTGCGGAAGCCGCGGGAGAGCACGGTCAGCCCGGCCGCCGCGTACCCGATCCGGCCGGCCAGGGCCAGCACGTCCCCGGGGCGTGCGCCCGAACGCGTCACCGGCGCCCGGCCGCCGAGGTCGCCGAGGGCGGTGACCGCGATGGTCAGGGTCGGGCTGGCCGACATGTCCCCGCCGACCACGCTCGCGCCCACCTTCGCCGCCTCCGCGGCCAGCCCGTCGGCGAGCTCCTCGGCCCACGCGGTCTCCAGCTCCGGCGGCATGCAGAGGGCCACCAGCAGGGCGGTCGGCTGCGCCCCCATCGCCGCGATGTCGGCCAGGTTCGCCGCCGCCGCCCGGTGGCCGACGTCCCGCGCCGACGACCAGTCCCGCCGAAAGTGCCGCCCGTCCACCAGCACGTCGGTCGAGGCGACGACCCGGGCGTCCGGGGCCGTCACCACGGCCCCGTCGTCCCCCGGACCGAGCAGCACGGTCGATCCGTACGACAACCGGGCGGTCACCCGGTCGATCAGGCCGAACTCCCCGACCCCCGCGACGCTCATGCCGTCACTCCGCCGCGCTCGCTCACTGCTTCTCCTTGACCACCGATAGGGATCAGACCTGGTCCGTAAGGTACTTTCTCCCTTCGGGCCGCTCCAGGGCGGCGACGGACGGAGGTCGAGTCGTGGTTCAGGCGTACATCCTCATCCAGACCGAGGTCGGCAGGGCGCGTGACGTGGCCGGTCTCATCGCGGACCTTGCCGGCGTGGTACGGGTCGACGCCGTCACCGGGCCCTACGACGTGGTCGTCCTCACCGAGGCGAACACCGTCGACGAACTCGGCAAACTGATCGTCAGCAAGGTGCAGATGGTGCCCGGCATCACCCGCACCCTCACGTGTTCGGTGGTGCGCCTGTAAGTGGACAAGATCACTGACTCTCCCATGACCGATTCCGCCCAGTCTCGCGAGACGGACCCGCAGAAGCCGACCTCGGACCGGACGACCCGCCGCGCGGCCCTGATCGCGACGCTGGTGGCGCTGCCGGTGACCGTGCTGGTGGCCGGGCTGGCCTTCGCCGGGCTTTCCCCGGACGAGCCGGCCGCCACGCCGAGCCCGACGGCCACCACCGCCCGCGCCCAGTCCACCGCCCCGGTCGAGATGGCCGCGCCGGCGCTGCCCGAACGGCCCGCCGTGCTCTGCCGCGCCCTGCTGTCGCAGCTTCCGCCGACCGTCAAGGACCTCCAGCAGCGCCCGGTCACCGCCGGCCCCGAGCAGAACGCCGCGTACGGCGACCCGGCGCTCACCCTGACCTGCGGCGGCGCCGAGCCGACCGTCGGGGCCACCGACGACGTCTGGCTGGTCAACAAGGTCTGCTGGTACGCCAAGGAGGAGACCGACGCCACCGTGCTCACCACGGTGGACCGGGAGACCGCGGTCGCGGTGCGCGTGCCGCGCTCCTACGGGCAGGCGTTGCAGTGGGTGTCTCCGATCTCCGACACGATCGTGGCCTCGGTGCCCTCCGCCGCCCCCGTCCCCACCGGCTGCCAGGGCTGACCCACCCCCACCTGCCGCGCAACGCCCGCGCCCAGTGCGCATTTTCACGGAAAGAGTGGTCTCCCACGCTCGGGAGGCCACTCTTTCCGTGCAAGTGCGCGGATCTTGACGTGGGGGTGGGGTTTAGTGCAGGCCGACGCCGCGGTGCAGGGCGGTGCGGATGAGGCGGTTGACCAGCTTCGGGTACTCCAGGCCGGCGGCGGCCCACATCCGCGGGAACATCGACGTCGGCGTGAAGCCCGGCATCGTGTTGATCTCGTTGAGGTAGACGTCCAGCTCCGGGGTGACGAAGAAGTCGACCCGGGCCAGGCCGGCGCAGTCGAGCGCGGTGAAGGCGCGCACGGCGTACTCCTGGATCTGGCGGGTCACCCGCTCGGGCAGGCCGGCCGGGATGTCGTACTCGCAGGCGGTCTCCGAGTCGATGTACTTCGCCTCGAAGTCGTAGAAGTCGTAGTCACCGACCACCCGGACCTCGGCGAGCACGGACGCCTCCGGCGCGCCCCCGGCCTCGCCCTCCAGCACGCCGCACTCGATCTCGCGGCCGATGACCGCGCCCTCGACGAGCACCTTCGGGTCGATCTGGCGGGCGGTGGCGACGGCGGCGTCCAGGTCCGCCCAGTCGTCGACCTTCGTGATGCCGAACGAGGAGCCGGCCCGGGACGGCTTTACGAAGACCGGCAGGCCGAGGCGCTGCTTCTCCTTTTCGCCGAGCGTCATCCCGTTGCGCAGCACCGCGTACGGGCCCACCGGGATGCCCTCGGCGGCACAGAGCTTCTTGGTGAACTCCTTGTCCATCGCCGCGGCGGAGGCGAAGACGTTCGCCCCCACGTACGGGATACCGGCCATCTCCAGCATGCCCTGGATGGTGCCGTCCTCGCCGTACGCGCCGTGCAGCACGGGGAAGACCACGTCGACGTCGGCGAGCGCCCGGGGGCCCTCGGTCGGGTCGAGCACCATCAGCCCGTTGCCGGTCGGGTCGGCGCGCAGCACGATGTCCGTCCCGGACGCCGCGGTGATCTCCGGCAGTCGCCGGGCGTTGATCGCCAACTGGGCCGGGTCGCCGGTGGTCAGCACCCACTGACCGGCCCGGGTGATGCCCACCGGCACCACCTCGAACTCGTCCGGGTCCAGCGCGCCGAGAACGCTGCCGGCGCTGACGCAGGAGATGCCGTGTTCCGGGCTGCGGCCGCCGAAGACGATCGCCACACGGGTCCTACCTGGGGTGGTCACTGGAGGTCACCTCTTCGTACGCGACTGTGGGATCGGCGTCCTCGCCGGTGGTGCTCACCCGGTTGACCTTACTGTGCGTGGCGAGGGCCGGATGCCGATACCCGGGGAGACACGGCTGGCTGCGGCAATCGGTCAACGAGACATATACGTAGCGTAACGACAATGGCGAGAATCCGGGGCGGTGAGCGGGCTTGCCGCCCATTACGCTGCTCGTCCTATGAGCCCTGATCCACTGATCGACTCGCTGTCGGCGGCCCTCGACGCCCGCCCGGACGACCTGCCGCTGCGGCTGCACCTGGCCTCGCTGCTGCTGGACGCCGGCCGGGCCGGCGAGGCGATCGCGCAGATCGGGCAGGCGCTCGCCCGGGATCCGGGCAGCGGACCGGCGCAGGCGTTGATGCAGCGGGCGCTGGGCGGCTCCGTACCCCCACCGCCGACGCCGACCCCGGCGGGCCCGCGGCCGCCCGCGCAGCGGCCGGCGCCGGGCGGTCCGGGCGGTCCGGGCGGTCCGGCCGCGACCGCCGGCGACGACCCGCTCGCCGCCTACGAGCAGGAGCTGGCCGATGTCGTGCCGCCGCGCTTCGCCCGCGCCGGCGACGAGCCGGAACCGGTGGCCGGCGACGCCGACCGGGTGTACGACGTGGAGAACTCGGGGATCCGGCTGGCCGACGTGGGCGGCATGTCGGCGGTGAAGGAGCGGCTGGAGCTGGCCTTCCTCGGCCCGCTGCGCAACCCGCAGCTGCGGAAGATGTACGGCAAGAGCCTGCGCGGCGGCCTGATGCTCTATGGCCCGCCGGGCTGCGGCAAGACCTTCCTGGCCCGCGCCGTCGCCGGCGAGATGGGGGCCAAGTTCATCTCGCTTTCCATCGTGGACGTGCTGGACATGTGGATGGGCAACTCCGAGCGGAACCTGCACGAGCTGTTCGAGGCGGCCCGCCGCAACGCGCCCTGCGTGCTCTTCCTCGACGAGGTCGACGCGCTGGGCCACAAGCGTTCCCAGGTCGGTTCGAGTTCGATGCGGACGCTGGGCAACCAGCTGCTGGCCGAGCTGGACGGGATGGAGGGCAACAACGAGGGCGTCTTCGTGCTGGCCGCCACCAACACCCCGTGGGACGTGGACCCGGCGCTGCGCCGCCCGGGTCGGCTCGACCGGGTGGTGCTGGTGCTGCCGCCGGACGCCGAGGCCCGCCGGTCGATCCTGGAGTACCACCTGCGGGAGCGGCCGATCGCCGGGATCGACCTGCGGAAGATCGTGGCGGCCACCGAGGACTACTCCGGCGCCGACCTGGCCCACCTCTGCGAGACGGCCGCCGAGTTCGCGATGGCCGACTCCGTGCGCAGCGGCGAGGTGCGGATGATCGAGCAGCGGGACCTGGAGCGGGCGGTGAAGGAGGTCCGGCCCTCGACGCGGCCCTGGATGGCCACCGCCCGCAACGTGGCGATGTTCGCCAACGAGGGTGGCGTCTACGACGACCTGGTGGCGTACCTCAAGCGGCGCAAGCTGCTCTGACGCGGCGCCGGCCGGACGGCCCGGCGGGGCGCCGGGCCACGCCTGCCGCCGGGCCGGGCTTTCCGCCCGCCGGGGTCAACCGCGGGCGTGCCGCCGGCCGATGGCGATCACCTTGACCCGCTGTCGGCCGGCCCGCACCATGCCCAGCGCCATGAACGCGCCGGCGATCCGGTCGGCCGCCTCCCGGCTGCTCGCGCCGACGACCTGCCGGCGCCGCTCCGGGCAGGCGCGTTCGTCACGGTCACCGCCGTCGACCGGGCGCACGTCGGTGAGCACCACCAGGAACCGCGTCAGAGCCGAGCCGGCGGTGCGGTCGGTGCGGGGCTGCTGACCAGTACGCACGTCGAGTCCTTTCCGGTGGCGGGCCAGGGGCGTGGCACGCGGCGATCGGGTACGGGGGAGAAACCCGATCGCCGCGCGCCCCTTCCCCTCCGGTCGCTCACCGCCGCCGTCGCCACGACAACCGGCAGTGAGGACGCGACAACAGATTGACACCTTTACAGCCGTGAATGCAACTCTCATCGACGTTCTCTCATGTACAGATTCCCGAGAAGATGTGCGACGATCGATCCATGGCACCCAAGACCGCCCGCGCCCGCCGACTGGGCATCGCGCTGCGCACCCACCGGGAGGCCGCCGGCCTCACCCTGGAGGCGGCGGCGGACGAGATCAACAGCACCCGCAGCACCCTGTCCCGCTACGAGAACGCGCAGACCCTGGTCAGTCCGGCCACCGTGCGCGCCCTGCTCACCCTCTACGGCGTCGGCGCGGACGAGGTCGCGGCGGCCGTGCAGCTGGCCAAGGACGCGCGCAAGCCCGGCTGGTGGGTGTCCTACTCGTACCTGCTGGACCGGCGCACCATCGACTTCATCGCCCTGGAGGCCGAGGCGACGGGGATCGCCAACTTCGAGCCCTCCGTAGTGCCGGGGCTGCTCCAGACCGCCGACTACATCCGGGGCGTGATGCGGGGCGGCCCGCACACCCTCGGCGACGACCAGGTCGAGCAGCGGGTGCAGCTCCGGCTCGACCGGCAGCAGCGGCTCACCGCCGACGAGCCGCCCATCCTGGACGCGATCATCGACGAGGGCGCGCTGCTGCGGCCGGTCGGTGACCGCTCGGTGATGGAGGCGCAGCTGCAACACCTGCTCAAGATGGGCGAGCTGCCCAACATCACCGTCCAGGTGATCCCCCTCGCGGCGGGCTACCACCGGGGCACCCGCGGCTCGCTGCACATCCTGGAGTTCGCCGACCCGGAGGACCCGATCATCGCCTCGGTGGAGACGGTGGCCGGTCAGATGGTTCTCGACCGCCCCGGCGACCTGCGTACCTGCACCAAGATCATGGAGCACCTGCGGTCCGTCGCCCTCAGCCCGGCGGACACCCGCGACCAGCTCCTCCAAGTCCTGAAGGGACGGTAGGACCATGACACCGACGATCGACGCGGCGCTGGCCCGGGCCGGATGGCGCAAGAGCAGCCGCAGCGGCGACGAGGGGGCGTGCGTGGAGGTGGCGGTGATCCCGGGAACGGTGGCCGTCCGGGACTCCAAGGACCCGGCCGGGCCGGCGCTGCTCTTCCCGCCGGCCGCCTGGTCCGCCTTCGCCGGGGCGCCCCCACGCCGCTGACCCGCGCCGCGCGTGGCTCGGCCACCGCCTCGGCTCGACCACCGCTGGGTGGTCGCCGCCGTCCGGTGGCTGGAGCCGGGCGGTCGGCCCGACCGCCGCGCGGTGGTTCAGCCGGTGACGACCGGGCGCGGG
>NZ_JAMOKF010000021.1 GCF_023656545.1 Micromonospora phytophila | reverse complement strand
GTGCGGACCCTTACGCCGCCGCGTTGATCACCCGCGTCGAAACGACACGAAAAACGAAAAGCGCCTGGATGGGTTTCAGATGCCCCATCAGGCGCCGGAAAACGTCTACGGAAATCAAAACTGCAACTCGGCTACCGTAGCACATGATCCGTCGTCGATCCCATGGCGGTGAGTGGACCTGGTCACTCGTCTGCTTGCCACGCCGCGTGGACGGCACGTTGACCGGGTTCACGATGGGCTAGTTGCAAGACTGGGAAGTGGCAGCGACACCGAGAATCGGCAGGTCGCGCCTGATGTGGCGTGAACTCTAATCGGGCGCCGTCAGGACGAGCGGCCACGATGTCCGTCCACAAGGGCTCGATCACTCGGCGTGGGCACCTGCGGAAGCGCTGTCTGGCTCCGAGGCGGGACGGGGCAGGTGGGCGCATCGGCCGGCTCGCCCAGTGGTCTCGGTGGAGAACCTTGGCGTGGTTCGCGTCGTGCCCGACGCTGGTGGCCGTGCGGGGCGGCTGGCATACCGCGCAATGGCGAGCACTGAAGGGTCGAGAAACGTCGAATACAACACCGCCGTACGGTGGCTGGCCTGCGTAAGAGCTATCCGGCCCCGAGGTAGTCAGCCCGACGACATGGACTTGAATCGCACCCCGGATCCCGGACGTCCGCCGTGTTGCCCAGGCCGTGTGCCCACGGATGCACTCACATCGGCACGTCCGGACGCCGCGCTTCGTGGCAAACGGTCACGCTCTGTGGCGCGGTCTGCGGCAGATCCGGACGTGGAAATAGACCATGACCGTGTTGATGTACCAAGGTCGTACGCGCTGTTAAGTCTGGCCCTGGTTCAGACTGGTCCGACGTCAAGGAGGTGCAGCTACAAGCGCGGTCCCTGGCTTGTTTAGCTGCGGTGCACGAGTGGTGCGGGGTCACCCTGGAGGGCGGCCGTCAACTGATCCAAGCCCAGCGAACCGAGCTCCAGCGCCCGACGATGGAATGCACGCCGGTCGCCGGGGAAGGACGAGCGGCCTGCCAGCCACACGCGCTCACCCACCTTGTAGGCCAGCGCCTGCCCTGGCCGGCCCAGGTAACGCGCGAGCTCGGCGGACGCGTACGGCCCCTGATGACAGCGGTCCCGCAATAGCTTCAGCGCCGCGTCCGGCGTCCACAATGCTCTGTCGCCAGACGGCATCGGCAGCCGCAGGTGTAGGCCAATGTCGAGCACGACCCGTGCCGCCCGCAGGAGTTGCATGAATAGATGCCCCAGTCGAGCACCCGGCTGTTCATAGAGCCCGAGCTCGTCCATGAACCGCTCGGCGTACAGTGCCCAGCCCTCCTGGCTGCCGGAGAGGCCGCCGAGCAGGTTCAGCCGCTGCCCGAGGCCTCCCCGGCAGACCTCGGAGCCGAGGTGGAGGTGGTGGCCGGGAACGCCCTCGTGATAGGCGGTGCTGTAGGCGATCCAGGTGGGGAAACTCGCTGCGTCCTCGGGCAACGACCACCAGACCCGGCCCGGCCGCGTCAGGTCCCGCGACGGCCCGGTGTAGGCAATGCCGGACGACGTGGTCAACCGCGACGATGCGCCGCAGCGGGGCGGGGATGTCGAAGTACACGCCGTCCAGTCGCTCGGTGGTGGCCTCCAACAGCTCCTGCAGCCACGCGGCGAACGCCTCCCTGCTGTGCAGCGTGCCGGGTGCGTCGGGGCTGGCGAGCCAGGCGAGCACCTCGGGCACGCTCCCGCCCAGGGCCTTCGCTTCCGCGATCAGCTCTGCCTCTATCGCTCGGAACTCGTCCCAGCCCCAGTCGTACAGCTCGCGCAGGTCGGGCTGGGTCGCGAGGAGGGTGCGCACCCAGAGGGCGTACCGCTGCTGGCCGAACGCTTCCTCCGTCACGGCCCGCGGTGCTAGGTCCGCGGTCAGCATCTGGGCCAGTTTCTGGTACGCCTCTTTCGCGCCCGTCGCTGCGGCCTGCAACGACGCCCGCTGACGCCCCTCGCCGTAGCGATCCACCAGGGCGACATCGTCGTCGATCCAGTTGCGACAGCGCTGCGTGACGAGCTCCACTTGACGCCGCGCCGGCAGATTGCCGCGCTCGGCGGCGAGTAGAAGGCTGCGGGCATACCCGTCGAGGGCTGCGGGGATCGCGGCCAGGCGTGCGCCGACACGAGCCCAGCCCTCCTCGAAGGCCGCGCCCTCGGCGCCGCGGCTGGGAACCGCGGCCTCGACGGCCTGGCGGATGAGCTGGAGCGGACCGGTGGCCGCCGCGTGCAGTTCGCGCAGGTCCTCCCCGGCGTCGTGAAAGGCGATACGCGTATGCAGCCGTTCGGCGAGGTGGGCGTGCAGCGGGCTCGCGGCCGGCAGTGCCTCACCCAAGATCTCGAGCTCGCGCAGGGCGCGGGCCGCGAGGTCGGCGCGGGCCTGGTGGCCCTCCGGGCCGTAGTCGGTCAGCCCGTCGACATCCTGCTCGCCAGCCTCGACGACCGCTGTGCAGGGATCGAGGCCGGCGATGTCGCACAGGAGCCGATCCGCGAAGTCCTCGATCATGGGGCAATGCTAGGGCCTTGCCCTGGCTGCGGTGGTGCGAGCCTGCATCGATCGCGGCAAGCGGTTCAGAACATTTGACAACTTCCGCTTACCTGCACGTCCAGAGGTATGCACCCGGGCGTTCACCTTCGTCGCCGGTATCGGGCCGGCCCTGACCTTCGTTGGCGCCCGGTCATGAGCGACCGCGCGACCGCCGCGTGATGCAGTCCGGGGCAAGGCCACCTTGCCTCTCGCTCCAGCTCAGGCCCACGGCGGAGGTTCATAGCAGGACGAACGAGAAGTTCCTGTGAGTGCTGCGGTTCAGCGGAATGCCGATCTTGACGCGGCGAGCGATCTCCCTGCGGCTGATGCCCAGCCCCCTGGTTGATGAGCCGTTCGGGGCGAAGGGGCACGGGGACGTCGAAGATGACCGAAACCTGGACGGGCCAGGGGCTTTCGGGAGGGGACGGGGCGAGCAGTTCCCAGGATGAGTCGAACCGGTTGGGCGGGGCGATCAACGGGTCGAGAAGGACGCGGGCGACGAGGGAAGAGGGGTTGCCGGAGTAGCCCGTCAGCAGGATCGGATCCAGGTACCGCACCGGGACGCGATCGTGAATGGTGATTTTGCTGGTGCGGTCGCATGAAACGCAGGCGACCAGGAGCCAGATGTCGAGAAGTTTGCCGTTGGCATTGACGCGGAACTTCCCGTCGCCGGTGCTGGCGAGGCCGTAATGGCAGTGGACGCAGCGGAACGCGAGCTGGGGAATGAGCGTGCGCCGAACGGTCTGGGACAGCACGATATGAGGACGCGTAGACATGATCTCCCTTAAGACCTGACGAAAGGCATGGGAAAAGAGCCGACGGCGACGTCGGCGACCGATGCACGGGGAAGGTGTCAGGTCTAAAGAGCAGGCGGCGTCACGCGGGTAAAGTCCTCTTGTGAGTGGGTCGGAGAAGAAGATCCAGTTAGAAGGTAGGGCGGGACGGGCTGGCAAGGCCACCCATTTTGTCCTGGTACTGAGGGGCGAGGTTGGCGAGCTGGGCGTCGACCACGCGCCGATCGCCGCCGCGCGGTGCGACATACCGGTACGTGATGACGCAGGTGGCGAGGGCGAGGATGTCTCGGTGGGTTCTACGAGCGGAGTCGGCCGGCTGGGGTGGCGTGGCTGGCTGCTGCTTGCTGATTGCGCCGCAGTCGTCTCGGTCGCGCCGTGGCATCGGTCGGGTTGGTCTGGGGCGTGCTTCGGCGTCGTGGCGACGGCACTGCTGTGTGCGCCGATGTTCGCCTGGCTGGTGTTGACACGCACACGGCGGTGGGGCCTCCCGGTCGGAGCGGTGTTGCTCGGTGTGCTGGCCGCGGTTCATCTGACGTCACAGGTCTTCCTCGCCGGGCCAGTCCGGCCCCCCATGGCCGACTGGGGGATCCCGTTCGTGGGGCTGGCGGGCGCTATCTGCCTCGTGATGGGCGCGTGGCAGAGGCATGAATCGCGCTCGATTCGAAGCGTGTCGGCGCCCGGTTATGAAGAAGCGGAGCGCGGGCGGTCGCGTGTGCGTCTTGGCGCCGCTGCCCTGCTGGCGACAGCGGTCTTCTCCGCCTGGGCGGCCTACCAGCTCGCTCTTGGCGACGGCGCGGAACCCGAGGCGAAGGTCGAGCCTTACCGTGCGGAGGTACTGCCGCTGCCCGGCGGGTGGACCGTCCTCGACGAGAAGGAAGGTTGTGGAAGCGGCGGCTGCTATGGGCTGACGCTGACCCTGACTCGTGAGAGGGCTGGCGCTGATCCGGCCGGGGAGCTACGCCGACAGCTCCACGACCACGGCTGGTCGAAGGAGTGCGAGCCGGTCGGCGGTCTCCTGCGAGCCTTCCGCTTCGTCGACTGGGGCGGGCACTGTGTCACGGTCGAGGCGGTAGACCGCACTACAGCGAGGATCGACATTTATGTCCATGCGGGGCGGCCGCAGGGGCAAGCGTGACCCGGCGGCGATCCTCTCTGGACGGCCCTGACGGGCTGCGGTCAATGGCGCGACCGCAGCCCGTCAGGGCAGGCGCGGTCAGGTCCGACAGCCGACGACCTTGACGTCGTCTTCGCCGGCGAGCCGGGTGCCGTCGGTCAATTGTCCGGTCATCAGGAGCACAGTGGTGCCGCAGGTGATGTCGGTAGCCGCGGTGTCGGCCCGGCAGATCAGGTCGAGGCGACCGTCGTCGTTGACGTCCTCGCCGTCGGCGGCGCAGGAGATGACACTGTTCTCCGTGCCTGTACGTCCGAACCGCAGGCTGGCGCGGTCGACGTCGGTCAGGGCGTCGACGTCGGCCGTGGACAGCACGGCGAAGGGCAGGACGCCGTCCTTCGTGATGTTGACGGCGCTGGGCAGGCTCCGTGGTTTGACGTCAGCGGGGTTCCACACGGTGCGAGTCGTGTTGTTGGCCGCCGCCCGGTCCTCGGCGTGAGGTTCGTCGGTCACCACCGTCGCGGCGACGGTGGCGCTGTGCCGCGCGGTGCTGGTACAGGTGATCCGCCAGGTTGTGGTGACGACGGCCGTGGCGTCCCGGTCGAGGGTGACCGGGTGGGTGTCAGGGCCGTCGGCGCTGGCATCGCAGTCGCCGGCGACGTTGATGGTGAGCGCGGTGCGCGTGGCCACTGCGGTGGCCGGGCCGGCATTGCGGATCAGGGCCTTGGCGGTGCATGCGGACGCGGTGGCGGTGCTCTCGCGTTCGGTGCAGCGCACGGTGAGGTCGTCCACCGACAGGTCAGCCGGTTCGAAGATCTCCACCAGGCTCGCCGCGCCGCCGCTGGCGTTGCCGGCGATGGGATCTTCGACGTGCAGGTGGTCCAGCACGGCGGCGGCGACCGCGGTGGTGGGGTGGTAGCTGCGCTGGGCGCAGGTGACCTGCCAGGTGGAGGAGACGACCTGGGGTTGCCCGGTGGGCACGCTGTGGGTCTGGCGGGCGTCGTCGCTGGTGATCTCGCAGTCGGCGGGTGGTTGCAGCCCGAACGTGACGTCGGTGGTGACCGGGCCGTAGGGGCCGGCGTTGGTGACCACGGCGGACACGGTGCACTGGAACCGCTCGCCGACGTCGGCCCGCGGCGGGCACACCATGGCCGTCCCGCTCAGCTGCACGTCGGCGCGGTGGAACACCGGAAATACGTGTTCGAAGGCGACGGTGTTGTCGATGAGGTCTGGGTCGATGACACCGCCGGTGGCGACGTTCAGCTGGTCGGTGAACGTCATCGGGTGAAACGACGGTTGACTGCAGCGCACCCGGACCCGGAAGTCGACGACGGTCGCCTGCCCGCGTGCCAGCTGCCGGCTCACGTGCGTCTGTCCGGGTTCGGCGGTGCAGTCGTCCGGCACGGTGACGGTCAGCGTGTCGGTGGCGGTGACGTCGGCAGGCCCGTCGTTACGCAGCACGGCGCGCACCGTCAGGTCGGTGTCCTCATCGGCTTCGAGCCGCTGCGGCGGTGCAACCAGCCCGAACTCGGCCTTGACGAGATCCGCGCGCGTTTCGGCGTTGCCGAAGACCACGTGGGCGACTTGGCCGTCACCGACGCCCTCGGGTACCTCGATTACCCGGGAGGCGGGCGTCGTGGGCGCCCAGCCGTCCTGACCGATCTCCTCCACGAGGTAGGTGCCCGGGCCGGCGCCGTTGAAGTCGAAGCGGGTCTGCCCGCTCCCGCCGGTGGCGACGGTGCCGACGTGCGCGTTGGCCTGACCAACCCGGCTGCCTATCCGGCTGATGCGAAACTGCCACCCGGCCAGCGGCCCCTCGCCGGCGTCGCGGGCGCCGTTTCGGTTGCGGTCGTCGTACTTCTCCACGCTCAACCAGGGCACTGGCGCTGACAACCCGCCGGGTGGGTGCCAGAAGTTGCCGCAGGCGCGGGCGATCACCGATCCGCCGTACTCGAGCACGTGGAACTGCACCGGCCCGGCGGTGAAGTTGCGCAGGATCGGGTGATGCGGCAGGGCCGCCTCGGTCGGACAGGCGCCGCCGTAGTGCAGGCCCGCGGGGCAGGCAACCCACTCCTGGGGCGAACCCGCCGCGACCGTGACCACCCGCTCCGGGGCGTACCACAGCCACTGCCGGGAGAAGCCGTGGCGCGCGTACAGGTCGGCGTTGTCGAGCAACTGCTGGCGGCTGACGAGGTTGCCCCGGCCCGGGTCGACCAGCCAGGTGCTGCGGCACCACGCTCCGGTGGTGTCGAGCATGTCCTGCTCGGTGGACCACGGGCCGCACACCGTCTCCTCGGCCGCGGCGGGTGCGGACGCCACCACCACTCCGGTGAAGGCACCGACCACGACCAACAGCACGGCTCGGATCAGTAGGCCAAAAGCTGAGCAGTGCCGTCCCCGGTGCAGGCGGCCGGGCGAATGGTGGTGCGAGGCGGTGATGGGTCCGAAATAACGCATAACGGCTCTGCCTCTCGTGCAGGTCCGGGCCGCCGCAACCGAAGGCGCGACGCTAGACCTTCACAACTACCAGCACCGGTGTGACCGCATACAGTAGCTTCCTGTCTGTCAATGGAGACCCAACGGCGCCCGAATGGAACGCTTGGCCGACGGCTGATCGGCGAAAGCGGTCCCGCACTCCGATGTCCGAGAAACCGCCATCGGTTCACCGGCCATCACCGGCACCACCTGCGTCGGGAACCAGACACCCAGGCCCTACAAACCCGCCTGAACCACAATCGCCAGTTCCGCCCTACGCGCCCCCCGTCCATGAATCGAACCAGGCCCAACCCGGTTCGTCCCCGACCTCGACGCGCTCGACGCGACTTTGGCGGACGAGGCGCAACGCGGGTTAGGCCAATCGGGAGTGATCACCCAGTGCGGTGCGCAGGTAGGCGTAGCCGAGCCGGACGGCCTCCATCCGTGCGGTGCAACCGACACCGCCAGTCGGTGGCGCGATCAAAAGCAGACTGCCCCTACCCGGCGGCCGCGCGTTGCGAGCACCGCGCTTGCCACGTGCAGCGCTACATGAAGCCGCTGCTGCAGCGCATCGAGCGCGGGGAGATCGATCCCACCCGGATCATCACCCACACCCTGCCGCTCGACGAGGCGGAACGCGGCTTCGAGATCTTCAAGAACAAGCAGGACGACTGCGAGAAGGTCGTCCTCAAACCCTGATGACCACCCGCATCCGGCCACCGCGGCGCGCACGGTGGCCGGATGCGGCCTCTATCCGGAGGCGCCGGTCTGCGGTGCCCGCCCGGCATTCGCAACCAGGCCGCTGTTCTGAAGGCGGAGCAGGACGCACGCGCCGCCGGGGCTAAACGTCGACGCCGGCTCAGGTTCCGCGCTTCAGTGGCGAGGTGTCGGCGTGCCGCCGGGAGGTTTGGAAGATGCTGAACAGCCAGAGCAGGGACGGTGCGAGCAGCAGCGCGCCGACGCCGAGTACGACGAGCACGGTGGTGAGAACGGTCGGGTCGCCAGCTGCCTCGGCGACGGTCAGGTCGGGGGAGAGAAGGACCGGGTACTGGGCGGCCCCCCACGCCCACAGCACGGCGGCGACGGCGAGTGCGGCGGTGACACGCACGAGGCGGTAGCGACCGGTGGTGATCAGCACCAGCGACACGATTCCGGCGGCGAGGGAGAGCAGCACCAGCGGCAGCGCGCGACCTCGTAGGTCGGCGAACAGGTCGGGTGCGTCGGCGGCCACCACGGCGAGCCCGGCGACGGCGGCCGCCCCGACCAGTACGCCGGTGGCCAGGGCGCGGCGGCGGAACTGTGCGACGAGGTCGTCGGCGTTGGCGCGGCGGGCGTCGTGGATGAGGTAGACCGCGGCGAGGTAGGCGCAGACGCCGATCGCCAGCAGACCGGCGTAGATCGAGGTGGGGTTGAGCCAACTACGCCAGATGTCGCCCTCGGCGATCCCAGGTGGCACCCGACCGGAGGCGAGCGCTCCGACGATGGTGCCGAGGAAGAACGGGGTGGCCAGCGAGGAGATCGCGAAGGTGGCTCCGTAGAGGCGCTGCTCGACGAGAGTGTGGCTGGCCTTGCGGAAGGCGAAGGCGGCGCCGCGGCCGATGATGCCCAACGCGGCCAGGGTCAGCGGGATGTAGAGGGTGGAGGCGAACGCGGCGAACGCCGGTGGGAAGGTGGTCCAGAACAGCGTGATCACCAGGATCAGCCAGACGTGGTTGGCCTCCCACACGGGGCCGATGGAGTGTGCGATCAACTCCCGGCGGGCGGCGCCGCGGCGGGTGCCACCGGCGAGAAGGTCCCAGATCCCGGCGCCGAAGTCGGCGCCGGCGAGCAGGGTATACAGGGTGAGGCCGGCCAACAGGACTCCGAGCAAGACGTCGGCGACAGTCATCGTGGGCTGTCCACCGGCTCGGGTACGCCCTCCTGCGGGGCGACCGGCGCATCCCGATGCCGGGCCATCCGAACCAGCACCAGCACCGTCGCCACAGTGAGCAGCAGGTACACGCCGGCGACCAGCGCCAGCCCGGTGGCCAACCCGGGCGCCGGGTTCACCGCCTCCGCGGTACGCAGCACCCCGTAGACGATCCACGGCTGCCGGCCGACTTCGGTGACCACCCAGCCTGCCTCCACCGCGACGGCGGCGGCGATCCCGGCCAGCGCGGCGGCACGCAGGAACCAGGGCGAGCGGGGCGGGCCCCGGCGCCGCCACCAGGCCAGCGCCCACCAGAGCGACAGGCCCAGCAACCCGAACCCGATCGCGACCATCAGCTGGAACGCCCACTTCACGACCGTCACAGGGGGCTCCTGGTCGTCGGGCACCTGGTCCAGGCCCATGACCACCGCGTCTGGGTCCCACTTCGCCAGCAGTGAAAGGGCGTTGGGCACCTCGACGGCGTAGCGCAGTTCCCCGTCGACGTAAACCCCGCCGAGGGACAGCGGCGCGCCGGCCTGCGTCTGAGCCAGGCCCTCCATGGCGGCGAGCTTGGTGGGCTGGTACTCGGCCACGAAGTGTGCAGCCCAGTCGCCCACCACCACCTGCACCGGGGTGAGCAGAGCTGCGAGAGTGAACGGAATGGCGAACCCGAGCCGGTGGTAACGGTCGCGTCGACCGCGCAGCATCGCCACCGCGTACACACTGGCGATGCCGAAACCGGTGACCATGAACGCGGCGACGATCATGTGCACGGTCTGCGGCGGGGTAGCCGGGTTGAACATCGCCTCCCAGGGCCGGACGTTGGTGACCTCGCCGGAGACCAGGTCGAAACCGCGAGGCTGGTTCATCCACGCGTTCGCCGACACCACGAAGAACGCCGACGCCACCCCCGCCACGCAGATCGGCAGGCCGGCGAACAGGTGCGCACGGGGCGGCACTTTGTCCCACGCGTACAGGTAGACACCGACGAAGATCGCCTCGACGAAGAACGCGATGCCCTCCAGAGCGAACGGCAGCCCGATCACGTCACCGAAGCGGCCCATCAGACCAGGCCACAGCAGCCCCATCTCAAACGACAAAATCGTCCCGGACACCGCGCCGACGGCGAAGAGCACACCCATTGCCTTGGCCCACCGCTTCGCCAGCCGGGTGAACACCGCGTCGCCAGTTCGCAAGCCACGCCATTCGGCGAACACGGTGACGGCGGGCATGCCTACACCGAACGAGGCGATCACGATGTGCCAACCCAGCGACAGCGCCATCTGCACCCGTGCCGCCATCAGGTCCGCAGGGACAGCGTCCTGAGCCAGTAACTCCGTGAGCATTGAGGCTCCCGCTTCCTCGTGTGTCGACCCCACGTCATCCAACGGGTGGTTTTCGCATCCAGCAACGCTTATCAAACAAATAGTCAGAATCATGGACAATGTGGCTGACGTGGGGGAGGGATTGTCCACCGACATGCGGGGCGGTCAGGTCGTGTTCCAGCGCAAGCCCCGCCGCGACCCGCTCGCCGTGACAGTGAGCGTTACTGCCCCGGAGTCACGGTTACCGGCGCGCACCCGTCGGACGTGCCCTCGGGCGCCGCGCAGTTCACCGTGGACGGGGCGATGTACGGGGCGCGGGTCGAGCTGACCGGCGGCAAGGGAGCGGCATCCGTGTCCGGCCTGGCGGTCGGCGCGCGGGACTCGGGTCGCCGCACGTTCGCCGCCGCTGACGCGGGGCCGGGGGCGACGAGGTGGTGGTGCCGGCCGGCATGACCCGGTTCGTGGAGCTCCAGCCGGCCCGGATCCTGGACACCAGGCCCGACCGGCTGAGCGGCTGCCCCTGCGGCAAGCCTGCCGCAGGGGCGACGATCACTCCAGGTCACCGGGCGCGGGGGCGTACCGGCGACCGGTGCGACCGCGGTGGCGTTGAACGTGACGGTTGGTCGCCCCCGCAGCCGGTGGCTACGTCACCGTGTGGCCGGCGGACCAGCCCCGGCCGATGGCCTCCAACCTGAACATCGAGACCGCCGGTCAGGTCATCCCGAACTGGGCGTGGTCCCGCTTTCCGGGACCGACCGGGTAAACCTGTACACGAAGTCCAGCCTGCACCTGGTCGCGGACGTGGCCGGGTACCTCACCGGCGCGCTGACCGCCACGGCGGGCCGGCTCGTCCCGCTGAGCCCGGCCCGGCTGCTCGACACCCGCAATTGACTGCTGGGTCGTCGAAAATATGGCCTCTTGCAGCAAGCGGAAATCTATGAGGCTGCCGACAACATCAGAGAGCTGACGCGGATGGGCTCTACCACGAAACAGGCGGCCGGAAAAGACGCAATGGACTTCGCCGCCAGGAGCTTTGACCTGCTGGAGAGACGACGTCAGTGCAAGGAAGAAAAAGCATGCCGAGGCGCGGGCCCAGCGAGGAGGCCCGCCAGCAGACCGGTACGCGCGCATAGTGCCGATTATGTGAGCACCGGGGTTCACCTGCTCGATCTCTCGCCGGCCAACCCGGTCGCCGCTTCGAACGCCGTCGTCCAGGGGAAGGCATTCTGGCGACTGTTGCCGCTGCCGGGTGGGTGTGGCTCCCATCCGTCGTCGGCCCCGAGAAGAATCCGGACGTGCTCATCGCGAAGGTTCGCCACGGCACGTTGGAAGGGTGTGCGGGTGGCCAGGGCGGCGTTGACGAACGGGACGACCACGGTGGGCACCCGCCGGCCGATTAGCTCGGCGACTGCGGTCATCGCATAGTTGTCAGCGATGCCAAGGGCGATCTTGTTGACGGAGTTGTAGGTGGCGGGGGCGATGATGAGCGCGTCCGCGGCGAGAAGAGATCGGCTGGTGCCGGGGGAGGACCGGTAGGTGGACCGGACCGGGTGCCCGGTCAGCCGTTCTATCGTTTCGGCGTCGACGAAGTCGAGGGCGCTGGGGGTGGCGGTGACCGCCGTTGTCCACGACTGGCGCGTCGCGGTGGTGACCAGTTGTGTCACGTCTGCGGCGGGGCCCGCAGCGCAGACGACGATTTGCAGGTGTCCGCTGGTCATACGCGGATCCCGGCGTGCTGGGCGAAGTCGAGGGCAGCACTGCGAACGCGCCCCCGGGTGAGGACTGCCAGGTCGCTGGCGATGCGCTGCACCGCTGGTCGGCACCGGATCTCCTCTGGTGCCACCTCGTACGCGTTGCGTAGCGCGTTCAGGCCGTGCTCGTAGCGTCCCCATTGCCTGTAGGCGCGGGCCACGTCGACGAACAGGCAGGCTCTGCGTTCAGCGAGGTCGATCTTGTCCAGCTGCACCTGGCGGGCGAGGGTGATGGCGGTGCCGGCGTCGCCCAGGGCCAGCGCGATGTTGACGCGGTGCAGCAGGACGTTGGTGGCACCGAAGCCCGTCCACCGGTCGTTGCCGTCGTAGCCGAGTCGGTCGGCGGCATGGGAAGCCTAATCGAGCATGGCCTGCGCGTTGTCTCTGTTGTCGTCGCGGGCGGCGGCGATAGCACCGCGAAGCAGCAGTGCGCCGTACACGGCGACCGCGTCGGTCGAGGCAAGTCCGCTGCCGCGTCGGAGGTGCTCGGCCGCGTCTTCGGCAAGCTGTCGCCCCTGGGTACCGTGGCCGTTGCTCATGAGGGCGTGGGTCATGATCCGGGCACTTGCAGCCATCGCCACCCGGTCCTGACTGCTCTCAGCGGCACGGGCGCTGCGTTCGGCGGCGACCAAGGCCATGCCTTTGTCGCCGACCTTAAGCAGCACGCTGCCGACGACGTGGTAGAGGTCGCTGGCCAGGGCGTCGACCTGCGTCCGCTGCTCACCCTCGGCCTCCGCACGAGTGGGTTCCAAGGCGGGTAGCAGGGCCACAAGCCTGGCGAGAACCTGCTCGTAGCGGCACGCCTGATAGTGGATTTTCGCGGCGGCTACCTCCCGAGCGAACTGTCGGATCGGTAAGGCAATTGGCTCGGGGTTGCAAGGTCGTGGTGCGACCAGTGCGTCGAGCAGAGCCGCGACGTTCGGCAGGGTGATGCCGCTGATCGTCACGCCGGTCAGGAGATCTCTGCGCCGCACGTCGCCATCCGAGTAAAAGTCGTGAATGCCGCCTTCGCCAGTATGGGTCTGCGTGTCCCTGACGGGCAGCGTCGCAGGACCCGCAAGTGCACCACTGGTACCTTCCCTCACCAGTGCTTCGAAGCGCTCGCGGACGTCCGAGGTGGCCCGCGCCAGGACCGTGTCGAGAGCGGCCTGCATGTCGGCCCTCAGATGGACCTTGTTGCCTTGGCTGCTCCACTTGGCCACCGTTCGCCGTGCCGCGCCCAGGTGCTCGGCGAAGCCGGTAACGCTCATCCGCAACGCCTGACGCAGCGCGTTTGCCTCCCGGCCGGTCCAGGTCGTCACCGCGGCCATCGCACGTCCTCTCGATGCGGACAGTCGTCCGGACGATCGTATCGGCACTTGGCGTGCTGGCAGGTGCACCGTGAGTGCACCGCCAGGACATCCCCAATGCTGCACTCACCGAGCGAACCTGACTGGGCTGGTGCGCCACTCTCGGCGAGTACGCGGCCGGCGCGCAATCGCAGCCTCACGCCAGGGAGCTCGGGATGAATAGCGGAAGCGCCGGGAGTCAAGAGCTGGCCTTGGCGCTCCGCCCGGTGCCGTCCCAGCCCGCTCCCTTACGCGTGCGAATGATGCCCCGCCTGCGTACCGCCAGGAGGGCTGCGTGGGTGGGTGATTGGCGGTCTGCTCCCGGCCGCTGTGGTGCGGCGGTGGGCTCGCCCTTCCCCCGGCGAGCCCGCCGCTCACCGTCTGTGATGGAGGTGCCGGCATGACGGTGTATGTCTCGCGTAGCGCGATGGCCGAGCGATCCCGGCGCCCTGAGCCTGCCTCAGGGTTCTTGCCGAAGCAGGTGGGGCCATTGGTCGAGCCGACCCACTTCTACCCGAGGGTCGGGCCGCTGATGACCCTGGGGCAGCGCACCCTCTACCGGGTGCCGGGGCGGCCCCGATGAGCGGCATCCTCGTCCACGCCATCACCGCCGCCGCCACGGCCACGGCCACGGCCAACTCGATCGCCCTCCTGCACCGGACGCCCGACCGCCCGCACGCCAGGGTGTGGATCTCCTGCACCTCACCCGGGACCTGCGAGGAGAACGAATGGGCCGAGAGCTACCTCGCCCAGGTCGTCGCAGATGCCGCCGCCCGGCGGCAGGCGTCATGACTGCCGTGGGCCTGTCACTGCCGCAGGCGACCGCGCGGGTGATCCTGCTGGCTCGCATTGTGTCCACCTATCACTGGCCGAACGCCCGCGGTCAGTGCCCACGCTGCGGCGTGGCCGATTGCCTGCCACTGCGCATCGCCCAAGACGTGCTGCGACGGCGATCCCGGCCGCCGGCGCCAATCCTGACGGGAGACCCTCGGTGAGGCGACTGGAGATCGGCTACAGCTGCTGGGGGTTCCTTGGCCCCGGCGTCGTCGACACCCCCGACGGCTCGCGCTTGTACCGGGCCCCACTGATAGACGCGCTGGAGATCGGCGGTCATCTCGTGACGCTGCTTCAGGCCAACCGGGACCTCGACGAGGCCGGCCTCGACCTGCGCGACGCGTACGACTTCAACAGCGGCCTGCCCGACCTCGACGTCGTGATGTTCGAGTGGCGGTGGCCGCTGCCCGGCCGCAACACCACCGCCTGCGGCAGCCCCGGTCACCACTGTGACCTGCACCGACAGACCGAGCTGATCGAGCACTACACCCTTTCCGGCGTACCCACCATCATCTGGGACCTCGATCGATGGCTGCCCGCCGACGATCCGCTGCGCGCGTTGCACAACGTGCGGGTGTGCAAGTTCGCCACCCGCCCCACACCGGGCGCGACCACCACTTTCTGCCCGGTGCCCGACTCCCGGCTCGACGCCGCCGACGCCTACGAGCTGGGCAGCTTCACCGACCCACGCCCCTGGTGTACGTCGGGAACCAGTACGACCGCGACGAGCACTTCGACCGGTACTTCGCCGGCCCGGCCGCGCACGTCGGCCACCGCGTCGCGGGGAAGTGGACTCGCACCCAGGCGTGGCCGCACGTCAACTTCACCGGCCGGTGCGCGTTCACCGAGGTCGACCGGCTCCACCGCGGCGCCCTGGCCACCGTGATGCTGCTGCCCGCCCGGTACGCCGCCGTCGGCCACATCACGCAGCGGCTGTTCGAGGCGGTCCTTGCCGGCTGCGTGCCGCTCATGCCCTTCGACGTCGTTGACGGGCACCACTTCGTCCCCGACGAGCTCATCGTCGCCGACGGCAGAGACGTCGTCGAGAGGGTCGAGTACCTGCAGTGCATCGCCGGAACCGTCACCCACGCCGGGCTGATCTACCAGTGCCTGCGCTACCTCGACCAGATGCGGCTGTCCCGCCAGGCAGCCGTCTTCCAGCAGGTCATGACCGACCTGATGTCCACCCCCGAGTAGGGAGACGCCCATGGTCTTCGGACCCGAGTTCGGCAGCTTCCAGCCGGCGTACCTGGCCGTGCTGCGGGAGATCGCCACCAGGCACCGTTTCGACACCTGCGGGCGAGGTAAGGACGCCCTGGAGATCATCAGCACCAGCTTCACCATCACCGACCCCGTCGACCGGATCGTCTACCTCGCCGCCCGCAAGGCCAACGTCGTGTTCAACCACGCCGAGGCCCTGTGGTACCTGACCGGCCGCGACGACGTCGACATGATCTCCTACTACGCGCCGCAGCTGCGGAATCTGTCCGCCGGCGGCGCCCGGCTCACCGGCACCGCCTACGGGCCCCGCCTGTTCCGGCCCGGCCAGCCGGACGCGCACAGCCAGTTCCAGCGGGTGGAGCGGCTGCTCGGCGACGACCCGGACACCAAGCGCGCCGCGATGGTGATCATGCGCCCCGACGAGCTGGTCGACCCCGTCAACCCGGACGTGGCCTGCACCCTCGGCCTGCAATTCCTCCTGCGCAACGGACAGCTGCACATGTCGGCCTACATGCGCGGCAACGACGCCGTCATCGGCCTGCTGGGCGACACGTTCGCGTTCACCTTCATCCAGGAGTTCACCGCCCGCCGCCTCGGCGTCGGCGTCGGCACGTACGCCCACCACGTCGGCTCGATGCACATCAACAAGCTGGACGTGGACAAGGTCGACGCCATGCTGGCCGAGGCGACCGGACCGCTGCCGAACCGCCGCTTCCCGGTCGACCAGATGCCCGCCACGAGCTGGGAGACCATCCGGGAGGTCGCCGCATGGGAGCAGGTGCTGCGCGACGACCGCGACCAGCTCACCCCCGGCCGACTGACCACCGTGCGCGTCGACCCGTACTGGCGGCGGGTGCTGGCGCTGTTCGAGTTCTACCGGCAGATCGTGCACAACCCCGGCAAGCCCGTCGGCCGGGACATCCTCGCCGAGCTGCACCCGGGGCACTGGTGGCTGGTGGCCAACCGGTGGCCCGAGCGGGTGCCCGCCTTCCCCGAGCTGCGGCGCATCTTCATCGGCAACCGGGTCGTCGTCGCCCTCGGCTACGGCGAGAACGCCGCCGAGCGGGTACGCGCCGTCGTCGGCGTGACGGACCCGGCCAGCGCCCCCAGCACCACCGTTCGGGGCCGCTACGCCAAGGACAGCCTCGACAAGGCGGTGGCCGAGGGCCGCCTGGTCGACAACCTCATCCACACCTCCGACCACAGCGGCGTGGTCGAACGGGACTTCGGCATCTGGTACGGACCCCAGCGGACGCACCTGCTGCGCCCACCCGCCGCCCGAGGAGGCGCCCGATGACTCAGGTCCCCGACCAGATCGGTTCAGGCCCGCGCCAGCTGAACCTCATGCCGGCCGCCGAGCGGGCCGGTCTCGACCCCTACATGCAGCTGATCGTCGGCTACCGCAAGTCCGGGCTGTCGCTGAACCACATCGTCGGCTGCCCGCTCGACTGCGGGTACTGCGTCCGCCACTTCTGGGGCAACTTCGACGACAAGGTGCCGACGCTGCTGGTGCCCACGCAGGAGACGATCCAGCTGCTGATCGGGCACGAAGCGTTCCGGCCGCACATCACTCCGATCCAGCTGTTCAACAAGGCCACCGACCCCTTCCTGCCCGGAGTGAAACCTCACCTGTTCCAGGTTCTACGGGCCCTCGACGAGCGCGGGTACACCAACCAGATCCTCATCATCACCAGGTTCAAGGTCACCGGCCAGGACATGGAAATCCTGGAGTCGCTGCGCCACCTGAAGGTAACCCTGCTCTTCACCTACTCCGGCATCCAAGACGACCGGGTCGAGCCGATCACGAAGAGCGCCATCACGATCAACTCGATCTACACCGCGGTCGCCCACAAGAAGCGCACCGGCGTGGTGCTGTACTGGCGGCCCATCGTCCCCGGCTGGAACACCGACCCCGAAACCATCGACCACGTCTTGGAGGTCGCCGGCGACGTCGACGCCGCCGTGTTCACCGGCTACTACCACAAGCCGGAGAACGCCGCCTACCTACGCCAGCTCGGCGTCGACGTGCCGTACGGCGAGGACTACGCCCGCCGCAAGACCCTCCCGCGCGAGATCGACGAGCTGATCGTCAGCGCGTGGAAGGCCTCCGGGATCACGACGCCGCTGTTCCGCAAGACCAGCTACGGCGTCTCCCACGCCCACGGCGTCGCTGACTACAACGGCCACTGGGGCGTCAACGAGCTGTGCAACATCTGCCCCGCCAAGCAGAGGCAACTCTGCATCGACGACTACCGCGACCTCACCGAGCAGGAGGTCAAGGACGTACTCGACACCCTCGGGTACGAAAGCCCCGTCCTCGTCGAACCCGGCCACGTGTGGACCCACGGCCTCGGCGAGCAGAAGCGGTACGCCGTCCAACACCACCTGCGCCACCAGATCTGGGAAGCCAACCAGCCGCACTACCCCGGCGCGCACGGCCGCCAGCTCCTCGGCCACGAGGTCGATCCCCACCAGGTGGAAAGGTTCGCCGCGATCCGGGCGGAACTCGTCGAAGCCGTGAAGTATGGAGACGACGACTAACCCAGCACGGGGGAGAAGCATGAGCGGCAGCCCGAGCGACCCCTGGACCACCGCCAGCCTGGTCGTCATCGACCTGGAAGGCACCGGCGCCCAGGACCGCGACGACGAAGCGATCCTCGAGATCGCGCTCGTCCCGCTCGTCGCCGGGCTGCCGGACATGCCCACCAGCTACACCACCCTGATCAACCCCGGCCGGCCCATCGGGGCCCATCCGTGGCTCTCACCCGGGCTCACCGACGCCACGCTGCGCCACGCCCCCGCCCTCGCCGACATCGAGCGGCACCTCGCCGACCGGATCAACGCCCGCTACCTCGTCGGCCACAACGTCTCCGTCGACTGGCGGCTCCTGCACCGCCAACTTCCGGCGCTCCGGCCAGCCGGCCTCATCGACACCCTGCGCCTCGCGAAAGCACTCACAACCGGCCACTCCCGCGCCCTGACCGCGCTCATCCACCAGCTGGGGCTAACCGGCCGGGTCAACGCGGCCGCACCCGACTCACAGCCACACCGCGCGCTGTGGGACACCACCGCGACGGCGCTACTGCTGCCCGAGCTCGTCACCCGCCGATGGCCCACCGCGCCCACGCTCGGAGAACTGCTCGCCGAAGCCGCTCTCCCCCTTAGCCCCGAAAAGCAGCCCACCGCCACAGCACCTCAGCCGGCCCTTTTCTAAATCCTGCCCCGCTGGCGCCCGCTCGGCTGCTCGGACAGCCCCGACTCGCACTTCGCGCGGGCCGGTTGGCGTCCATCCTCCCTGGCGAGGTGGTCGGCCATCACGACCCCGGTCCGAACAACACGCCAGGTCCATCTCGACCATCGGGCCGTACGCGGGGTTGATGCCGGTGTTGTTGCCCGCACCGTGGAGATCGTTCGTCGATGAGCTCATCGAGCACGCCCTGTCCCGTCGCTGCCCTTCGGCGAGTGCGCCCACGCGCAGGAGCGGATCGCGGCCCGCATCCCGCCGGGGTGAGGGGCCGGTCAGCCGGTGAAGGGTTCCAGTGCGAAGCGGCCGATCGCCACGAAGGCGGTCAGGGCAAGGTAGCCCCCGTCCCCCAGCGCGGCTTTGGTCTCGCCACGGCGGATCCGCATGATCATGGCGCCGGTCATGATCAGCGTCAGGCCGCTAGCCGCCAGCGGTACCAGAATCGGCGCGATGCCGAGCAAGGCGGGCAGGATCAGGCCCACGGCACCGAGGATCTCGAGTGCTCCGATGGCCTTGAGGGTGCCGGGCTTGAAGTCGAGGACCCAGCGCGCGGAGTCGGCCATCCCGGCCATCTTCTCCCGTGGGACGAACAGCTTCCCGAAGCCGGAGAACAGATAGACGGCGGTCAGCAGGCCGGTGATGATCCACAGTGCGATGTTCATGAGTCTTCTCCTTGGCAGAATGTCTGGGCGTGGCGGCCGCGGGTGGACCCGGGGTCCCGGGTCTGCCTGAGGGTCTGAGGGGGAATGTCCGGGTCAGCCGAACTGTCCGGGCTGGTACTCGCCGCCGGGCGTCCGGGTGATCACGTTCAGCCGGTTGAAGGCGTTGATCACGCAGATCAGGGCCACCAGGGCCATCAGCTGATCCTCGTCGAAGTGCTTCGCCGCGTTCGCCCACGCCCCATCGGTGACGCCGCTGGAGTCGGCGAGGCGGGTGCCCTGCTCGGTGAGTTCCAGCGCCGCCCGCTCCGCCTCGGTGTAGACAGTTGTCTCCCGCCATGCCCCGACCAAGTTGATCCGCGCCACGCTCTCGCCGGCGGCCGCGGCGTCCTTGGTGTGCATGTCGAGGCAGCCGCCGCAGCCGTTGATCTGGCTGACGCGGATCTTCACCAGCTCCTGCACCGCCTTCGGCAGCGCCGAGTCGGTGATGACCTTGTTCGACGAGATAATGTGCTTGGCCCACTTCGACCCGACCTCGTTGCGCATGGGGTTGATCCGGGGTTCCATCTCGATCTCCTTCGTCTTCGGATGCTTGCACCACTACGACGGAGCACCCCGCCAAGACGTAACAACCACATGCGCTCGATGCGCTACTCGGGTCGCACGGGCAGACCCATGGTGTCGAGGCGCTTGCGGTCGCTCACGGTCAGGACCTCGACGATCCGGCCGTCGACCACGGTGCACGCCACCACGCCGAGCACCTTGCCTTTCGCACCCCAGGCCACGAACCCGGGCTCCCCGTTGACCAGGACCGGGAGCACCGAGGTCATCGACCGGATGCCGCGCAGGATGGGACCGGCCACCTCGGCCGCCCCGACCGTGGTCATCACTCCCTGCGGGTGGTACGTGCGCCAGGTCACCTCTGGATCGAGCAGCCGTACGAGCCCTTCGAAGTCCCCGTTCCGCGCCGCGGCAAGAAATGCGTCGACCACTGCGCGCCGCCGCCGCGGCTCCTCCTCGGGCAGCGATGTGCCCTGCACCTTCCGGCGGGCCCGGCTGGCGAGCATCTTGGTCGCGTCGGTGGACCGGCCGATGATCTCGCCGATGTCGGCGAAGGGCACCGCGAACATGTCATGCAGTACGAACGCCAGCCGCTCGGTGGGCGTGAGGGTGTCGAGCACTAACAGCAGTGCCAGCCCGACCGATTCGGCGAGCATCGCGTCGTCCTCTGGTGCCGCCCCGCCGTCCACGGTCACCACCAGCTCGGGCAGCCGGTCGTCGTACGACAGCTCGGCCCGGGTCTTGCGCGAGCGCAGCATGTCGATGCAGACCCGGCCGACCACGGTGGTCAGCCAGCCGGCCAGGTTGTCGATCGCGGCCGCGTCCTGTCGCGCCAGCCGAATCCACGCCTCCTGCACCGCGTCCTCGGCGTCCACCCGCGACCCGAGCATCCGGTGGGCGACCGCCACCAGGCGCTCGCGCTGCTGTTCGAAGGCTCCCGCCAGTGCGTCGTGCGGACCTGATCCGGTCATGTCGTTACCTTCCTTGCGCGAATTCCGTCATGGTCATGACGAGCCCGAAGGTGCCGACGTAACCGTTCGGCGTGCATCCTGATGGAAGCACAGCGGCGGCGACCGGTGATCAACATGTTTTACCGCTGCCCCAGCCCACGTCCAAGGAGCCCGTGACGCGCGTCAGCATGGCCACCGGCGCCGGTCGGAGGGGCCGTCCGAACGAGGACTTCGTCGGCGCCATACCCGATGCCGTGGTACTCCTCGACGGCGCGGGCATCCCCGGTACCGAGTCGACGGCGGCGCGAAGGACGTCGAACTCCTGGTCTTACGGCATCAGGTGGCGGTGCTACGCCGGCAGGTGCACCGACCCGATCTCCAGCCCGCGGACCGGGTAGTGCTGGCGGCGTTGTCGCGGCTGCTGCCGCGGCAACACTGGGCGGCGTTCTTCGTCACCCCGGCGACCCTGCTGCGCTGGCATCGACAGCTGATCGCACGACGTTGGACCTACCCACACGCGCGACCCGGCCGGCCACCCGTAGACCGCGAGATCCGGGAACTGGTCCTGCGCCTGGCCGCGGAGAACCCGACCTGGGGGCATCGCCGGGTGCAGGGTGAGCTCACTCGCCTGGGCTACCCGCTCGCGGCCAGCACGGTATGGAAGATCCTGCACCAGGCCGGCGTCGACCCGACACCCCACCGAACGGGACCGACCTGGAAGCAGTTCCTGACCGCTCAGGCGCACACCGTCTTGGCCTGCGCCTTCTTCACCGTCGACACCGTGCTCCTGAAACGGATCTACGTACTGTTCTTCATCGAGCTCGCCACGCGGCACGTCCACGTCGTCGATGTCACCGCACATCCGACCGGCACCTGGGTCACTCAGCAAGCACGGGACCTGCCTGTCGGCCGGTCGCCACCGGTAGGGCGCCACGGGTACGGCGGACAGCGAGCAGAACGAGAGTCGTGACGCCTGCGAGGGCCACCGTGGCGGCCCCAGCAGTGAGCAGCGTGCCTCCGGCACCCACCATTACGACGAGCGGGCCGCCCACAGCAGCACCAATGGGCGTCACGGCCGTCGTGATCGCGCCCCGCGCGGCTAGGACCGCAGGTAGATCGTCAGGGTCGGTGGCGTTCTGGAACAGGGCGAGGCTGAAGGCGAGGAACGGTCCATAGATGAAGCCGCCGAGCGCGAAGAGCAACAGGGCGGGCGCTGCCGCGTCGAGGAAGCCGAACGGGACGAGCACGGCGCCCCAGCCGGCGACGATGGCGACGACGAACGGCCACTGCCGGGTGACGCGCAGGGCCCCGCCGAGCAGGCCGCCGAGGACCGCTCCGACCCCGAAGACCGTCCAAAACGTGCCGAGCAGGCCCGCCGACCCGCGCAGTTCGTCAGTGATGTAGAGCGGGAGCGCCACCTCGACGGGGCCGTAGAGGAAAAAGAAGGCCGCGGTGACGCCGAGCAGTCCGGCGAGGTGCGGGCGCCGGGCGAGGAGCCGGAAGCCGGCGGATAACTGGGGCCGTCGGGGTGCCGCTTCCGCTGGTGGGGTGCGGACGCGGAGCACCTGAAATCCGAGGAAGGCGAAGGTGAGTGCGTCGAGGCCAAGCACAACGGCGGCGTCGACATTCGCGACGAGGATGCCCGCCAGGGCGGGGCCGATGATGACGCTGACCTGTTGGGCGGTGCTCAGCAGCGAATTGGCGGGCAGGCGTCGCTCCGCGGTGAACATCCGGCTGACCAGGGTGTAGATGCCCGCGATTCCCCAAGCTGCCAGGAGGGACGAGAGAGCCAGGAGCGTGACGTAGCTGACCACACTGAGCTTGCCTACGAAGTGGAGCACCGTGACGGCACCCAGGGCCACGGCGCGCAGGGCCGCGTTCAAGCTCACCAGCCTTCGAGCGTCGACGCGACTGAGCCATGGCGCGAGCAGGACCGCGCCCGCCGCGGCGGGAAGGGTGTACGCCGCGACGGCTGCCCCGATGACCAGCCCTTCCCTGCCGGGTGGTGAGAGCGTGAGCGCCACCCACGCCAGCGCCACCACCGCCAGGCCGTCGCCGAGGAAGGAGATGAGCGCGGCAATCGACAGGCGCCGAAAACCAGGGTCGCCCAGGACGGTGCGGTAGCCCTCGGGCACCAGGTGGTGAGACATGATCATCGGTGCAGTCTCGAACCTGAACCCGGGTTGAGGTCAATGGCGAGTGTCGGCGCTCACGATCGTCGCCGTAGGCAACGCGTATCCGGGTCCAAAGCGGATCTCCTCGTCGGGCAGTCGCCAGGCCGTTCCTCAGACAAAGGCAAGGGCAGGAAGGCGGGTAAGAAGCGTGGGCTCGTGGCCCGTGGATGGCCCGCCGGGCACTGCCGACTGCAGCAGCGCCGGACGCCCTGGCAGAGACTCTCGTCCTGACCAAGGCCTTCGAATGGAGCGGGTGACGGGAATCGAACCCGCACTGTCAGCTTGGGGATCGGGTCGAGCCATTGCTTCGGGGTGGCAGTGAACTGGTGGTGTGCAGTGCCCAGGCGGCGAGCTGTGTGATCGGACTGCCGCTGGCCGACGGCTACCAGGCCATGCTGAGCGCCGGCCGCAAGCACAGGAACCGCCTGTGGGCGGTCGAGGGCTGCAACGGCATCGGCCGGCACGTCGCTCAACGCCTGGTCGCCGACGGCGAAACCGTCGTGGACGTGCCCGCGAAGCTGTCCGCCCGGGCCCGGGTGTTCGCCACCGGCCAGGGCCGCAAGACCGACCCGGTCGACGCCCGCAGCGTCGCCGTGGTCGCCCTGCGCACCGAAGGCCTGCGGCAGGTCGTCACCGACGACACCACGGTCGCGTTACGGCTGCTCGTCGACCGCCGTGACCAGCTCGGCCGCGCCCGCACCGACGTGGTCTCCCGGCTGCACCACCTGCTACTCGAACTGGTGCCCGGCGGCGCGAAAAAGGACCTGTCCGCCCAGCAGGCCCGCGCCCTGCTGAACACCGTGCGCCCACGCGACGTGGTCGGCAAAACCCGCCGCCGGCTGGCCTCCGAGCTGATCGGCGAACTCGTCGTCATCGACAAGAAGATCAAAACCGCGAAACAGGAACTCACCGACCTGGTCAACAGCACCGGAAGCCCGCTGATGGACCTGACCGGCATCGGACCGTCCGGCGCCGCCCGCCTGACCGGGCGACATCAGCGACATCGCCCGATTCGCCAGCCGCGCCCACTTCGCCTCGTAAAACGGCACCACGCCGATCGACGCCTCGTCCGGCGACCAGAACCGCCACCGCCTCTCCAGAGCCGGGAACCGGCGCATCAACCGCGCGCTGCACATCATGGCCATCGTCAAACTGCGCCGTGACACCGAAGGCCGCCGCTACTACCGGCGCAGACTGGCCGCGGGCAAAACTCCGATGGAGGCCCTACGGGCACTGTAGCGGCGGCTGTCCGACATCGTCTACCGGCAGATGGTCGCCGACGCGAAGCCGGTCAGGACGGGTCCGGGAGGACACGCGGGGGCGACTCTAAATCCAGCGCGGCCGACCTGAACCCCGAGATCGACACTTCGGAAAAGTCACTTCCCGGACCCGCCACACCCCAGCCTAGAACACCCCTCTTGATCATCACTTGACACAGAGGGGTGCCAGATGCGGACGTACGGACCGGCGGCTGGATCCGTCCTCATTCGGTCGGCTAGGTTATGAACCATGACTACCGGGACGGCATCGCGCCACGCACGGAATGGTGACCCGGTGCCCTTCTGAGCCCCGTACGGGCCGGTGCCGGCCCGCTCATGGATCGGGAGTCCTGCACTTCTGCGCGGGCTCCACCTCCGTCGTGTTGACCAAGGCTCGCGGCCTCAACGACGACAGGAGAAGTCATGCCCACCAAGACGCTGCACATCCCCACTGCGGACGGCCAAGCCGACGCGTTCGCCGCTCTCCCCGACACCGGCGGGCGACGCCCGGGAGTGCTGATGTACCCGGACGGCTTCGGCATCCGGCCCGTGCTGCGGCAGATGGCCTGTGAACTGGCCGAGCACGGCTACTACGTGCTCATCCCCAACGTCTTCTATCGGCACGGCCCGGCACCCGTGATCGAGCTTCCCGAGCACATCGGAGACGAAGCCCGGCCCGCGATTTTCGCCCACCTCATGCCCATGATCAAGGCGCACACTGCCGAACGGACCCTGAGCGACGCCGACGCCTATCTCAGGTTCCTCACCACCCAACCCGAGGTCAGTCCCGGACCGGTCGCGGTGACCGGCTATTGCATAGGCGGCCTCATGGCGGTACGCACCGCTGCGGCCCACCCCGACCAGGTGGTTGCTGTTGCCGGATTCCACGCCCCCGTGGGCGCCGACGGGCCGGACGTCCTCTCCAAGCTCACCGCCCAGCTCCACTTCGGTCACGCCGAGGGCGACATAACCCCTGGGGCCCTCAAGGAGCTCAACGAGACCCTGAATGCCACGGGCGTCAACTACACCTCCGAGATCTATCCCGGCACCATCCACGGCTTCACCATGTCCGACACAGACGCATTCGACCCGGCCGCGCTGCAACAACACTGGGACCGCCTGTTGTTCCTGCTCGGCAACACCCTAACCACCGGCTGATCGTGGGAGTTGTTCTGGGGTCAGGCTGCCCGAGCGGCAGGCTGGCCCCAGAATCGATCAACGCACTACTTTCGGCAGTTCCGGATGCCGTAGCCACGCAGACCGCGGCACGGACGGTGACGAGCCGACCAGCGGCCGGGCGCCCTTGACAGCGGCAAATGTGCGTACGCCGTGCATTCCCGCGGCGCGTCCGCTCTCGCACCGGTTAAGCAAGCCGACGTCGGCACCGCAGTGACGGGCTGACCACGCCGAGCGGGAGGAGCTGGCCCGGCTGCGCCGGGAGAGCTCGGCAGCGCTGCACTCGACCCTGGGCTACCGCACCCTGGCCGAGGCCCTCACCGACTACAAACCACGCCTGACCAGCAATCCTACGGAGACCTGTCCAGAATCCTTGACTCAGCTCAGGTAGGGGTAGCGGGTGCGTTTGATCGTGGTGACGGGCGTCTGCCGGTGACGTGTGCTGGCGAACTTCTCGACGACGCCGTTGGCGTTGAGGCACGCGCAGTACCTGCGGCTCTCCCGGGACCTAGTGACTGGCCCGGTGGTCGAGCAGCCTGCCGCCACCGTCGCCCGCTACCTCGGCTGCGGTCTCACCTGGGCCCGTCCGCGCGGTAGTGTCGGCGTATGGAACGCGGCGAGCTCTGGTGGGCACAGTTCGACGACAAGCGACCCGTCGTGCTGCTGTCGGGTGGTGCGGGGCCGGAGTTCCGGGCGGTGCAGATTGTCGCCCCGGCCACGCCGGTCGAGAAGCAGGGGTTCCTGCTGATGTCCGGTGAGCAGGCGGTCGACGCGGATGAGCGGCGCCGCGTCGTCGAGGCGGCCGGGCCGGACGTGCGGGCGATCGGCATCGAAGTCTTCTTCGGGGCGCAGGAGGGGCTCGCCGAGGATGGTGTCGTGCGGGTGGCGCTGCCCTTGGATGGGAAGATTTTCTGCACTTGGATGCTGTCCCTCGGCGGGGAGTACCTGATCGAGCGGATCGGGGTCCTCTCTCCGGCGAAGCGGCGCGAGCTCGACGTCGCAATGGAGCTGTCCGGCGCCGAGTGACGGCGGCCCGGCTCACCGGGCGAGTGCGTCCCGCGCGGCGAGCATCGCGCCGTGCGGGGAGGACCGGTCGCCGAGCCGGGCGGGTAGTACCGGCGCGGGGGACTGACCCGGCCAGGCCAGCAAGGACAGCTGACGGGTGACCTCGTCGATATGTCCAGGGACCGACGCGGCGAAGCCGCCGATCACGATCGCCTCGGGGCGCACCAGCTCGTCCGTACCGATCAGGGCGGCCCGCCAGGGGCCGCGCAGCCCTTCGATCGCCGTGACGGCCCACGGCGTACGGCCGGGAAAGTCGGACCGCAGCTGGTAGACGTGCGGGTCATGGTCAAGTGCCCGCTCATCGGCATGTGAGTGCGTCCGCGACGACGGTGACGGGGACGGCACGCTAACGAGCGCTGTAACTGAGTGTCATTGAGGTCGGCATCGGGTCGCGTTCAGGGTGGGCCACTTTAAGCCGTCCGGGTGGGGCCGGCTGCTGAGACCGTCAGAACCAGCTATCACCCCGGCTGGGCTGCCAGGGGACGTGGTCAGGAGTTGCGTGTCTTGCGGCTGCCCCGCTTGGTGGTGTCGCCGTTTCTGCCGCTGGTGCTGGCCGTGCTGGTGCTGGCGTCGGCCTGTTCGGGACGGGAGTACCGGTCGACGAGGGCGTCGATGGCGCTGGTGTCCTGTGGTTTGGTCGCCGCAGCGGCGGCCTGCCGGATCGCGGTCGCCTCTCCGACGACTGGCTTTGGTGGGTGGGTTTTCATGGTGAACGCCGGTGTCTGCCGTCCGTCGGCGACGAGGCGGGTAGCAGCGGTGTAGGCGTCGAGGTGGGTCAGGTCGTGCTCGTCGAGTTCGGGCAGGGTGTGCCGGGCGAGGACGCGGGCGTCCTCGGGCGCGCACGAGAAGTAGATCTTGTTGCGGGCGTTCGCCGACGCCGCCGCCCTGGACCAACTCGGGTCGAAGGGGTTGATCGGCTGGTCCCGCGCTACCGCCGACGCCGCCTACGTGCGGGCGATAAGGGGGGCGCTCTGACCGGCCCGAGTCCGGTCGACCGCGGCAAACCCGGCAGCAAAATCCACGCCCTGTCCGACCGTGGCGGGCTCCCGCTGTCCGTCGGGGGCTCCGCCGCGAACACCCACGACAGCCGCTGCCTGGAATCCCTCCTCCAGGCCATCCCCGCCGTCAGGTTCCGGCGCGGCCCTCGCCGCCGGCGGCCCGACAAGCTGTACGCCGACAAGGGATACGACTACCCGCACCTGCGGCGGATGCCGCGCCAGCGCGGCATCCGACCCCGCATCGCCCGCCGAGGCATCGAGTCCCCGAACCGCCTGGGCCGGCACCGGTGGGTGATCGAGCGGACCTTCGCCTGGCTGACCGGCGACCGCCGGCTGACCATCCGATACGAACGCAACCCCAGCCTGTACTGCGCCTTCGTCACCCTGGCCGCCGCCCTGACCTGCCACAAGCGCTACCTCAAACTCACCACCTGAGACACCCTCTAATTCCAACCGCCCTGGGCGATCTTTCGATGCATCAGCAGCACTCATGGTCACGCCGGGACGCCGGTGTCCACCTTGCGCTACGGCATCCGCGGCCGAACCTGCATCTGATCGGGGCCGTCGTACTCGGTGATGACCTCGTCAAGGATGCGTACGGTCTCCTGCTGCCGGCGGATCTCTTGGTCCAGGCCTTCGCGGTGGCGGCGCAGCTCATCGATGAGGAAGTCGGTGCGCTGGGACTCATTGAGCATGCACGGCAGCAGCGGCTCGATCGTGGCGCTGGTCAGGCCAGCGGCGAACAGGTGCTGGATCAGCACGATCCGCTCGATGCAATCCGGGGCGAAGCGCCGGTGCCCGGACGGCAAGCGCTGGGAGACCAGCAGACCCTGATCCTCGTAGTAGCGGATCGAACGGGTGCTAACCCCGCTGGCCTCGGCCAACTGCCCGATGGTCAGCAGCTCACCGGACTTGAACTTTACATTGGTGTCAACTTCAACCATAGGAACATGCTACTCAGGCCCACCCTCGGAACGGTCGGTCGGACGTCTGCCCGAGGCGTGCTCGGCGTTGCCGCCGCCGTGGGCGGGGGGTTCGCCAGTTTCTACTGCTTCCTACACCTCAGACGCAACGGCGCGCGCACGCCGACTCTTCCGCCAACGGGCACGAAAGGACCATCATGAGCTGGCTCTATCTGGGAATCGCCGTCATCTTCGAGGTCGCAGTCGGCCTCTTCGCAAGCAAGGCGAACGGCTTCATGCGCCTGTGGTGGACCATCGCCACACTCGTGAGCGGCGCGATCGCGACCTTCTTCCTCAGCCTCGCGCTTCTTACCTTCGACATCGGCGTCGGCTACGCGATCTGGACCAGCGTGGCGGGCGTTGGGATCGTGATCGTCGGCGCGCTCTTCCTCGATCAGCGCCTGAACTGGAAGAAGGCCCTCGGCATCCTCATCGTCATCGGCGGCGTCGTCGGGCTACAGCTCAGCGGCGCCGCGTGACCCGCGCCCATCCATCGCACCCACCAGACGAAAGGACTGACTCGATGACCGTGTCGCCAACCAAGAACGACTCCAAGAACGCTGGCCCCTGGCTCGTGCTGCTCCTCGCCGGCGCGTTCGAGGTCGGCTACGCGCTCAGTGTCGGCGGAAGCGAGGGGTTCACTGTTCTCGGATGGTCGATCTCCGCTTTCGTCTTCTTCCTCCTGACGTTGTTCTGCCTCAGCGTCGCACTCAAGGCCATCGACGTCGGGATCGGTTACGCCGTCTGGGCAGGCATTGGCGCCGTCGGCGCGGCGCTCCTGGGCCCGGTGTTCTTCCACGAATCGCTTACCCAGGTTCGCGCGGTCTGGCTGGCCGTGATCATCGGCGGTGTCGTCTGGCTGAAGCTCGCCGACAGCCCGAAGCTCGAAGCACAGAAGGCCACGGCCGAGTCTGGCGCCACACCCGCGCCAGAATGGTCGCCCTGACAGCCGCCGACGCCGGCGCAGCGTCCTCGCCCAACTCGAGGGGCGTCATGACCCGCTGGCGCAACATCGAGCGCTCCCTCGCCGAGCCGTCGCCCTTCATCTACGCAGCCACCCCGACCACGATGCGGAAGATCTCGCTGCCCTGACTGACTCTGCGAGCTGCTCGGGGCTGCTCCATGGCTGCTCGGACGTCGGGGAACTGGTCGGGATGTGCAGGGACCCATTCGGATTCTGGGGCGTCACCTGGTGACGAGCGACGACCGACGAACCCTGATCCAGGGCGTGGACCTGCTGGTATCTGGTGGGACCGATGCGGATCAGAGGGGCCTCCGGCGGACGCTTGACCAGCCTGATCAACCCCATAGACAAACATCGGTCTACGGATCAGAAGGTTAGGGGTTCGAGTCCCTTCGGGCGCACAAGATCATAAGAGCCTGACCTGTGGAAACGCGGGTCAGGCTCTTTTTTGTCCGTCCTTTACGGACACGTGGCTGCTCGGTGGCTGCTCGTCCGACGAGCGTGCCCTACGTCCCGCCGTTTCCGGGGCAGTCCACGCGGGTCCGGCTGGGTCTGATCGGCGGCAACGTCGAGAGCGGTCGAATTGATAGACGAAAGTCGATTGCCATGTCCCGTGGGGCGGGTTGGTCGCGAATTGAGGACCGCCGGCGGTCCCCACAGGGGACGTATCGAGAGCCGGTCTGGGAGGACACCGAACACGTGCTGTTCGGCTACCACCCCTGGCACTTCCCGCGCGAACCCGCGAGCGGAGTACGGCTGTCCGTGCGCGACGGCGCGGTCGAGCGGTTACCCGCCGTCGGCTCCCGCGGGCAATCGGTGATGTTCGTGGAGCCGCTGTTGACGCCGTAGCCCCTTGTGCGAGGACGTCAATGTGGACTTTCGTAAAGGCCGCAGGACGATGACGACCGCTACCCAACGGATCACGCCGATCGTCGCCCCTCGCCGAAGATCAGACACACGCATCTGCCGATGACAGCGCTATCGGAGAGGCTGTACGTCCAACGGCGCCGTGATCGCGAAGTTCTTGTCGGTCGCTTCAACCAGAGCGGTCCCTCGCTGCTGCAGGCCGACTCGCGTGGCCCATCCGGTGAGGGCGTCGAGGAAGCCGACCAGGTCCCGCTGCGCGCCGCTCAGCAGCCCGGGTAGCGCACGGTGTGGCAGGTCGACGTGGACTCCGGCCCACCGGCCGCGATACCGGTTCGGGCCGCCGTCCTGCCACACCCGCAGATCGTCGCTGACGACCTCGACCTCCGGACCCGGGTCATGTCCCAGCCACGGCGAGTCGCCGATCAACACCTGGGCCCAGTCGCGCCAGTCCTCCAGCCCGGCACAGCAGCCCGGCGTCACCACCGTCCCGATGGTGCTGTCGCGAACCTGCAGGCCGCCGGCAGCAATGAGAAACTCCTCAGCCAGCAGCGCGTTCACGACCTCATCGCGGCCGCCAGGAGGCTGAACCTCAATCCGACCAGCGAGCGCGGCCACGAACAGCCCGACCCGGTCATCGGCACAACCGGCGTTGAGCACCAACCACGAACCGGGCGCCATCGCTTCCACCGGCCACGGCGGTGGCGACGCGCCGGCAACCGCGGGAACCTCGATGACCGCTTCCATCGTGATCACCACGGTATTCAACCCGATGCTGCGGGCACGGGTCACGCTCTTATGGAACGCCCCATAATGCCGATGTGAGCGTGCGTCGAGCGACTGGCGTTGACCTGCTACGCGATGCTGGTCGTGCTCGGCGATCAGGTGCTGTAGAGCCCGTCCCACGGTTCTGTGAACCCGAGGCGGTCTGGGTACAACTCGACCCAGTCGCCTCGCTCAGCGTCAGACTCGTCAATCAAGCCGAACGTGACACCGTCATGGACCACGCGAAACAGCTGGATGGCGATGTCGTCGTACTGCCGTTCGGGTAGCTGATCGAGCAGGCCAGCCAAGCGCGCCTCGGCCTGGTCACCAAGCTCACCTCGTAGATACGGGGCGGTGGCCACCAGCGAGATGTCAGACCGACGGTGGCGGCCGTCGACGTCGAACAGGTGCAGGTAGGCGTACCAGCGTATCCGTTCCCGGTCCGGATCCGGCTCATGGTCATCATCACGATGCGCGCCGTGTATCCCCGCGTAGAACTGGCCGTCGGCGTATCGCCCTACCCTGTCGGTGTGGTACCCCGGTTCGCGCGCTATCGGAACCAGATCAGGTAGCGACATGCCGGCGACGATACCCTCCGACAACTGCACTCATCTGGCTCCGCAGACCGCGCGCGGTCGGCGCCGCACTTGTCAGCCGGAAGTGACCCACCGGCGTCCGGGTCCGGGTGTGGCTGCGGCGCTCGGGTGATCAGTCTGCACGGTCCAGCGTGACGGCGCTGTGCAAGGGGGTGCTCGCCCACAGTGCTTGCAGTGTGGGGTAGTGCTGCACTTCCCACTCCGCTTCACCGATCGCATGGTCTCGTTCGCGGCCGGGTGGACTGAAGTCGAACCCGGTGTTCTGCACGTTGAGCCGGTCGAGATCGGCGAGCGCGGGTGCGTCTGGGAATACCAGGTCCAGGCTCACCTGCCAGTATTCTGGCTGGTACCAGTCGGTCTCGGTCCAGGTTTCCCGCACGTCGACGGCGAACTGTCGGGTGAAGCTCAGGCTGGGGAGCTGGTCGTGCCAGCTGTACCGGCCCCACTGAACAATGAAGCCGGCGGCGTCGCTGTCCGGCCCTGGCTCCAGGCCGTCGACCGGCTGAGCAAGAAACTCGCGGAACGCCTTCCACGCCGCCTCGACGTTGTCCACCCGGTCCGGAGTCAGGCCGTGTCGGCGTAGCAGCCCGACCAGTTCTTCCGGCGAGTCACGCCACGCGATACCCACGGTTCAGCCTCCCCACTCGGAACCCAACCGTCTGCTTGATCAGGTCGACATCCACACGTGCACAGCACGAAGCGTGATCCTCCCGTCGAGGGCCGGAACGGGTCCAGCCGGGGTACTGCGGTGTTGCGGGGCTGACCGGATGTCCGGTCGAGGCGGGCTGCTTGCCAAGATCAGCACCGGTGCCCGAGCCGGCCGGTGAGAGTGCGGCGTCGGCGCAATCCCACGAGATGGTGAGGCGCTCGCCGCGATGAGCGGCCGCCGTGGCCGCTTTCTCGCGCGCCGCTCAGACGTATCCGGATCTGCCGCTGACCGCACGGTGGCACCAGGACCCGGCGAACCAGGCGAAGGCCGCGGTGACAACCCGAAACTCAACGGCAAGAATGTCGCCAGGGTGCACTCGCACTTCGTGCCGAGCGGCAGCGGCCAGCCCGAACGTGAACGACCTCGGCATGCACGACGATCTTCCGAGTGCCTGCAGGCGAATAACATTCCGTCGCCGCGGCTCTCGACCGGTTCCCGACTGAGTTGATCGCTCTTGCCGGCCCCGACGAGAGGCGAGAGGAGTTTCAAATCACCCGCGACGCCCTCTGCGCGCAGGTCTACCTCTCAACGGGGGGTGGCCTGGAGTGGGGCTTCGGCTTCGACGACGAGGTGGGATTCCTGGTCCAACCGAGCCGCGGCTCCATCCCCGAGGACCTACTGGAGAACGCGCTCGCCGCGCAGCCCGGCATCGAGTCCGCCGTCCACTACGACCGCGAGTCCTTCGAGGCCAAGACGGCGCAGGTGCGCCGGGCCGACGAGATGCTCGCCCGGTGGCTCGACGCGATCCTCGCCGCGCACCGCGCGTACGCCCGCCATCTAGGCCGGGACCTGCCGTACTGAAACGCGTACGGCATTCGCCTCATACCGCGGGCGTACGCGTCGGCGGCGTCGAATCGGTCACGGTTGGTTTGCTCCGCCCATCCGCTCATGCCGCGATGCGAGCGGCGGCTCGGGCGCCAAGACAGTCGCCCACAGTTATCACGATCTCGGCCCGACTCGGACAGCGATAGTCGTTGAAGTCGATGGCCGGATCGAGGCAGGGTGCCGGACCTCCGGGATCAATCGTTGAGCGTCGCTATGGACCGGTGCACGTTCGGACGTACCCGGTTGGGCGCGCTGACCCGTACGCCGACACGTGCCGGCGAGGGTGAACCCGAGGCCGTCGCCAACTGGTTCTAGGACGGCACGCACACCCATGCCGTTCACAGTGCCGCGAATGTGGTGACGGGGCTTCGCTCCCCAGACAGTGTCCGCGTTGAACGGGACCGGAATCAGGACTCGGCCGCGTGTGGCGGCGGCCACCGTGGCGGTGGACTTTCGACGCCTTCCGGAGCCGGGCATGACTACACCTCGTGTTGGGTTCGGAAGCGGGCGGGCTGGCGGTGTTGCTGGCGGTCTCAGGCAAGCAGCGGTTCGAAGATGTCGCGGCCGAGCGTGACGGCCTGGTCCTGGTCGAGAACGGTGGCCGCCAGGCGCGGATGGGCCGCAATCCACGCCTGAGCGTTGGCAGCGTTGGTGAAGAAGTTGATGGTGGAGCAGCACGTGTCCACGGAGCGGCCGGCGTTCCCGGTGGCTGCATACACAATCACCGCTTCCGGCGGCTGGTAGGTCGCGGCATCGTTGGTGATGGTCACACGGACGGGTTGGCCAGTGTGCGGATCGGCAGAGGTGATCGTCGCGTCAGTGCCGAGCATGAACGGCATCCCCAACGCGTCGATGGCACACATCGCGAACACCTCGACCTCGTCGAGTGACACCATGTGCGGCGTTGGCGTTGGCGAGAACGGATAGGCCGCCACCAAACGCCCGGCGGCGTCGACGGCGACAAGGTCTTCCCGAGCAAGTTCCCGCAGCGCTTGCCCGGTGTCCAGGTCCGCCCCGTTCATGGCAGCGCAGATGTCGGCGTCCGTCGGGGCGGTCCCGGTGGCAGCGAAATGACGCAGGATCGCTCGGTGCACCTGGCGGAACCTGTCGGGCAGCTGCTCGGCGCGGTGCGGCCGGTCGGCCCGGATGGCGTTGCCCGGCTGCGCGCAGCAATCCACCAAGCTCAGCTCCGTCTGGGCCGTAGCGGACCCCGCGTCTACCGCCTGGCGCAGGGCAGCGCGGATACGGTCGCCAGTGGGGAGATCCAGGCGGCATGCCGCCGAATCGTCGCCGGTGCCGCCCATCACGTCCACGCCGTTGACCAGGATCGACGGCGACGGATAATTGCCCACGACCTCGGTAACCACCGCCAGCGGCAACCCGAGGTCGACCAGCGCGCCGCGCAGCTCCTGCCGGGTCGGGACGAGGTTCGGACAGTCGGGCACGGAACGAAGCTCAACCGACACCCGGCCCTCTGCCGCACTATCTCCTGCTGTGGTCATCTCGGCCCCTCCCCGAAACGCGGCTCCTGGTGGCATGACGCACACCGCGTGACCGTCACGGCGTTTTCCAGGACCAGACTGGACCTTCCAGTACGGGGGAAGGTCAAGGCGCGACGACAGGAGGCCGCCGCATGCGGATCGGGGAACTGGCCGAGGCGACCGGCACCACCACCAAGACGCTGCGTTTCTACGAAGCCAGCGGCCTTCTCCCACCCGCCGCACGCACCTCGGTCGGCTATCGGGACTACGGCGAGGACGCCGTTGGCCGGCTCGACTTCATCCGCCGCGGCCGCGCCGCCGGCCTCACCCTCGCCCAGATCCGCGACATCCTCACCGTCCGCGACACCGGCCACGCCCCCTGCGGACACGTACGCCAACTGCTCGCCCAACGGCTCGACGCCATCGACGCCCAGGTCGCCGACCTGCACGCCCTGCGGGCCACCGTGGCTCAGCTTCACGGCGTCGCCACCAACGCCAAACCCGACACCTGCCCACCCGAGCAGGTGTGCCGCTACCTGTAGGCGGCCTTTGACCGGCGTCGAATCGCGTCGCAGACGCCGCCTGGTCGTGGTCTGATCCGTATTCAGCGGGGCCAGCGGAGAGGTCCGGGGTGGACGGACCACAGAAGCCGACGCCACCGGGGGTGGGCGGCGCGCAGGGCGGTGATGTAGTCGCCGGCGGCCGTGGCGGCGCGGGTGGCCTGCTCGGGGGTGGCGGTGTCGGGGGCGAAGGCCACCTGGTTGAGCAGGCCGGCCAGCTCGTCCACCCGCGCGCCGACGTTCCTGATGCCCGCCGAGGTGTCAGGCAGCCCGGTGATCGCCGGGGTGGGGCCGGCCGGGGCGGCGGTGGGCGGGTCCGCCGGCTCACCTGTCATCCTCGCCGGGGCGTCGGTGACGGCCTGGCGGGCGCGCGCGGCGACCTCGGTGGCGGAGAGGTCGCCGCTGACCGGGTGCCCGGCCAGCCGCAGCGCGTCGGTCATCTCCCGCCAGGCGCCGGCGATGCGCTGGCCGGGGTCACCGCGCTCCAACCTCGCCCGGCTCAGCGAGCGGCGCAGCGTCAGCAGGGTGAGCAGCGCCGCGCCGACCAGCAGCAGCGCGCCGCCGGCGCCACCGCCGACCAGCGCCGGGGTCGATACTCCACGGGAGTCGGCCGGTCCGCCCGGCGCGGCCACCGGCTCCGGCGGCGCGGTCGGCTCGACCGTCGGCTCGGGCACCTCCGACGGCGGCGGCTCGTCCGGCGTCGGGCGGAAGTCCTCCTCCACCGGGCGCGGTTCGTCGTCCGGCTGGGGCAGCGGGTCGAACGCCACCCAGCCCAGCCCGTCGAAGAGCACCTCCGGCCAGGCGTACGCGTCGCCGGCGCGGACCGGACCGTCGCCGGTGGACTGGAAGCCGACCACCACCCGGGTCGGCAGGCCGGCCACCCGGCCCAGCACGGCGAACGCCGACGCGAACTGCTCCGAGGTGCCCCGCTGCCCGCCGGCGTTGCGAGGGCCGAAGAGGAAGAAGTTCATATTCGGGTACGCGTGCCCGCTCGGCGCGTCGGCCACCAGCCGGTAGTGCTCGGCGAGGAACTGCTCCACCGCGGCGGCCCGCGCGTGCGGGGCGCCGTTTTCCTCGGCGAGCTGGGTGGCGAGGCGGCGCAGCGGATCGGGCACCCCGTCGGCGACCCGCAGCATCCGGGCCACCTCCTCGCCGGCCGGCACGTTCGCGGTGGCGAGCAGGTTCGCGTCCGGCTGCTCCCGGGCCGAGGTCACCGTGTACCGCAGCCCCGGGGTCAGGCCCTCCGGGCGGATCAGCGTCCCGGTCGCCGGGTCGTACGCCACCCGCGCCCCGGTGACCTCGCGCGGGGTGGCGACGGCGGGCAGTAGCCGCCCGCTCAGTTCGGCGACGGTGATCTCCTGCCGTACCGTCTCCACGGTGCTGTCCGGGGCCGGCGGGGTGGCCGGCAGGATCCGGCCGGCGTTGCGGTACGTCGCGCCGACCCGCCAGGTCACCCCGTCGTAGTCGCTGAGCACCGCCAGCCGGATCCGCACGCCCCGGGTTGCCGGGGCCGCCCCGGCCGGTGGGCCGGCCGACGGGGTGGGGGCGGCCGGTGCGCCCGGTCGCCCGGTCCGCACGTCGAGCAGCTTCTGCTCCGGGTGGAGCGCCCACCCGGAGATGCGGATCAGCGGGTTCTCGTCGAGCGTCTGCACCTGCGGCGGCTCGACGTAGCGGC
>NZ_JAMOKF010000215.1 GCF_023656545.1 Micromonospora phytophila | reverse complement strand
TGGTTTAGTCGCCTTTGCTCGTACCGAAGGCCCTTCACCATGTCACGCCGCCACGCCGGCAACGAGCGCGATCATCAATCTCTTGCGCGATCCGCCGACACCCCGAACCCCTTATTTACCAGGCTCTCAGGCATTCTCTGCCCTCATCAGCGGCAGGCGCGTGGCAATCGTGGATGACGTCATAAACGCCGGATCCGCCGTGCGTTCGACGGCCGCTGCGGTGCGGGCGAGTGGCGCCGAACCGGTCGTGATCGCCGCCCTGCTTCGGCTGGGCGAAACGGCTCTACGGCAGCAATCCCTGGCCCCCGTGCCACTGACAACGCTGGCTTCATGGCCTAACACGTTATGGGAACCTCAAGAGTGTCCCCTCTGCACGGCGGGCGTGCCGTTGGAGCAGTCCATCCTTTCCTGCGGCTGAACCCGAGCATCCAGGCCCTTTCTGATCGATGCCGGGCAGCTGCGATCCGCCGCCTGGGAGACGATAGGCGTGCACTCCGAGAAGGTGGTCACGTACCTGCAGATGACGAGTCCTGGCCAGCTGCGGTGGGCGAGGGCTGTCGAGGGCCTGGCCTTGGTGCCGGTCAAGGACGCGGCCGGGGACAGCTTGTCGCAGTTGCAGGAGGTACACGATCGCATTGCGTTGGCGCATCGATGGTCGAGCTTGGCATGGTCAAAACGGAACTGGGTCGACTGGCTCAGCGACCCGGCGTTGCAGCACTGGTGGATCCATGTGAACGACAAGCTGGCCGGTTGGGGCTGTCTGCGCTGGCATTCAGGGCTGGAGGTGGAACTGGACACCTTCGGCCTCAGGCCGGAGTACATAGGACATGGATACGGCGGTTACTCCTTGTCACTGCTGACGCATGCTGCGTGGAACCTGCAGGGGCCGCAGAACGGTGTAGAGCTCGGCGGGCGGACGCGGCGCGTCTGGCTGCATACCTCAAGTTGGGATCATCCTCACGCGCTGGCGAACTATCGGGCCCGCGGCTTCGTGCCGGTCAGCAGCTTGCAGCCCCTTTGATGTCCCCTTAATCCGCGGGTTCGGGGTTCGAGTCCCTGGCGGCGCACCAACGATCAAGGCCCTGGCCTGGTGGTTCACACCGGGCCAGGGTCTTCTTCGTATCTGCTGGTGGTGGGTGGTCGCTCGGCGGGTGCTCGGGAGCCGTTGGACCGGGCTGGCTCGGTTGCACGCGGTGCCGCGCCAGCGGATAGATAGGCCATTTACGTGGCGCGTCGCGTAGGGGGGCGGGGCCAGGCTCGGATCTGGTGACTCATTGTGCGCGCGATCTGCGACCGGGTAACTTCACACTGCTGTTGGTGAGTCGTCCCGTGCGCGGATAGGGGCAAGTCGTGCGTCAGATCGTGCGTAGGTCGGTGCGGGCCATCCTTCTGGATAAAGACGGCCGCCTGGTGCTGATCAAGCGGATCAAGCCCGGCCAGGCGCCGTACTGGACAACGCCAGGGGGCGGCTTGGAGTCGACGGATGTCTCCCTGGAGGCCGCACTTCGCCGCGAGTTGCACGAAGAGCTCGGCGCTGAGGCGGACCAGTTCGCCCAGGTGTTCTTGTTCACCGCTCCTGATGGCGGAGGCGTTTCCGTGCAGCACTTTTTCGCCTGTCGGCTGCTTCAGGTGCAGGAGGACGCCCGTACCGGGCAGGAGTTCGCTGATCCATCGCGTGGTGACTACCAGCTTGACCGGGTGACGATCGACAAGCTGCCCGCCGTGGATCTCAAGCCGGATGCCCTGAAAGGGTTCATCGCCTCCAACGAGGAGGCACTGCTCTCGCTGTAGAGCAGGCTGGCCACAGCATCGCTGGGCCGAGTCTGAAGTCCCGAGCTGCCTTTAAGGCTCCTTGCGGGCTCCGGGCGCCGTCCAGGGTGGCGGCCACGGCGCCAATGAAGCCCAGCTCTCCGGGCCGCTCGGGGGTGTAGCCATCGCGCAACCTCGATCATGTGGTCGACGTCGTCGCGTTCCGCAAGCCGGGTGCGTAGGAACACTCGCCGTACGTGCACGTCGTAGGCAATGTCCCGTGCCAGACAGCTCCTTCATCGGTACCGCCAGGTCCCGGGCCAGGATCCCTACTGCCATAGCGGACTTCTTCTGCTCGATGCCGGGGAATCTCCGCAGTCGTGTCGCGACTCCTGGGATTCGGCCGGACCGCGTGACTCTGCCAAGATCAACCTCGCATCCTGGAAGTGCGGGCGGTACGCCGCGCCAACCGGGTCTGGCTGCGCTCCTGCGGGACCGCGTTGATCGCCGCGGTCAGCCTCCGCCTCGATCAACGCCCGATAGATCATTCCGCCGCGTGCCGGACCCGATCATTGACGTCGGTGCCCTCGAGCGCGTCTAGCACCTCCAGCCTTGGTGCTCTTGGCCGTGCCGGACTGTCCATCGCCGGCCCAGTCTCTTGGCCGCAGGTCAATATCTGGAGGCCATGGTTGGCAGTTGGAACCTTGTGTTGACCCATTCCGGCGTGAGGTGTGCGATTATCGCACTATGGCTGGAGAGCAGCAGGACTGGCGCCGCATCGGCGAGCAGGTGCGGCAGGCGCGCCTGTCAGTAGGCATGTCGCAGCAGGACCTTGCCGATGGCGTGGGGCTCGATCGAACCATGTTGGCCAAGGTTGAGGCTGGCAGTAGGCGCCTCGATGGGGTGGAGTTGGCACGATTGTCCCGTGCGCTGAAGGTATCGATGGAGTACTTGATCGAGCCGCGGCCGGCGGTGCTGTCTCGACGGGCCGCGATGCTGACCGAAGAGACCGACACCGAGGCCGCTCGCTCCTCTGAGCGTTTGGAGATCGCTCTGGTTGAGTGGCTGCGCAATGTGCAGCAACTCGTAAGCGTCGGCGCTTTGCAGACTCATCCGCTACTTCGATACACCGGTACGGTGGCATCCGAGGCTGATGCGAGGCAAGCGGCCCAGTGGTTGCGGCAGCAAACTGATCTCGGTGATGAACCAATCGGCAGCATCATGGATCTCTGTGAGCGCGCAGGGCAGTGGGTGCTTGTAACTGACCTGCCAGGCGATGGCGCGTCCCTAATTGAGGGGGAGTTGGCTGTTGCGGTTGTAAGCACACAGGGCGACCCCGGTCGCCGGCGAGCTACCGCTGCACACGAGCTTGGCCATTTGATCATTGGAGACGAATATTCCAGTGACCTGGGAGTCAGTACGTCTCGCGCGGATCGCGAAGCGGTGATCGATGCATTCGCTGCGGAGTTGCTGCTGCCGGTCAATGCGATGGCCGGCGCCTTGAGTGACGGGCGCGCGAGCCGGGATCGGCTGATTGCCTACGCCGCTCGATACCGCACCTCTTGGGTGTTGACATTACGACAGGCTGAGCAGGCCGAGGTGATCGATGCCGCGACACGTCGGGCCTGGAGCTTCCCCCGGCCCACCCGCGCGGAGTTCATGGAGGCTCTAGGTTGGGTGCCCCAGCCCGATCTTGCCTCGGTGCGGGTGTCGCCGGGCTATGCACATGCGGTTATTCAGGCGTGGCGGGCCAACCGAATCACTCGAGCTAGGGCCCTCGAGTTGATGTACGGCCAGATCACTGATGCGGACCTGCCTGAGGAGGATGACCTGGAGATTGCTCCGTGAATCTGTCGATGCCGCCGGGGTCGGTCCTTGTGCTCGATACGATGCTCTTATCTCATTTCACCCTCGCTGACCGGTTGGACGTCCTGCAAGACTTGCTCATGGACGCTGACTGCTGGACGACGCAGGTGGTGATGGAGGAGCTGCGGTCGGGAGCTGCGACCCGGCCAGAACTGATGGCTGCGTGCGAGGTGGACTGGCTAAAGAAGGCTCAGTTGGACACCCTTGACGAGATTCGATGCTTCACAGCATGGGTTAGAAGACTTGGCGCTGAGGAGCGCAATCTCGGTGAGGCGTCCGTCCTCGCTGCTGCTGAGCTGCGGAGAGGTATCGCAATCACGGACGACCGGCAGGCCACCAAGGTTGCCCGTGAGCACCAAGCAGAGGTCCATGGCACGATCTGGCTTCTCGCTGCAGCGTGCCGGACTGGCAAGCAGACCGAGATAGGTGCGGGCAACCTCATCGACGCCTTGAGGGCGACGAGTGCTCGTCTTCCCTGCTCGGGTGCAGACTTCCCGGCCTACGCCCGCAGGCACCACCTGCTATAAGGGGTTTGTCTCGGGAACGCATTTGCGGCGAGTCTACTGGCCTCGGGCGGGTCGGGGTCGGTGGGCCGGGGCGGCTCAGGTCCGTCGGACCGAACCGGGCCAACGTGTCCGCGCGGACGATCCGCTACCGGCTGCCCGCCACGGTCACCTCGTTGACCTTCACCAGTCCAGGTCGGCTGCCACATCCGCGTCGGTGGTTTCGGCGAGCTGTTCGCGCGCCCGGTCGGCCAGGTCCCCGGGCTTGCTGGGGCGTGTCGTCCACTAGCGCATGGACCTGCCACCACCCGCCGCCGAGGTCCATCGCATAACCGAACAGCGGAGCCCCGATCCGCAACCTCGGGTCCGATCGCGTTCGGGATGTTGCACCACCGACAAGCATCGTCCGAGTGGAAGTATCGCGAGGAGGTCGGGTAGAGAGGCCGGGAGGAGGCCGGGCCGCGTCCCCGTTGGCGCTCGGGATCCCATGCCGTGCGGGGGTGCTCCGTGGGTGCTCCAGCGCGATGGACGGGCCAGCAGTTGGTGGACTGAGCGGGATGTTGTCTCCTTGAATTTGGGGCTGACCGGCGAACGGATGGACTCACGCGACGGGGCTGGACGTATCGACTCGACCATGATCAACCTCTTAATCCGCGGGTTCGGGGTTCGAGTCCCTGGCAGCGCACCAGCAATCATCTGGGCATTCACTCCTCGTGGGTGGGTGCCCAGATGTCGTTTCAGCGCGAGTGACAGCAGCGCCGACAGCAACGATGTCACTCATCAGTGCCATCACCCGTCTCAGGCTCAGTGGGCGCCGCGTCTATGTGTGCTGCGGCCTCTTGCTGCATGGCCCGCATGACGTGCCGTACATGTTCATGGTCACCGCGATCTGCGAGTGGCCGAGGATGTCCATGACGCCTCGCACGCCATCGTCCAAGGCGAGCCGAGCAGACCACCACCCGGCGTGTCAGCTTCCGTACGAACCGTCAAGGTCCGCTTGACGGGGCGCACCGGGGGCTGACCTGGTGGGCGACGGACGAGTCGACCGGTACGCCGGATTGTGGGGTCGGTTGTGCGGCGATGCTGGTGAGCCGCGCCTAGCTTGCGCCCTGGCGGCGCTGGTGGGACAGGTCGGGGTGGTGGTGGGCGCCGGCGTGGCAGTCGGGGTCGGTGTGCACGGTGGCGGTCGCCAGTCGGGGTACGGCGTGGGTGAGTTGGTGTTCGGCGTCGGCGGCGATTTCGTGTGCGGCGACGAGGCTGAGGTGGGTGTCTACGACCAGTTCGGCTTCGGCGTGCAGGCGGTGCCCGATCCAGCGGAGTCGGACCGCGGCCACGTCGCGGACGCCGTCGACGGCGCGGAGGGTGGTTTCGGCCTGGTCGACGATTTCGGGGTCGACGGCGTCCATGAGCCGCCGGTACACCTCGCGGGCGGCGTCCTTGAGCACGAAGGCGATGGCGATGGCGATGACCAGACCGACGACCGGGTCGGCCCACCGCCAGCCGAGGGCGGCGCCGCCGGCGGCGAGGAGCACGGCGAGGGAGGTGTAGCCGTCGGTGCGGGCGTGCAGGCCGTCGGCGACCAGGGCGGCGGAGCCGATTCGGCGGCCAACGCGGATGCGGTAACGGGCGACGAGTTCGTTGCCGATGAAGCCGACCAGGCCGGCGGCGGCCACCCAGGGCAGGTGGGTCACCTCGGCCGGGTGCAGCAACCGGGTGACGGCGGTCCAGGCGGCGGCGACGGCGGAGGCGGCGATGACCGCGACGATGATGATCCCGGCGATGTCCTCGGCGCGGCCGTAGCCGTAGGTGTAGGAGCGGGTGGCGGCGCGCCGGCCGAGGAGGAAGGCGACGCCCAGCGGCACGGCGGTCAACGCGTCGGCGACGTTGTGCAGGGTGTCGCCGAGCAGGGCGACCGAGCCGGACAGCACGACGATGACCGCCTGGGCGATGGCCGTGATTCCGAGGCCGACCAGCGAGATCCACAGGGCGCGTAGCCCTTCGCGGGAAGACTCCAGCGCGGGGTCGACCTTCGCGCGGGAGTCGTGCGAATGCGGAACCACGGCATGCGTCAGCCGATGCCACCAGGCGGCGAGTCGACCGCCGTGATGGTGGCCGTGATCGTGCGGGTGGTCGTGACCGTGCTCCTGCTGGTGGTCGTGGTCGTTCACCGCGGCTCCCAACGTCCCAGGCGGCATGACAGTCGATACCCCCGACGGCGGCGATAATATGTGCTCATGTACGCACGCGACAATCGTGCAGGTGCCAGTGACCTGCAACAACGCCTTCCTGCTGATAGCCAGGTAGAGGCGGCTACGGAGATGTTGCGGATGCTGGCCGACGGCACCCGGCTGCGGTTGATGTGGCTACTCGTCGGCGGCGAGCACGACGTGACGGCGCTGGTGGAGGCGCTGGGGGTGGCGCGGCCGGCGGTGTCGCAGCATCTGGGCAAGCTGCGGTTGGCCGGGCTGGTCGTCGTGCGGCGCGACGGCCGGCGGGCCCTCTACTCCGCTCGAGGTGGGCATGTGCGGCGACTGGTGACCGAGGTCATGCAGGCGGCGTCTCACCGGGTGGCCGGCATCCCCGACCACGACTGACGTGCGAGGTGGGTGCGGCTACTCGCCAACCTTGGAACGGGGGTCGGCGAACCAGTCGCGGGTGAATCCACGGACCGCGTCGACGTCGACGGTGTGGCAGGCGATGGTGCGGTAGGCGTGCACGGCCTTGACCGCCTCGGCCTGGTCAGGGGCGGCGCCACCGACGACCCGGCCGGCGGTGGAGTCGGTGACGAAGGCCCGCACCTGGGCGAGCTGCTCGGCGGGCAGGTCCGGCCGGTAGGTGACGATCACGTACCCGTCGCCGATGACGTGCCCGAACGACGTGGCCGGCACGACCTCGCCCGGTTCGAAGAAGTCCTTGACCGGGTGCCCCCCCGCCGGCGGGGAACGTCTCGGTGCGGTTGCGCACCTCGCAGGTGCTCGCCGGGTCGGCAGCGGCCTGCACCGGCCGCAGCGCGTCAGTGCCGGAGGTGATGGCCAGGACCGCTGCGGCGACGACACCGGCGGCGATCAGCGCACCGTGTGAGAGCCGGACATCACGCAGGCGGGGCAGGTAGTGACGCAGCACGTCGCCGATCATGAACATGGCCACGGCCGCGATGAGCTGCCCGATCTCCACGCCCAGGTTGAAGGCCAGCACCCGAGGAACCAGCCCGTCCGAGGGCAGGCCGACGTCCTGCAACCGGGTGGCCAGGCCCAGGCCGTGGACGAGGCCGAAGGCGAGCACGGCGGCGGCGAACCAGGTCCAGTTCTTCGGTCTGCCGCGCAGGCCGACCACGCCGACGAACACCAGGCTCAGCGCGACCACGATGTCGACCAGGACCGGGTTGACGTGCCAGTCGGCGACGGTGGCGGTGAACAGGGTGATGCTGTGCCCGAGCGCGAACAGCGAAATCAGCTTCGCCGCCCGCCGGATCTCGCCCGCCAGGAGCAGAATCCCGCCGACGAACAGCAGGTGATCCCAGCCGGCGAGCATGTGCTTCGTGCCTAGCCACACGAACCCGCCGACGGTTTCGCTCGATCCGCCGACACCGTGAGCCCAGGCCGCCCCTGGAAGCACCAGCACCATGGCTGCCACCACACCAGCAACGACCGAGCCCCGTCGCACCGCAGCGAACATCGCCCCAGCCCTCTTCTCCGCCAGCGCCGCAGGCCGGGAACCCCGCCGCGTCGTCTGGTAGTCGCTCGGCCGCCGCTTCTAGTTCCCGTAGTGATCCTGGCAACGAGAACGTCGAAGTGCTTCGGGTCGGCTGGCTGCGGCGTCAGGCCACGGGTAGCCCCGCCAGGCCGGCGGCGAGACCGAGGGCGGCGCTGACGCCCAGGACGCGCAGGACCGACCATCGGAGCCCGAAGACGAGCACCGCCGAGATCGCGGCGATGGCCAGCGGCACCGGTCGCCAACTGCCGGGATCGGGCAGCTCCAGGTGAAGCGGGCCGGTTGTCACGATGTGCTGCCGGGCGAAGAGGGTGTGCACGGCGAAGTAGAGGCCGAGGTTGGCGATGACGCCGACCACCGCGGCGGTGATTCCGGTCAGCGCGGTGGACAGGGTGTGGTTGCCGCGGAGCCGTTCGACGTAGGGCGCGCCGAGTAGGACGAACAGGAAGCACGGAACGAAGGTCACCCAGGTGGTCAACAGCGAGCCGACGACACCGGCAACCCACGGATTGAGGTTGCCCGGATTGTGGTAGGCGCCCAGGAAGGCGACGAACTGGACGACCATGATCAGCGGACCGGGTGTCGTCTCGGCCAGCGCCAGGCCACGGACCATGTCCCCGGCGGTCAGCCACCCGTAGTCCTCCACCGCCCGTTGCGCGACGAAGGCGAGCACGGCGTACGCGCCGCCGAAGGTCACCACGGCGGTTCCGGAGAAGAACAGGCTCTGCTGGGTGTAGACGCTGCCAACACCCGTCAGTGCCGCCACCGCAACGACCGGGACGAACCAGGCGAGCAATCCAACCGCCAACACGGTCATGGCACGCCGCGTGGTTGGCCGGCTGTGGTGCAGAGCATCATCCGAGATCAGAGGGGCGGGATCGTCCTTCCCGCTAGAGCCGTGACCAGCGGAGGTCAGGTACGCCGGACGCCACTGGTGGACCGCCCAACCCGCCAGCGCGGCCAGCGCCACGACGATCGGGAACGGCACCCCGAAAACTGCCAAGGCGGTGAACGCAGCGACGGCGAAGCCCAGCAGGACCCGGTTCGCCAGGGCGCGGCTTCCGACCCGCCACACCGCCTGGGCGACGATCGCCACCACCGCCGGCGCCAGGCCGGCGAACAACGCCGTCACGATCCGGGTGTCGCCGAACCCCACGTACAGCGCCGACAGCGCCAGCAAAGCGATGACGCCGGGCAGCACGAACAAGATTCCCGCGATCAGCCCACCGCGCAGCCCGTTGAGCAGCCACCCGACGTAGATGGCGAGCTGTTGGGCCTCCGGACCGGGCAGCAGCATGCAGTAGTTCAGGGCGTGCAGGAACCGGCGCTGCCCGATCCATCGGCGTTCGTCGACCAGGTGCCGCTGCATCACCGCGATCTGCCCGGCCGGGCCACCGAACGTCTGCAAGGAGATCGAAAACCAGGCCCGTACCGCCTGCCCCAGCAGCACCACGTCACGCACAGGCACCGCCGCTTCCGCCGCCGACCCCCGCGAGCCGTCGGTTAGAGCATCCGTCACATCCGCCATGCCGGCAGTCATTTTCAATATCTACCAGGTTGGTAGGGAATACCATCATGCGGGAAGGAGCAAGTCAACGGCGGCAGCGAGGGTGGAGAGCCTCTGAACGTTGGCGGTCCACGTCGCCGAGGCCGGAATGGATCGACCCCTGTCTGACCCCAACTGATCGCAAAATGAGCACGCAGGCAAGCCGAGCGATCAAGCCGAGCGACCAAGCCGAAGCAAGGTCAGCGCAACTGACGCGGGCTGAGAGGGTTCACTCTTGATCTGCGGGTTCGGGGTTCGAGTCCCTGGCGGCGCATGACAGCCCGCACTCAGACGGACCCGCTCCACCCGCACTAAGAGCCTGGTAAATAAGGGTTTCAGGTGTGTTGGTGGCGGGCGAGGCGGCGGGTCATGACGATGATCATGGCCCATTGGACCATCGCGGCGTGGTGGTCGGGTAGCCGTTCGTAGTCTCGGACC
>NZ_JAMOKF010000214.1 GCF_023656545.1 Micromonospora phytophila | reverse complement strand
CTCCGGCCACAGCCGCACCACCGGCTCGGTGTCCCGGGCCTCCCAGGTGCCCACCACCCGGCCCCGATGCACCACCACGGGCGAGATCCACCCGGCGGCCCGGCTGACCGACGCGCGCCGGTCGGCCGGGATGATCGTGGTGTCCTTCGTGCCGGGCCCGAGCACGTACTGGTCGAAGGCGGGGAGCAGGCGCACCTCGTCGTCGGGGCGGGCGGCGGCGATCTCGTCCACGTCGGCGGCGCGGGCGTACGCCGGCTGGCCGTCGACCGTCACCGGCACCAGAACCCCTTCGTCGACGAGGCTGGCGAACCAGCCGCGCAGCGCGGCCCGCTTCGAGCCGCCCCGGCTCAACCACTGGTCGAAGGTCTCCGCGCTCGCCGGCCCGTACGCGCCCAGCCAGGCCGGCACCACCCGGGACGCGGCCTGCTCCAGCCCGGGCAGGCCCGGCCAGTCGGGCAGCAGGGTGTCCGGCCGGGTGAAGGTGACCCGGTTGCCCTCGGCCGGCCCGTGCACCAGCAGGCCCTGCCAGGCCAGCGGCTTGAGCACCGCCCCCCACCCCGAGTCCAGGTGCTCCGCGACCGTGCGGTCCCCGGTGCGCTCGACGATCTCGGCGGTGAGCTGCTCCCGGGTCAGGGCCCGCCCGTCCAGCGCGGTGGTGGCCGCCGCGGCGATCGCCTCCAGCTGGGCGACCGTCACGAAGGTCCGCTGCCAGGAGCCCTTCTCCCAGAACCGTCCGGCGGCCAGCAGCGCCAGGCAGGCCGGCGCGTCCTCGGCGCGCAGCAGGTGCAGGGTGCCGCGCATCGCCCAGGTCTTCACCAGCCGCCGCTCGGCGAGCGCGGCGGCGACCGCGCCGGCCCGGGGGGTGGCCTGCCGGGCGGCGACGGCCTGCTCGGCGGCGGAGGCGACCTGGGCCTGCACTCCGACCAGCCGGCCGACCACGTCGACGGGGTCCACCCCCGCCGGCCGGTGCAGCAGCTGGCGGCCGATCCGCCAGGCCAGCACCTGGTCCACGGTCAGCGTCGCGATGGCCATGGTTGGTGAACGTACCGCAACGACGTAACGCCGGAGCGTCCCGTAGCGCTTGTTGGGGCGTCACTGGGGAAGCGACCGCCGTCCATTGTCGAACCGGGTTGCCATCAGGCCGCCCGCCCGAACGGGAACCCGAGGGGAACTGCGATGACCGGTGGCACAGAGCCGACAATGTCCGGACCGGACGACCACACCCCCCGCACGCCCGGCTGGACCTGTGGTACCTGTGGGGCCGACTGGCCGTGCGCGACCAAGCGCGCCCGACTGCTGGAGGAGTACGGGCTGGACCGGGCCACGCTCAGCGTCTACCTGGGTTCCTGCCTGGCGGCCGCCAGCCAGGACCTGCGGGCGTCACCCGGCGGGTTGCTCCAGGACCGGTTCATCGGCTGGCTGCCCCGGCCTCGCCGGGGCCACTGAGCCGATCCCGGCCGTCGCCCGGGATGGTCGGGCGACGGCCGGAACCGTCATTGCGTGCCGAGGGCGGGGACGGGCGCCTCCGGCACGCCCGCGACGCAGCTGCTCAGCAGCCCGCCGCGGTCTTCACCGCCCGACCCCCGCCCGTTCGGCGGGTGCCCGCGCCGGGACCGGGGTGTGCCCGGTGCGCGGCGTGGTCGGGCGGACGGAGGCCGGCCAGGGCGCCAGCCTCGGCCTCCGGTGGGCGCTGACGTCCTCGATCCAGCCGAGCAGCAGCACGACGACGAAGAGGATCAGCAGCGCCACCGCCAGGTAGCCGGCCTGCCCGAGCCGCCACACGTCGAACAGGTCGCCGACGACGAAGCAGACCGCGATGGCCGCGTTGTGCCACAGGTAGATCGTCAGGGCGCGGCTGTTCAACCCGGTGACCAGCCGGTCGAGCGGCCGTATGCGGGCCAGCCAGGTCATCGGCGGGGCCGCCCGGAGCAGCAGCAGCACGAAGCCGAGCGAGTAGAACGCCTGGGCCACCGGGACGTCGTTCAGGTCCAACCCGCCCTCGGGGTGGGTCAGGGTCCACCCGATCCCGACCGCCACGCACAGACCCGCCACGGCCACCAGGGTCGCCAGCGGCAGCCGCCGCAGCCGGCCGTCGCAATGGGCGAAGCCGACGATCCAGCAGGCGCCGAAGGTGGCCAGGTCGGTGACGACGGAGTCGACGGCGCTGCCGAGCGCCGGCGACGCGGTCTCCAGCATCACCACGGCGGCCAGCGGGAGGAGCACGGTCGGCAGCGGCCAGCGGCGGTAGAGCCCGAGCACCGCGGGGGAGAGCAGCACCAGCCAGAGATACGTGACCAGGTACCACAGCACTCCCGTGACGTCCCCGGCCCACTCGCTGCCCGCCGGCTGGGCAACCGGCACCAGCCAGGTCAGCAGCGCGGGCCACGCCGGCCGGTCTGGCCAGCCCTGCCAGATCATCACCGGCAGCACCACCGCGCCCAGCGCCCACATCGCCGGCATGAGCCGTCGGAGCCGGCTGTTCACCGCGCGTGCCGGGGCCCGGTCGAGGGACCGCGCCATCAGTGAGCCGCCGAGGGCGAACATGACCCCCATGGCGGGAAAGACGAGGCTCAGCCAGGCCGCACCGAACATGTGGTAGACGATCACCCGGGTGAGGGCCGCCGCCCGGAGCAGGTCGAACCACCGGTCCCGGCCGCTCCCCGACCCGGCCGCCTCCGGCGTCCGACCGGCGGCCGCGACGGGGACCCGCTGCCCGCGAGGGTCCGTCGCCGGGTCGCCCGCGCGCTTCAGCTTCCGCCAGCGCAGCCTGGTCCCGGTCAGCGCGGTCACCGTCGAGCGGACCAGCACCAGGTACATCAGCTGGCGGTAGGCGAACTGCTGCAACGGCAGCGTCCACAGCGGGGTGAGCCGTTCCCGGTCGAGGCGGAAGGCCACCAGCGCGGTGACCGCCTGGAGCGCCAGCATCGCCGCCCAGGCCATGGCCGTCTCGGTCGTGCCGAGGAAGAAGAGCCCGTAGAGGGCCATCAGGTCCAGGACCGGCCCGAGCAGTGGCAGCGCCACCCCGAACAGGGCGAGCATCGGCAGGCCGAACCGGCCGAACCGGCCGGACGCGCCGCGGTCGAACATCGCCCGGCGGTGCTTCCACATCGCCTGCATGGTGCCGTAGCTCCAGCGGTAGCGCTGGCGCCACAGTTGGGCCAGGGAGGCGGGTGCCTCGGTCCACGCCCGGGCCCGCTCCTCGTACACCACCCGCCAGCCCGCGCGGAGCACCGCCATGGTGATGTCGGTGTCCTCGGCCAGGGTGTCGTCGCTCATGCCGCCGGCGGCGAGCAGCGCGCGCCGCCGGAACGCCGCGATCGCCCCCGGGACGGTCGGCATGCAGCCGAGGGTCTCGTACAGCCGACGGTCCAGGTTGAAGCCGATGACGTACTCGATGTGCTGCCACCGGCCGAGCAGGCCCCGCCGGTTGGCCACCTTCACGTTGCCGGCGACCGCGCCCACCGAGGGGTCCGCGAACGGCTGGACCAGCCGGCGGACGGAGTCCCGTTCGAACACCGTGTCGCCGTCGACGGTCACGATGATCTCGTGCGAGGCGTACTGGATGCCGGTGTTCAACGCGCTTGCCTTGCCCCCGTTGGGCTTGCGGATCACCCGGACGTTGGGCAGGCCCAGCGACTCGGCCAGGTTCGCGGTCCCGTCGGTCGAGCCGTCGTCCACGACGATGACCTCGATCTCGCGATGGTCCCCGCAGGCCAGGGACCGCACGCTGGCCACGATGCCGGCCTGTTCGTTGTACGCCGGCACGATGATGGACACCGGTGCGGTGACCGGTGGGCCCCACGCCCAGCGCCGGGAGCGCCGCCGCCGGGCGAGGCGGGCGGCGAGCACGAGCAGCAGCAGCGTACGGACCAGCATCAGGACGCCGACCACCAGGAACAGCACCCGTAGCGTCGCGACGAACAGATCGGCGATGCGTACCGCCAGGACCACCGACCCGGCACGCCACCGTTCGGGACCCGCCACCGGCACGTTGCCCGGTACCGCCCGGTCCTCCCCGTCGTCGCGGATCCTGCCCCGGTTCACCCCCTCGCTGACGGTGGTGAACCGGTAGCCACGCGCCGTCATCGCCGGGATGAACCGGTCCAGGGCGGCGACCGTCTGGGTGCGGTCCCCGCCGGCGTCGTGCAGCAGCACCACCGCGCCCTGTCCCTCCGGCGGGGTCATGTTGCGGATGATGGCGTCCGGCCCGGGCCTCGCCCAGTCCTGACTGTCGGTGTCGTTCACGGCTGTCAGGTAGCCGAGGCGGCCGGCGTCCTGGATCGCCGTCCACGCCTCGTCGTCGATCGCGTCGGCGGTCGACGAGTACGGGAAGCGCAGCAGGCTGGTCCGGACGCCGGCGGCGCTCATGATGGCCATCTGGGTCTGCGAGTACTCCAGCCGCCGTCGCCACCCGGGCAGCAGGGTCGCGTCCGGGTGGCTGAAGGTGTGCACCCCCAGTTCGTGTCCCTCCGCCGCGATCCGTCCGGTGAGGCCGGGATGGCGGGCCACCTGGGTGCCGACCGTGAAGAAGGTCGCCCGGGCCCCGTGCCGTCGCAACACGTCGAGCACTCGTGGGGTCCACACCGGATCGGGGCCGTCGTCGAAGGTGAGGGCGATGGTCCGCGGTGGCAGCCGGTACGACGCCACCCGTCCCTGCGTGGTGTCGATCACCGGACCACCCGACCTGACGACGTCGGGCACCCCGGCCTGGCCGCCGGTGTCCCGGATGTGGTCGGGAGTGAACTCGGCGTTCGCGTACGCCTCGACCAGCAGCACGCAGACCACGACGGTGAGCAGCATGCCCCAGGCCAGCCAGCCCGCCGGCAGCCGGAAGCGGGCCGGGCGCGGCTCGCCCGACGGCGGCGTCGGTCGTGTCGTCGACGAGGTCATCAGGCGGGACGCCCGGCGGTGAGCAGGACGGGCGGGGTGAGCGAGCCGGAGGCCGCCGTCAGCGTCAGGTCCGGGCCGGACGGCGACGCGGGTGCGGTGGGCCCGGGCGACGGTGCCGGCGTGGCGGTTCCGCCTCCGCCGGGCGGAACCCCCGGGGACGGCGGTGCCGAATCGGTGGGCCCGGGGACCGGCGGCGCCGGTGTGGCGGTTCCGCCTCCGCCAGGCGGGACGTCCGACGGGGGCGGAACCACCGAGGGTGCGCCGACCGCGACCGGTGGTACGGGTGCCGGCGGCGCGTCCGGTCCGGGTCGGCCGGTGACCTCCGGTGGGAGCGGGACCGCCTGCTCCGGTGCCGGGAAGGCCTCCTCGACGAGCCCGTTCGCCTCCGGCCCATCGACCTCGAAGGGCATGGCGGCGGGCTGGTCGCTCGTCTCCAGCCGGGCGTCGTCGGGCAGCGGGGGCCGGTGGGCCGGAACGCCCGCTCCGGACAGGAGTGTGGCCGCGACGAGGGGGAGGTACACCAGGGAGCCCGTGGCGAGCAGGACGCCGCATCGGCGGACCAGGCGATGGCGCCGGCCGGTGACGTCGACGAAGACCGGGACGATGGCGGGGTCGGCGGCGGGGAGTCCCTGGGGGACGGTCGAAGGACTGGGATCGTGAAGGTGGGCGGTCACCCGGCCGAGGCTAGGGGGGCGATAAGTGGCCTATGTCTGGTTTTTCAGTGTTGCCCGACCGGGCATTCACAGAATATGAACATTCGGAATAAGAGTATAGGAAAGGCGCTTCGGTGATGAACCGCTCAGTCAGTCCGAATCGGACATGAACCGGAAGGTTTCTCCCGGCCAGTCGGGTGCCGCATCCAGGCGCGCGACCAGTCGTCGCGGGGCGGTCATCCGGTAGGCGTCCTGGCACAGCTCGGCCAGCTCGGACCAGTCGACGTCGCCGTCGAGCCGTACGCCCAGCCAGCCGCGACCGCCGACGTAGGGCGGGCGGAAGAACCGGCCGGGGTCGGCGGCGGTCAGCTCCTCCTGCGCGCCCGGCGGGGCGGCGCACCACAGGTGCGGGAAGTCGTTGGCGTGGTGCCCGTCGGGGTGCAGGGTGACGAAGGTGGTCTTCCCCCGGACGAACCAGGTGGGCGAGCCGTGGCTGAGCCGCTCGGTGACCTCCGGCAGGGCGAGGCAGATGGCGCGTAACCGGTCCAGCGGCTCCATCCGCCCCGCCCTTCCGTCGCGGTCAGTACGCGTGCGTCACGGTGATCGTAATGTTCGCGCAGGAGTTGGCCCAGCTGCTCAGGGCGCTCTTCTCGGTGCTGTCGACGCTCAGCCGCCAGCGGGTCTTCACGGCCGTCCACTCGCCGACGTAGCGGCACCGCTCGTAGGTCGGCATCCAGGTCGCCGGGTCCTGGTCGCCCTTGGACTGGTTGACGTCGTCGGTCACCGCGACCAGCGACCGGACGTCGCCCAGGTCGTTGGCGTACGCCTGCCGCCGGGAGGTGGTCCAGTTCCGCGCGCCGGAGTCCCACGCCTCGGCCAGCGCCACCACGTGGTCGATGTCGAGGTCCGACGGGTTGGTCCAGGAGGCCGCGTCGTAGTAGGAGTACCAGCGCCCGCCGGTCAGGTAGCAGCCCGAACCCACCGACGGGCGGGTGGTCGCCTCGGCGATCAGCACCTCGTAGCGGGTGTTGCAGCCGTCGGAGTCGGCGTCGATCCAGTGCGGGAAGAGGTCGCGGGAGTAGCCGGTGCGGACCTCGGTGGCCACCGGCAGGTCGGCGACGAGGGTGCGCAGCGGTACCGAGATCGTGGCGGCGTGAGCGGGAGCGGCCAGGCCGACGGTGGTGGCGGTGACGGCGGCCAGCAGGCCGCCGATCCAGCGGAGGGTGCGGGTCATCGCGGACTCCATCCGGTCGTTCGGGGGGTTGGCCGACAGTGCAGTCGGCCCGGATGCCGGTGGATCCGACGCCGGATGACCCCGAAGCGAACTCGACCGATACGTCCGGCGAACTCGCGAGCGGGCGGTGGGAAGCGCGCGGCCGGCGAAGTGGGATCGGAAGCGGGCGCGTGATCGCAAGGTCCGGGCGGGATGACCGTCCGTTAACTGCCGGATGTAAACCTTCTGTCCGGCGGTGCGTCGGTCGGAAATCTGACCGAAGTCGACCCGTTGTGCCGGTGGTGCGAGGTGGTTAAGCTCTTCATGCGCGCCCCAATCGCCCGCTTCCCCCGTGGCAGGCGATCGGGGCGCGCATCTACGTCAACGGGCCCGCACGCCGACGCGTGCGGGCCCGTTCTCCGTGCTCCCGGCCCGGGGGCGGGCGCCCGCCCGCTGCCGGGCCGGCCCACCGCCGCCGGTCAGATCCAGCGGCCGTCCAGCCACATCCGCGCCGACCATTCGGCGTACGGGAGCAGCTCGGCGACGAAGACCGGATAGAAGTACGCGAAGCAGAGCGCCACCAGCAGGACGTACGCCCCGGCGATCACCCCGCCCACGAGCCGGCGGTCCTGAGCACCGTCGACCGGGCCGGCGAGGGCGCCCCCCGGCGGGTCGGCCGGAGTGACGATCGCGCCGAGCACGTAGACCACCGCCAGCACCAGGAACGGCAGGGCCGGCGCGGCGTAGAAGGAGAACATCGTCCGGCCGTCGAGGGCGAACCAGAACCACGGCAGCAGGCCGGCGCCGACGCAGAGCAGGATCGCCCCGGCCCGCCAGTCCCGCCGGGCGAGCCCCAGCCAGGCCAGCGCCGCCAACGCGGGCAGGAACGACCACCAGAGCAGCGGCGTGCCGAGCAGCAGGATCTCCGAGGCGCAGCTCGGTGCCCCGCAGGCCCCCTCGCCCGACCAGTAGAAGGCGACCGGCCGCCCCAGCAGCAGCCACTGCCACGGCCACGACTGGTACTTGTGCGGGTCGTCCAAACCGGTGTGGAAGCCGTACGCGGCCTTGTGGTACTGGAACAGGTTGTTCAGCGCGCCGATGATCGGAGTGTCGCTGAGCGGGGCGTTCGGGTAGCGCTCGGCGAGCCGGTAGTAGCCGTCGTCGCCGAGCAGCCAGCCGGACCAGGTGGCGACGTAGGTGGCCACCATCAGCACCCCGGCCAGCACCAGCCAGGGCAGCTCGTCGAGGGCGGTGTCCCGCCACGGCCGGCGCACGCCGGCCGAGCGGCGAACCCCGACCTCCCAGAAGAGCACCAGCAGCGCGAAGGCCGGCAGGAAGTAGAGCGCGCTCCACTTCACCGAGCAGGCGCAGCCGAGCAGGACCCCGGCGGCGAGCCGCCACCACGGCCAGTCCCGCCAGCCGCCCGCCGGCCGCCCGGCCGGCCCCGGCCGGGTCGGGTCGAGGCCCGCCTCCAGCGCCCGGGCCCAGCGGCGACGCCGGGAGTCCCGGTCGAGCACCAGGGCGCCGAACGTGGCCAGCACGAAGAAGAGCAGGAAGATGTCGAGCAGCGCGGTGCGGGACAGCACCAGGTGGAAGCCGTCCAGCGCGAGCAGCAGGCCGGCGGCGCAGCCCAGCGCGGTCGAGCGGAACAACCGCCGGCCGATCCGGACCAGCAGCAGCACCGACAGGGTGCCCACGACGGCCGCCGAGAACCGCCAGCCGAACTCCGGGGCGGCGGTCATCAGGTGCCCGGGCACCGAGATGTTGTGCTCGGTGTCGGAGTAGCCGAAGGCCCACTCGCCGAGCCCGATCAGCCACTTGCCCAGCGGCGGGTGCACCACGTACGAGGGGCCGTTGTCCTTGTAGTTCCACTCGACGCCCTTGTCGACCAGCCCCCAGGCGTCCCGGGCGTAGTAGATCTCGTCGAAGATCTTGCCGGGCGGGTTGCTCAGACCGACGAACCGCAGGATCGCCGCGATCGCCACGACCACCCCGGTGGCCAGCCAGGAGCGGCCGTCCAACCGGGCGTCGACGGTGGCCAGCCGACGCCGGACGACACCGGGAACGGCGCCCTCGGCGGCCTCCGCGGCCGGGGGCGACTGCTCCGGGCGATCGCCGTCGGGCACCACGTGCTCCGACTCCGCCTGGCCTGCGCTCTGCGCTGTCGACGCCTGGGTCACCTCGCGATCGTAGGCTGCGGAGGTGCCCGGTGGCGCCCGTCGTCGCCGAAACCGGTACCGCCGTCGATGAAGGAGCAACTACCCGTGGGTGAAATGTCCGACACCGGGCGCCTGATCCTGCTCGGCGCGCCGCTCGGCAACCCGGCCGACGCCTCGGCCCGCTTCCGCGAGGTGCTCGCCACCGCCGACGTGGTCGCCGCCGAGGACACCCGCCGGCTCACCCGGCTCGCCCGGGACCTCGACGTCACGGTTCCCGGCCGGATCGTCTCCTACTTCGAGGGCAACGAGGAGCGGCGTACCCCCGAACTGGTCGAGGTGCTGGCCGCCGGCTACGTGGTCGCCCTGGTCACCGACGGTGGCATGCCGAGCGTCTCCGACCCGGGCTACCGGCTGGTCCGGGGCGCCCTGGACGCCGGCGTTCCCGTCACCGCCGCCCCCGGGCCGAGCGCGGTCACCACCGCCCTGGCGCTGTCCGGGCTGCCCAGCGACCGGTTCTGCTTCGAGGGGTTCCTGCCGCGTACTCCCGGCGCCCGCCGGTCCCGGCTGCGGGCGCTCGCCGCCGAGCAGCGCACCCTGGTCCTCTTCGAGGCGCCGCACCGCATCTCCGGCGCGCTCGCCGACCTGGCCGCCACGTTCGGCGAGGACCGGCCGGCCGCGCTCTGCCGGGAGCTGACCAAGACGTACGAGGAGGTGGTCCGCCGGCCGCTCGGCGAGCTGGCCCGGTGGGCCGCCGAGGGGGACCCGCGCGGCGAGATCACCCTCGTGGTGGGGGGCGCGCCGGAGGCGGCGCCGGAGCGGCCCGACGACGACACGCTGCGTGCCGCGGTCGCCGCCCGGGAGGCCGCCGGCCTGTCCCGCCGGGACGCGATCACCGAGGTCGCCACGGAGTACGCCCTGCGCCGCCGCG
>NZ_JAMOKF010000213.1 GCF_023656545.1 Micromonospora phytophila | reverse complement strand
CGTCGACCGGTGCACGTCCACGGCCCGGCCCAGCAGGGCGGCGGGCCCGGGGGCCTGCCCGGCGAGCGCCGCCCGGTGCCGGGGATCGTTGCGCAGCAGCGGACGCGCGTACCCGGCGAAGACCACCGGCGGGGTGGCACCCTCCGGCCGGGCCGACCAGAGCCGGTGCCGCAGCTCCTCCACCGTGTCGGCGTGCTCCTGCGGGTCCGGGAAGCGGACCATCCGCTCGTGCCCCCGGGTGGCGCCCCGAGGGCCGCCCAGCCCACCCGCCGTGTTCACGATCGCGCTGCCCACCGGCAGCCCCGCCGCCGAGTCGTTGGTCGGTTCGAGCACCGCGCCCCCGCCGGGCAGCGCCACCCGCACCGGGAACTGCCCGAGCACCGAGTCCCGGTCGGTACGCGACCCCAACCCCAGGTCGCCCTCGCCCGCCAGGACCAGGTGCACCCCGTACGCGCGTCCACCACGGGCCAGCGCGTCCAGGCGGCTGGCGGCCTCGGCGGCCAGCCGGTCCCGCTCGGCGAATAGCAGCGGGAGATTGTCGAGCACGCTGACGATCCGGGGCATGACCTGGTGCTGCCGCAGCTCGGCGAAGCGCTGCCCGCCGGCCCGCCGACCCGCCTCCTCGCGCCGGCGCACCTCCGCCGCCAACTCGTCGAACAGGTCCAGCACGTACTCCCGGTCGGCCGCCATCGCCGCGCCACGGACCTGCGGGATCCACGACCGGTCCCGCTCGGTCTGGAGGAACTCCACGAAGGACTCGCCCGGCCCGAGATCCACCAGGTGCAGGGCCAGCTCGTCGGGGCCGTACCGGGCGGCCAGGCCCAGCAGCGCGGTGGTCAGGAAGGTGGACCGGCCCGCGCCGGACCGGCCGCTGACCAGCCAGTGCGGGGTCAGCTCGGTGAAGCCGAGCGGCACCGGCCGCCCGCCGGCGTCGCCGACCGTGGTGGAGAGCCCGTCGACCGAACCCGCCGTCCACAGCTCCTCGTCGGATGACGGCAGCAGGTCGGTCAGGGCCAGCCGGGAACCCGCCTCCACCTGCGCGGCCAGCCGACGACAGACCGCGTCGACGAGCTCCGCGGGCGGGTCCGCCTCGACGAAGACCGGCGAGTTCAGCCCGCCCGGTGGATCCGCGCCCGGGCCCGCGAACGAGCCGCCCGGCGGATCACCGAGCAGCGCGTACGCGGTGCGGATCGCGAGCGCGGTGGCCTGGGGCAGCGGCGCACGCCCGGCGTACGGGCCCGCCGGGGGCCAGCCGGCGACGACGAGGTGCAGCCCGGCGGCGCGGCCCTGCTCGGCGAGGGCCTCGACCCGCGCCAGGTCGGTCGGACCGGTCAGCTCGGGCAGCGCGGCGATCACCAGCAGCAGCGTCCGGTCGTGGCGTCGCCGCCCGGACGACCCGGGCGCCACCCACTGCTCCGCCTCGGTGAGCACGGCCCGCAGGCCCGCGACGTCCACCGCCGGGGGCGGCAGCAGGCCCGCGTCCGCGAGCGCCGTGAACGGCGCCAGCGTGTCACCCGCCGCGTCCACCGCGCGGACCAGCAGCGCCCCGGCCGGAGCCGCCGCCAGCAACCGCAGCAGTACGGCCCGGAGCAACCCCGCCACCCGGGGATCCCGGGCGTCGGCGTCCACGGTGAGGTGACCCGTGCCGAGCAGCGGCACCAGCGCGGGGAAACGGGCGTCGTCCAGGGGCGCTGCGGTGCCCACCCGGACGAAGGGGGGCGGACCCTCGCCGGCCGGCGTGGTCACGGCCAGCGTCTCCAGCGCGGCACCCGCCCAGCCGGGGGCCAGCGCCGCCGCCGCGGCACGCAGCCGGTCGGCCAGCGCGTACTGGCGGTGCTGGTCGGCGGGGACGGGACGGGTGTCGTCGAGGATGCCGGCGGCGGCGATCGCGGTGGCGGCGGCCCGCCGGTGCAGAGCGGCGGCGCGGTTCGTCCGTGCCTTCGGACCGGCCACCGCGTCCACCCCCTCTGCCCGAGGTTGGCAACCCCTCCCCGCGCAGAGACGGTAACCCAGGCGGAGCGGCTCGTCCGGGATGTGCGGCGGCGGTGCGCCGGTGTTGTCGTGGATCTCACCGGTGGGGAGGGGTCCGTCACGATCCGCTGCATCTGGGGCATTGGGTCTCCAGCGCCCAGCCGTTAGCCTCAGGGGGTGGAATCAGTGCAGCCCCCCGCCGGTTCCCAGGTCTCCCGCGTACCGGCGCAACGGCCCCCCTCCGACCACCTGGCGCCGCCTCCGGCGGCGCCGGCGCCGGAGCGGCCACGGCGGCGGCTGCGCACCGTGCTCACGGTGGTGGCGAGCGTGCTCGCGGCGCTCTGCCTGGGCGGGGTGGCCGCGGGCTACGTCCTCTACGACCGGGCGGCCACGCCCGACCGCAGCGCCCCCGACGTGGTGGTGGACAACTACCTGCGTGCCTTCCTCGTGGACCGCAACGACACCCGCGCCGACCTCTTCACCTGCGAGGGCGGCGGCGGACTCGGTCAGCTCCGAGCACTACGGGACGACCTCGTCGCCCGGGAGAAGCGGTTCGGAACCAACCTGGCAGTCAGTTGGGGCAGCCTGCGCGTGCAGGACCAAGGCGACAGCGCAGAGGTTCAGGTGGATCTGATCATTTCCGCCTACGTCGACGGGATCTCACAAAGCGATCGACAGCCGTGGCGTTTCACCACCCGTCTGGACGACGATTGGCGGGTTTGCGAAGGAGTCAGGGCAGCCTGAGCTCTCACTCGATCCACAGGAGATGGACCGGGACCTCCAGAGTGGTGGGTGACTGACCGCGCCAGGCCCAGCGGTACCACTCCACCTCCGGGGTGACCCGGACGCAGATGTCCCCCTCGGCGCCCGAATAGGTCTCGGTGACCGCCCGCAGGTCCCGGTGCTCGACCGACTCGACGACGTGCACGACCCGGCGGCCGGTGACGGCGCCCGCCTCGAAGACCGGGGTCGGCGGGGGGTGCGCGGGGGAGTCCAGGGAGACGAGCCGGACACCGGCTCCGCCGCCGGCCGACGTGTCCGCGCGTCGGGCGGCCACCGTCTCCACCCAGACCCGCTCCACGGGGACCAGCGGCGCGAAGACCTCCACCTGGTCGGACTCCGCCCGGTACCACTCGTGCTCGGGGATGACCGGGACGTAGGTCCGGCTGCCCTGCACCACCCGCTCGTCGGCGCGCAGGTCACCCCGCCAGCCCAGCCCCGGCAGGCCGACCAGCACCCGCCGCCCACGCAGTTCCACCCGTCCGGTGGCGGGCACGATCTCGATCGGCCGGGGCGGTTGCGGCGCCCAGTCCGGCTGGTCTGCGAACGGGTCGGGCAGCGGTTCGTTCATGACGGCGGGCGTCTCACCCCGCGCCGTTGAGCGGCGCGCCGCGCGAACGCATGAACGGCACCGGGTCGATCGCGCCCCGGCTGCTCCGGTCACCGTCCTCGTGCACCTCGAAGTGCAGGTGTGGCCCGGAGGAGTTGCCGCTGCTGCCCACCTCACCGATGACCTGGCCGGCCTCCACCACCTGGCCGACCGTGACCCGGGGCTTGCTCACCAGGTGGCAGTAGCGGGTGATTACCTGGCCGGAGTGCAGCACGTCGACGAACCAACCGCACCCGCCCTTGTCCGGCCAACCGTCCACATTGCACGACAACCGGCCGCTGTTGTCCGGGTCGCAGCGGGAGACCAGCACCCGCCCCGTCGCGGCGACGCGGATCAGGGTGCCCTTCGGTGCGGCGATGTCCACACCGTTGTGACCGGGGCGCTCCGCCGTGCGGAAGCCCGAGCCGACGCCACCCGGCACCGGCGCGGTCCAACCGGAGGCGGCTATCTCCCCGCTGGCGGCGCGGTCGCACGCCTGCTTCCCGCCGACCAGCACCGTCCGGGCCGCCCCGCCGGCCAGGGCGTTGACGATCTGGGCGGCGACGTCCTCGTGCTTGGCGTACGCGTCCGGGAAGGCGCTGATCTGCACGGCCTGGGCCGCCCTCGTCAGCGGCATCCGCTCCCAGCCGGGCACGTCGACCAGCTTCTCGTAGAACTTCCGGGCGGCGTACTCGGGAGTCATCCGTTGGCTGACGCTGCCCCAACCGGCCCGCTGCTGGAACAGGCCGACGGAGTCGTGGTCGGCCCCCACCCCCTCGTTGGGGAGCCTCCCGGACTCCGCGACAGTCCGGTTCGCGAGGTTGCGCAGCCGGGACTCCTGCATGGCGGTCGCTACGGCGATCACCCACCCGCGCGGTGGCACCTTCATCTCCTGCCCGACCTTGATGATCCGTGCGGCGTTGCGGAGTTGGATCTCGCCGTACTGGGCCATCCGGGGTATGTCGCCTCTGATGTCGACCCGGAAGTCCTCCGTGCAGTCCAGGCTTGTCGCCGTCATCCGGTCGCCGGAGTCACCGCCCAGTTCGGTGAGGAAGAAGGCGCCCGCGCCGCCGGTGCAGCAGAGCAGGGCGAGAGTCGCGGTCAGGGCGGCGGCCAGGGCGCCCAGTCGGAGCGGTCGGCGTGGGGGCCGGCTGTCGTCGCTCATTCCTGCTCCCAGTCCACCGCGTCCACCAGCCACCGCCCCTCGGGCGCCACCAGTTCCAGCCGGAGCCGTCCCGTGTCCAGCGGAACCAGCACCTCGACGAGGGTCTCGGTCCGTGGCCGGAGGGTGGCCTCGTCGCTGACCTGTCCGGCCGGGACCCCCGCCGGGTCCGCACCGGCCAGCTTCTCGGTCAGGGCCCGGGTCGAGAGCGGGCGCATGCCCTCGTGCCACTGCTCCGCGGTCAGGCCCGGCCTGCCCAGCCAGGCGGTGACGAAGCGGGCCGCCGTCTGTTCCGGTGTGAGGTCGCCGGGGCGGGTGACCGGGGACGGCGGCGCCGCGGTGGAGAACGCTCCGTCGTCGCCGGCGGTCGGGGCGACCGTGGTGATCGGCTGGCTCGGCCGGTTGCTGAGCCCGATCGTCGGATCGCCGGGCCCGGAGACCAGCCGGGCCGCGCCGATGACGCCGAACACCACGACGGCGAGGGCGAGCGCGATGCCCAGCCGGGACCGGAGGACCCGGGTGACCAGGAATTCGACCGCCCGGCGCACCGCACTCACCGAGCCTCTGAGCGGATCCGCGGAGCGGGCCGGTCGGGCTCGCGCTCCGCCGAGCCGGGACGGTAGATGACGAAGGACGGGTTCTCGTCCGGCACGTCCGGCTCCGTCCAGGCGGCCGGCTGCCGACGGCGGGGCCGCGGTGCGACGGGTCGGGACTTGCCGCGTTCCTCGGCCGGACCCGCCACCCCGTCGACGCGCTCCTGCCCGTCCGGGCGTCGCCGCTCCTCACCGCCCCTGGCGGCGGAGTGCGCCGGGTCCTCCAACCGGGCCTCGGGTCGCAGGCTGGTCCGCTCCGCCACGACGGCGCGTCGCCGGCCCATCGCGGGTTCGGCCGTGCCGCCCGGTTCGGCCACGTCGAGCCGGGCCGCGGTGCGCATGTCCCGGAAGAAGCGGCGGTGCCACGAGCCGGCCGAGCTGACCGCTTCGCTGCTGTCCTTGCCGCCGAGCTGGGTGATCCGACGGTAGGGGCGCAGGAGCAGCCAGCCGACCACCCCGCAGAGCCAGACCAGCACCACCTGGAGCCAGCCGGGCAGCGTCGGCGTACTCATGATGAGGTCGACCGCGAAGAGGTAGATGGCGGCGCCGGTGCCGAAGATGGCGATGTTGAAGACGGCCGCGACCACCGCGTTGGCCAACCGGCGCAGGCCGGCACTGGCCGGGCGCAGCAGCCCCACCGTGCCGAGGATCGGCGCGGCGATGACCGCCCAGCGGAAGATCAGGAAGCCCAGCAGCACGAGCAGCGACGCGGTCAGGTCGAACATCGCGAAGAGCGCCGCGGCGAGCACCGCGATGAAGCCGGCCCCGACCCGGTCCATGTCCCGAACGCCCTGGAGGTACTCGTACGCCTCCGGGTCCTCCGCCTCGATCTGCTGCGCCACCCGCGCCCACTGCTGCTGCTTCGCCGTGATGGTGGCCTCGCGGGTGGCAGGGTTCGACCGGAGCTTCTGCGCCTCCTCCCAGGAGAGCGACTTCGCGTCGTAGAGCGCCGGTCCGTACTTCTTGGCGGTCTCGCTGTCCGCGGAGCCGAGCACCCCGCGCAGCCAGTTGCGGTAGAGCATGGCCTCGGTGGCCGTGTCACTGGCCCGGACGGCGGGTGGCCGCTTGTCGATGCACGCATCCGGATTCGGTACGGCGCACTTGTCCGCAGGGATGTCCTTCGAAGTCGGTCCCACGGCGTCGTGCACGACGCCGAGCGTGGTGACGAGGGTGCCGTCGGCGATGTTGGCCGACTTGACCGGCCACGCGGCCAGTGCGGTGACCGCCACCATCACCAGCAGTGCCCAGCCGGCCGTGGTCATCGCGTTGCTCATGTCGGACTGACGCGAGCGCCAGAGCAGGTAGAGGCCGACGACGCAGAGGGTGACGATGCCGAAGACGCTGAACACCTTCTGGTAGACGGCCTTCGTCGCCTGGTCCACCAGCGGATCGGCCCAACCCCACATGGAGCGCGGGTCCCAGGCGCGCTCGCGGAGCGCGTTCGAGGCGCCGACGATCGCCGTGGCGATCATGAATTCACCGTTGGCGACGGTGTTGGTGAACTTGTAGTCCGGATGCAGCACCGCGGTCGCGCAGCCGCTGTCGACGTCGTACGTCGAGTAGCTGTACCCGGCGTATCCGTAGTCGCTGTAGAAGCCCTTCGGGCCGGGCTGCTTGGCGGATTCCGGGCGCGACGCGAACCAGCCGGCCAGCCCGGAGTCCGGGGCGCCCGGGGTGGGCGCGTTCCGGCACTTGACGTCGTCCTCCGCGACTTCCTTGAGCTTGGCGACGCAGGCGCGGAAGTCGGCCTGCCACTCCGGGGTGGTGCAGAGGTCGCCCGGTGCCCGAGCCGTCACCGGCGCCGCGGCGGCCGGTGTCGCGCCGAACGCGGGCCAGCCGACGGTGGCCCCGGCGAGTACGCCGAGCGCGAGCAGGAACGCCGCCATCCGGGCCCGGGCACTCGCCATGTCACGCCTCCAGATCCGGCAGGACGGTCGGCAGCACCCCGGCCGCCGCCGCGATCGCGGCGGGTGTGGTGTCGAGGTGTTGCAGCAGTCCGTCGACGTACGAGACGTCGACCCGGACCTTCTGCACCCGCCCGTCGACGTCCCGCATCACGAACTCGCGGAAGCCGAGCCGGGTGGCCGAGGTCGCATCGGCGGTGGAGAGGGAGGCCAGGGTGGCCTCGTAGCCGTCGTTGACCGGGACCCGCAGCAGGCGCAGCGCCTCGGAGGCGATCTCCGCGTCCTCGGCGATCCGGCCGACGAAGACGGTGGAGACGAGGTTCTGCACGTCGAGGCCGAGGATGTCCTTCGGGTTCTGCGAGGCGACCAGCGCGGCGAGGTTCCACTTGCGGGAGTCGCGGGCGAGTCGGACCAGGAAGGACCGGCCGGAGCGCCACCCCTCCATGAAGTGTGCCTCGTCCAGGCCGACGAGCTTGCGCGACGACATCGACCCGCCGTAGCAGCGGCGTACGGCCAGCCGGTGCGCGGTGTGCAGCATCGGCAGGGCGAGCGCCTCCTCGGCCGACCAGTACTCGCGCTCGATCTTCAGATCGGGCAGCCGCAGGCCGGCCATGGTGATGACGGTGAGTGCGGCGTCGGCGCCGAGCAGCCCCTCCGGCGGCCGGCCGAAGAAGAGCATGGCCAGCGGCATCTCGGCGGTGTCGAGCAGCAGGTTGGCCAGTTCCCGGCCGGCGTCGTCGTCGAGCTGGCTGAGGCAGGCGACCACGTCGTCAAGGGTGGAGGTCTCTTCCGCCGGCACCTGGCGTACGGCGTGCCGGAAGAGGGTGGCGGTGGACGCCTCGCGGGCCACCTGGGGCGGCACCAGCATCATGCAGATGTCCTGCACGAGCATGCGGCGCTCGGCCCGGGCGTTGGAGACCGCGATCTCGAACTCCCGGTCGCCGGCCGCCCCGCCACCGAACTCGCTGCGCAGCGGCGTCGGGATGAGTGAGTACGGTGCCAGCGTGCCGTGCTCGGAGCCGGTCAGGTTGAGCACCCGGGCGTACGGCCGAAGCTCCGGCATGGCGCAGAGCCGGGCCAGCGGGCCGGACGGGTCGAGCAGCGTCACCTGGACACCGCGCCGGGCGGCCAGGTAGCCGAGCGCGCCGAGCAGGGTCGACTTGCCGCCGCCCGGCTCGGCCACGAAGACCGCGAGCCCGGAGCGTTCGCGTACCTCCATGGGGAAGTGCAGGTCGAGGAAGACGGGGCGCCGGCAGGTGCCGGCCGTCCGTCCGATCAGGTCACCGCGTCGGTCGCCGACCGTGGAGGCGGCCTGCGGGAGCGCGGCGGCGAGCAGGGGGACGGGCATCCGTCGGACGTAGCCGGTGTTGGCGATCGGCTCGCCGGGGATGAACTCCCGGGCCAGCCAGTCCTGGTTCTTCGGGTGCTGCAGCGAGATGCGCAGCTCCCGGCTGTAGAGCTGGACCAGCCGGCGGGCCCGTTCCAGGCACTCCTCACGGGTGCGCCCGCCGACCGCGATCCGGTGCCAGCCGTGCGCGCGGGCGGAGTCGACCGGCAGGCCGGTGGTCATCTCGTCGCCGATCACCAGGGCCCGCTTGGCCAGCCGCTCCAGCTCGGGCGGGGCGTCGATGCCGTGCTCGGCGTAGTCGAGCTGCTGAGAGCGGATCATCCGCAGCCGGTGCTCGAGGTTGCGGAAGGAGTCGCCGGAGCCGAGGATGTCGACCCGGGTGGAGAGCTCCATCGGCCACGGCAGCCGCTCGTGGAAGTGCAGCCAGGGCTCGTGCCGCTCGGGGATCTCCAGCGGCTCCATCCGGCCGACCGCCAGCACGGCGACGTGCCGTTCCTCGCCGGTCATCCGGTTGACCAGCTTGACCGTGGAGCCGTACGGCGTGCGGTAGCGCTCCACCTGCTCGGTGAGGGCGAGCAGGTCCCCGCGTTCCCACCGCCCGTCGGTGACCGGGGAGAGCGTGCCGGGCGGCGCCATGCATAGCGCCACCGAGCGGTAGAGGAGCCATTCCAGTTCCTGTGCGGTGACCCGCCGACCCCGCATGCCGAACGCGCCGAGCACCTCGTCGAACTGCTCGACCGTGCGACCCAGCCTGCGGCGTTCGCCTTCGGCGACTCCTCGGCCGAAGGTCCGCAGCAGCCGCTCGGTGAGGGAGTCGCCGAGGGACCGCCGCGCGAAGGTGACGCCGAGGTAGGTCTGCCCCTCCGCGTGGTTGACCGAGAGCAGGTGCCGCTGCGCGGCCACCAGGTGGTCGGCCCAGCCGGTGGTGCCGGGGACGTCGGGCAGCGGGGAGGTGGTGTGCGCGTCGATGGTGCGGGCCCACTCGTCGGCCGGGAACGGGCGGGTGGTGCGCCGCAGGTGCAGCCGGAACCCGGCCAGGCCGGCGTACTGCTCGGAGATGGCGGAGAGCAGCGCCTCCCGCTCGGCGTCCGGCCGGAACGCCCAGCGCACCTCCGGTAACCAGTACCAGGCGGTGACGGTGTTGGGGGTGAAGGTCAGGTGCCCGGCGATCTCGGTGATGGCCAGTTCGACCGCCGGGTCCCGGTCACCGAACTTGATCTTCGGCGCCTTGACCCGGACCGGTTTGGTGGGCTGGTCGCGTCGACCGGCGGAGCGCTGCCGGGGTGGCGCCACCTCCCGCCCGGTGGACCGCTCGGGAAGTTGCTGCGCGGACCGCCGGGCCGGGCGGTCGACCGCCGCCGGCTCGGGCGGGGCCTCGGCGGGCCGGGTCGCGATCGGCTCGTCCTGCGCCGGGGGGCGGAGTGCCGGAAGCCGGTCACCGGGCTGGTGCGGCACCCGGGACCGGGGGGCGGAGGAGTCGACCGGCGGCCCGGCGACCGGCCCGCTCGCCCGGCCG
>NZ_JAMOKF010000212.1 GCF_023656545.1 Micromonospora phytophila | reverse complement strand
GGCCACGTCGGGCGCGACCCGGGTCAGCCGGCCCAGCGGCTGGGTGGCCAGCGCCCGCAGGGCCAGCAGGTCCCGACCGGCGGGCACGGCGGCCAGCTTCGCGGCCGAGGAGGCCCGCCGCATCCAGCGCACCCGCAGCGGCAGCCAGCCGAAGAGCACCAGGCCGAGCGGGAAGACCAGCACGGCGACGGCGAGCGCGAGGGCCAGCTGGTCGACCAGTTCCTGCTGGTCGCGGCCCGCCTCGGCCAGCGACCGGGCGGCGCCGGCGGCCCGCTCGAAGGGCGCGGTCAACTCGTCGCCGACCAGCGGCACCCGGCCGACCTTGCCGCCGGCCTCGGCCAGGTTGTCGGCGAGGCCACCGCCGGCCCCCTCCATCTTCTGTCCGGGTACGGCGAGCTTCTGCACCAGGTCGTGCAGCCACAGCGCGCCGCGGATCGCGCCGTACACCCAGGCGACGACGAGCAGGTCGGTGAGCAACTGTCGGGCGGCGGTAGGGAAACGATCGGCGTAGATCTTCACGCCGGACAGCGTGCCACGAACGGCCGCGCCGGGCACCCCGCCGGGCCGGCCGTGGTGTTCAGGCGGCGCAGGACGGGCAGGTGCCGAAGATCTCCAGGGTGTGGCTGACGTCGGCGTAGCCGTGCTGCGTCGCCACCCGCTCCGCCCAGCTCTCCACCGCCGGCCCGGCCACCTCGACCGTGCGGCCGCAGGCCCGGCAGACCAGGTGGTGGTGGTGCCCCTGGCTGCACCGGCGGTAGAGGTGCTCGCCGCCCGGCGGGCGCATCACGTCGATCTCGCCCGCGTCGGCCAGCCCCTGCAGGGTGCGGTAGACGGTGGTCAGGCCGACCCGCTCACCGCGGTCGCGCAGCATCGCGTGCAGCTCCTGAGCGCTGTGGAAGCCCGCCAGCTCGGCCAGCAGCGCGCTCACCGCCGAGCGCTGGCGGGTGTTGCGGACGGCGGCGCCGCTCACGATCCCTCCCCGGCGTGGCTTACCGCGTCGGCCACGATGTGCGCGACGTGCTCGTCGACCAGGGCGTACGCGATCTCGCGCCCCCGCCGCGAGCCGCGCACCACGCCGGCGCCGCGCAGCACCCGCAGGTGCTGGGAGACCAGGGGCTGCGCGGCGCCGAGCTTGTCGACCAGCTCGTGCACGCACCGCTCGCCCTCGGCCAGCTCGCTGACGATGGCCAGCCGGATCGGCGCGGAGAGGGCACGCAGCAGCTCACTCGCGCCGTCGAAGGCGTCGTACCCTGATCCGCCGCTCACCCCGTAACGGTAACCAATCCCACCGACAGGCCGCTGAGCAGGGATCAGTGGAGCACCACCTCGTGCGGCTCCAGGGAGGGAGCGGTGGCCGTCGCGCTGCGTCGGCGCAGCACCCGCCAGCCGGCGCCGAGGACCGCGACCACTGCGAACGAGGCGATCGCCATCAGCACGACCGAGGCGCCGGGGGCGGTGTCGGCGTTGGCGGCCACCCAGACCCCCGAGCCGGCGGCGAAGAGGCCGAGCGCCATCGCCGCCGCCATCGTGCTGCGGAACCCGCGGGTCACCTGCTGCGCGGCGGCCACCGGCACCACCATCAGCGCGCTGATCAACAGCACGCCGACGGCCCGCATCGCGATGGTCACGGTGACCGCCGTGGCGACCGCGAGCAGCAGGTTGAGCGTGCGCACCGGCAGGCCGGAGACCCGGGCGTACTCCTCGTCGTGGCAGACCGCGAAGAGCGCCGGGCGCAGCGCCAGCATGGTCACCCCGATCGCCGCCCCGAGCACCGCGATGGTCGTCAGGTCCTGCGACGAGATGGTGGTCAGCGACCCGAAGAGGTAGGCGTTGAGGTTCGCGCTGGTGCTGTCGGAGAGCCCCACCAGCATCACCCCGCCGGCGATGCCGCCGTAGAAGAGCAGGGCCAGGGCCAGGTCGCCGGAGGTGCGGCCCCGGGCCCGGACCAGCTCGATGGTGATCGCGCCGAGGGTCGCCACGATCACCGCGACGAGCACCGGGGAGCGGTTGAGCAGCAGGCCGGCGCCGACGCCGGTGAGCGCCACGTGCCCGACCCCGTCGCCGATCAGCGCCAACCGCCGCTGCACCAGGTAGATGCCGAGCGCCGGGGCGGCCAGGCCGATGACCAGCGCGCCGATCAGGGCGCGCTGCATGTAGGGGTACTGGAAGAGTTCCATGCTCAGCTGCTCCACAGCCCGGCGGGCTCGTCGGGACCGTGCGGGTGCACGTGGTCGTGGTCGGGCTCCGCGTGGTGGCCGGCGGGCTCCGGCACGGCGCCGTCGTGGCAGATCCCACCCTGGTGTACGACGACCGCCCGGCTGATCAGCGGCCGCAGCGGGCCCAGCTCGTGGGCGACCAGCAGCACCGTCCCGCCGCCGCCGACGAAGTCGTGCAGCGCCCCGGCGAACGCCTCCTGGCTGACCGCGTCGACCCCGGCGGTCGGCTCGTCGAGGACGAGCAGTTCCGGCTGGCCGGCGAGGGCCCGGGCGATCAGGGTCCGTTGCTGCTGCCCACCGGAGAGGGTGGCGACCGGGTCGCCGGCCCGGTCGGCGAGACCGACCGACTCCAGCGCCGCGGCCACGGCGGCCCGATCGGCCGCGCCGGGCGGACGCAGCACGCCGCGACGGGCGAGCCGGCCGGAGGCCACCACCTCCCGGACGGTGGCCGGCACGCCGCTGCCGGCGCCCAGGCGCTGCGGGACGTACCCGATGCGGTGCCACTGCCGGAACCGCCGCAGCGGGCGGTCGAAGAGGGTGACCGTGCCGGCGCTGAGCGGCACCAGGCCGAGCACGGCGCGGATCAGCGTGGACTTGCCGGAGCCGTTGGCGCCGAGCACCGCGACCACCTCGCCGGCGGTCACGGTCAGCGTGACGTCACGCAGCACGGGGCGGCCGTCGTAGCCGACCACCCCGTGCGTGACGGTGATGACAGGTCTTGTCACGAGCAGCTCAACGCCGTCCTCAGGGTCTGCAGGTTGGTACGCATCACCGAAAGGTAGTCCCCGCCGTTGCCGGCGGACAGCCCTTCGAGCGGGTCCAGCACGGCGGTCTTCGCACCGACCTGACCAGCGATGGTCTCGGCGACCTTCGGGCTCACCAGCGTCTCGAAGAAGATCGTGGTGGCCTTGTGCTCCCGGGCCTCCTCGATGACCTCGGCCAGGCGCTGCGGGGAGGGCTCGGTGTCCGGGCTGAGCCCGGTGATGCCGACCTGCTCCAGCTGGTAGCGCTCGGTCAGGTAGCCGAAGGCGGTGTGGCTGACCACGATCTCCCGGCGCTGGCAGGTCTTCAGCCCGGCGGCGAACTCGGCGTCGAGCTTCTCCAGCTCGGTGCGGAGCGTCTTCGCCCGCGCGGTGTAGTCGGCGGCCCGCTCCGGGTCGGCCGTGCCGAGCCGCTCGGCGAGCTTGTCACCCACCGTGGCGAGCCGGGTCGGGTCGAGCCAGATGTGCGGGTCCTTGCCGCCGGTCTCCTCGTGGCCGGGCTCCCCGGTGGTCGTGGCCTCGGCGGCGTGCTCGCCCTCGTGGTCGTGACCGGCCGCGGCGGCGTCCAGGAGCGGCTGCACGGTCGCCACGTCGAAGGCGCGGTCGGCGGCGTTCTGCTCGACCGCCTCGTCGACGGCCGGCTGGAAGCCCTTGAGGAAGACGACCAGCTCCGCCTCGGTGACCTGGCCGACCTGGCCCGGGTTGAGCTCCAGGTCGTGCGGTTCGGCCCCCGGCTTGACCAGGTTGGTCACCGAGGCGTTGTCGCCGCCGACGCGCTCGGCGAGGAACTGGAGCGGATAGAAGGCGGCGACCACGTCGACCCGCTTCGGGTCGGCGCCGGCCGCGCCCTCGTCGGAGCAGGCCGTCACCCCACCCAGGACGAGCAGGGCGGTGGTGGCGGCGGCCAGGGCGCGCGGCGCGGAGCGGATGTTCATGACATCAACTGTCCGTGACAACGAGAATGATTGTCAAAAACGCATGCTTGCATGTCAGAGCAGCTTCACCAGGCCCGCGGCGACCAGCAGGGTGAGCATCAGCAGCCGGATGATCCGGGTCTGCGGCGTCTGCACCGACCACGTGGTGACCAGCAGCCCGGCGACGGCCGCGGCGAGCAGCAGCGTCAACAGCCCGCCGACCACTCCGGGGGTGAAGAACGCGACGAGCACCAGCACCAGGGTGATCAGGAACACCGTCGTCGGGTTTGCCCGGGCCAACCGGCCCGGCATCCGGCTCTGCGTACGCTGCATCCCACAGACTCTACGAGGAGGAACCCGGTGCTGGTGACCAACCGGTTCGTGGTCGACGTCGATGTCGCGGACGACTTCACCGAGCGGGCGCACGCCGCCCTCGCCGCGCTCGCGGCCCGTCCCGGATACCTGCGGGGCCAGCTCGTCCGGGCGCTGGACGACCCGCGGCACTGGTGCCTGGTCACGGAGTGGGAGTCGGTCGGGACCTACCGGCGGGCCCTGGGCGGCTTCGACGTGAAGATCACCGCCGTGCCGCTGCTCGCCGAGTCCCTCGACGAGCCGTCCGCGTACGAGGCGCTCGCCAGCGCCGGACCGGGCGGAGAGGTCGTCGTCGCCGCCAGCGATCGGGCCGCTGGTCCTTACCGCTGAGCCCCTGGGCACTACATTGCTCTCATGAACGATCCCGGACCGGCAGCCCCACCGCCGCACCCCTCGCTGCCCGGCCAGGAGGGCGCCCGGCCGCCCGCCGTGCCGGTGTCGCCGGCGGATCCGGATGTGCCCGTCCCGCCGGCCGGCCCGGGGGTGGCTCCGCCGTTCGCGGCACCGCCCACCGAGGGGCGCAACACCCGGCTCTGGCTGGGCCTGGGCGCGGGGGCGCTCGCCCTGCTGCTCTGCTGCGGTGGCGGCGGCGCGGCGGTGGTCGGCCTCGCGGTGAGCGGGGTCCAGGCGGTCGAGGAGCAGGGCCGCACGGTCTCCACCGACTACTACCGGGCGCTGGCCGAGCGGAAGTACGGCGCCGCGTACGACCAGCTCTGCGACGACGCGCAGCGGCGCGAGTCGCGGCGGGAGTTCGAGCGGCGGGTGGCCGCCGAGCCGCAGATCGACACCTTCCGCGTTGGCGAGGTGGACACCACCACCCTCACCGTCCCGGTCGACGTCACCTTCACCGGGGGAGACCGCGACCGGCAGCAGGTGACCCTCGGGCAGGACCGGCAGACCGGGGGCATGGAGGTGTGCGGGGTCAGCTGAGGCGTCCCCGGTATTCTGCTGGGCTCGGGACCCCGCTGGTCGTACCGTTGTCCCGAGTTGTTCCTTCCATCCCATAGCGTCCCCGCCGACCGCCAGCCGGCGTAGGAGGAAACATGCCAGCCGACCGTATCGACGCGATCGTCAGTCTCGCCAAGCGCCGAGGCTTCGTCTTCCCCTCCAGCGAGATCTACGGAGGCACCCGGTCGGCGTGGGACTACGGTCCGCTCGGCGTGGAGCTCAAGGAGAACGTCCGCCGGCAGTGGTGGAAGGCCATGGTCCAGCAGCGCGACGACGTGGTCGGTCTCGACTCCGCCGTGATCCTGGCCCGCGACGTGTGGGCGGCCTCCGGCCACCTGGACGCCTTCGTCGACCCGCTGACCGAGTGCCAGTCCTGCCACAAGCGGTTCCGGGCCGACCACCTGGAGGAGGCGTACGCCGAGAAGCACGGCAAGCCGCTCGCCTCGCTGTCGGAGCTGAACTGCCCCAACTGCGGCAACAAGGGCACCTTCACCGAGCCGAAAATGTTCAACGGCCTGATGAAGACCTACCTGGGCCCGGTGGAGAGCGAGGAAGGGCTGCACTACCTGCGCCCGGAGACCGCCCAGGGCATCTTCGTCAACTACAAGAACGTGGAGACGGTCGCCCGCAAGAAGCCGCCGTTCGGCATCGCGCAGACCGGCAAGTCGTTCCGCAACGAGATCACCCCGGGCAACTTCATCTTCCGCACCCGCGAGTTCGAGCAGATGGAGATGGAGTTCTTCGTCGAGCCGGGCACCGACGAGCGGTGGCACGAGTACTGGTTGCAGGAGCGCTGGAACTGGTACCTCGACCTCGGCCTGTCGGAGAACAACCTGCGCTTCCTCGAGCACCCGAAGGAGAAGCTCTCCCACTACTCGAAGCGCACGGTCGACATCGAGTACCGCTTCCAGTTCGGCGGCACCGAGTTCGCCGAGCTGGAGGGCATCGCCAACCGCACCGACTTCGACCTCACCACGCACAGCAAGCACTCCGGCGTCGACCTGTCGTACTTCGACCAGAGCAAGGGCGAGCGCTGGATGCCGTACGTCATCGAGCCTGCTGCCGGCCTCACCCGCGCGGTGCTGGCGTTCCTGCTGGAGGCGTACGACGAGGACGAGGCGCCGAACACCAAGGGTGGTGTCGACAAGCGCACGGTGATGCGCTTCGACCCGCGGCTGGCCCCGGTCAAGGTGGCGGTGCTGCCGCTGTCGCGCAACGAGGCGCTCTCGCCGAAGGCGAAGGGCCTCGCCGCGCAGCTGCGCAAGCGCTGGGTGGTGGAGTTCGACGACTCGCAGGCGATCGGTCGGCGCTACCGCCGGCAGGACGAGATCGGTACGCCGTTCTGCGTGACCGTCGACTTCGACACCCTCGACGACGACGCGGTGACCGTGCGGAACCGGGACACCATGGCCCAGGAGCGGGTCTCCCTGGACCAGGTCGAGCGGTACCTGATCGAGCGCCTGCCGGGCTGCTGAGCTGCTGGCGGGGCTCCGGCCGGCGCGTCGTCGCGCCGGTCGGGGCCCCGTACACTTGTCCGGTGACCGCCCCGACCGCCACCGTCCCGCGCCCGCTGACCCTCGGGCGGCACGAGGTGTGGCCGCCGGTGGTGCTCGCGCCGATGGCCGGCATCACCAACGTCGGCTTCCGGCAGCTCTGTCGGGAACAGGGCGGTGGCATCTACGTCTGCGAGATGATCACCACCGTCGCGCTGGTCGAGCGGAACCCGAAGACGCTGCGCATGATCGCCTTCGGCGACGACGAGCGCCCCCGCAGCCTCCAGCTCTACGGCACCAATCCGGAGATCACCGCCGCCGCCGTGCGGATCGTGGTCGAGAAGAACCTCGCCGACCACATCGACCTCAACTTCGGCTGCCCGGTGCCGAAGGTCACCCGCAAGGGCGGCGGCTCGGCGCTGCCGTGGCGGCGCCGGCTCTTCGCCCGCCTGGTGCGGGCCGCGGTGGACGCCGCGTCACCCGCCGGGGTGCCGGTCACCGTCAAGATGCGCAAGGGCATCGACGACGACCACCTGACGTACGTCGAGGCGGGGCTCGCCGCCCAGGACGCCGGGGTGGCCGCGGTCGCCCTGCACGGGCGTACGGCGGCGCAGCGCTACTCCGGCACCGCCGACTGGGACGCCATCGCCACCCTCAAGCAGGCGCTCGACGTGCCGGTGCTCGGCAACGGCGACATCTGGGAGGCCGACGACGCGCTGCGGATGGTGGCGCACACCGGCGTCGACGGCGTGGTGGTCGGCCGGGGCTGCCTGGGTCGGCCGTGGCTCTTCGCCGACCTGGAGGCCGCGTTCGACGGCCGCCCGGAGCGCCGGCTGCCCGACCTCGGCGAGGTCGCGCAGACCATGCGCCGCCACGCGGAGCTGCTGGTCGACCAGTTCAGCGCCGGTTCGCGCACTCCCGCCCGGGGTGAGCGGGACGGCTGCACCGACTTCCGCAAGCACGTCGCCTGGTACCTCAAGGGCTTCCCCGTGGGCAGTGAGCTGCGCCGCGAGCTGGCGATGATCGAGAGCCTGGCACAGCTCGACGACCTGCTCGGCAAGCTGGACCCGGCCGAGCCGTTCCCGGTCGCCACGCTGGGCCAGCCACGCGGCCGGACCAACTCGCCCGGCAAGGTCTTCCTGCCCGAGGGTTGGCTGGCCAGTCGCGACGACGACACCGTCCCCGAGGGCGCCGAACTGGCCGACTCCGGCGGCTGATCCGCCGACCGGTGCCGGCTGCGGGGCCTCCGACGCGGTGCCCGGCTGCAGGGGCATCCTGATTACAGAAAGTCACGCGTGATGGTGACCAACCCCTCCACCTCGGCGCGCGCTTTGCTCTGCACCCATCGACGCACCGGTCACGTTGTGTGCCTGGTGCGTTCGTGGGTGCAGAGCAAAGCGTGTGAGGCGGGTGGGGGCTGGGTTGTGGGGAAGGTGAGCCGCGGCGCTGGTCAACGACTCGTGGCGGCGTCCCCGGGCTGATCGGGCCGGGCGAGAAAGCAGCAGAGCGTCACCCAGCGTGTAGCCGCTCCGTTGGCGGCCGGGTCGTTGCGGGTGTCGTCACTCACCGTCACGTGGCCGGTGTCGAGTGCGTCGAGCCGGTGCGGGGCCGGGGAACAGGACCGGGCGTGTCGCCGGCGGGCCACGGCACCTCCGGGGCGCGGTGGAAGGCGATGCCGGCCGTGGCCCAGCGTGGGCCCTGGCCGGCCAAGCGGTCGCGGAAGGCCGCCCAGTCGTGGGTGTGCCGGGGCGACCAGGCCAACTCGGCGATCGCGGGCAGCCGGGGGAAGAGCATGAACTCGATCTCCGCCCGGGAGGTGACCGACTCTGTCCACAGCGGCGCCTCCACCCCGAGCACCGCGTCGGCCGGCACGCCGGCCACGTGGGCGCCCGGGTCCCAGTCGTACGACCGTCGCACGTCGATCAGGCCGGCCCAGTCGTGCCCGATGGGGGTGTCGGGGGCGTACTTCATGTCGAGGTAGGCGTGGTTGGCGGGGGAGAGGATGAGCCGTGCGCCCCGGCGCACCGCGTCGGCGGTCACCGGGTCCTCGCCCGTGGTGCCCCACCACTGGAGCACCCGCCCCTCCGCGTGGGCGGCGGGTGCGATCTGGTGCCAGCCGACCACCGTCCGGCCGGTGCCGGCGACGATCCGCTGCACCCGCTCGACGAAGGCGGTGTACGCCTCGGCCGGCACCTTGAACGCCTCGTCCCCGCCGATGTGCAGCCACGGCCCGGGGGTGAGCGCGGCGATCTCGCCGAGCACGTCGGTGACGAAGTCGTACGTCCGCTCGCTGGCCGGGTCGACGTGGCTGAAGCCGACCTCCGTGCCGTTGTACGGCGGCGGCGCGACCCGGTCCGGGGCCAGTTCGGCGTACGCGGTCAGCGCCGCGTTGGTGTGCCCGGGCAGGTCGATCTCCGGCACCACGGTGATGTGCCGGTCGGCCGCGTACGCCACGATCCGCCGGTAGTCGGCCTGCGTGTAGTGCCCGCCAGGGCCGCCGCCCACCTCGCCGGCCCCGCCGACGGTGGCCAGCCGGGGCCAGGAGTCGACCGCGATCCGCCAGCCCTGGTCGTCGGTGAGGTGCAGGTGCAGGTGGTTGAGCTTGTACCGGGCCAGGTGGTCGATCACCCGCAGCACGTCGGCGACGCCGAAGAAGTGCCGGGCCACGTCGAGCATCGCCCCCCGGTAGGCGAACCGCGGCCGGTCGGTGATCGACCCGCCGGGCAGCGCCCAGCGTTCGGCGACCGGGGCGGTGCTCTCGATCGCCGCCGGCAGCAGTTGCCGCAGCGTCTGCACGCCGTACAGGAGCCCGGCCGCGGTGGCCGCGTCGATCCGTACCCCCTCGGACGCCACGGTGAGCCGGTAGCCCTCCGCGCCGAGGTCGCCGGCGTCGACCAGCGCCAGCGCGATGCCGCCGGCCGGTTCCGGCCGGGTCGCGTCGGTCACCGGCAGCGGATAACCGGTGGCCGGTCGGAGCAGGGCCGCGAGCTGCTCGGCGACGGCCCGCGCGGAGTCGTCGGCGCTGACCCGGATGGCGGCGTCGGCGGTGAGGACGAAGTCGGCCGTCGGATCCGGGGTGACCCGTTCGGGCGCGGGCACGACGTCGCCGAGCCGGACCGGCGCGTGCGGGGCGAGCAGGTCGCCGGCGGCCCGGGCGGCCAC
>NZ_JAMOKF010000211.1 GCF_023656545.1 Micromonospora phytophila | reverse complement strand
GGGCGGACCGCCACGGCCGGCCGGGCCGCCGCCGTAGACGCCGCCGGAGGGCGCGGCCCCGTAGACGCCGCCCTGCTGGCGGTCGTGCGGCGGCAGGAAGCCGTCGTCGGGAGGCAGAAAGCCGTCGTCCGCGCGGTCACGCGGGTCGTCGTCGCGCTCCGGGCCGTCGGCACCCGACCGGCCCGAGGCGGCCGGCCTGCGGCGGGCCCGGAGGATGCCGAAGACGCCGGCGCCCACCATCAGCAAGCCGATCACTCCGACCGCCGCGATCAGGTACGTGATGTCGCTCAGGCTGAGCCCGTCGAACCAGGACTGCTCCGCGGCCTTCTTCTGCACGTCCTCCTCGCCCGCGATGGGCTTCGCGCCCTCCTTGGACGGGGTGTAGCTGAGGATGTCGATCGGGTCGCCCTCCTCGAACCGTCCCGCGTCGGAGACGGTGAGGAAGGTCTTGCCGTCCGGGGTGTAGGCGATCGCCTCACCGAACGGGTCGGCCAGCGCCGTCACCCGGGGCTTGCCGCTGGTCAGCGCGGCAACGACGTCTCCGCCGGTCACGTCGTATTCGAAGGCGTCCGCGTAGGTACGCACCACCACGCGGGACCCGTCGGGGGAACGGGCGGCGCCGGTGACCGCCACGCGGCCCGGGCCGCTCAGCACGTTCTCCGTGTCGGTCTTGGGAAGGGTGATCTCCCCGACCTTCTTCATCGGCACCGCGTCGGTGTCGCCGCTCTTCAACTTCCCCGCGGGAGCGAAGATCTCGGTCTTGCCGGACATCACCTTGGTGATGATCAGCGGGTTGCCGTCGTCACCGATCACCAACGCCTCGGCGTCGTGCGGCTTGCCCTCGGGATAGGAGAGGCGGTGGAGCAGAGGCTCCTTCGACCCGTTCAGCGGCATGCTCCACAGCGCCACCCGCTCGCGCGGCGTACGGCTGGTGATGTTGTTACCGGTGTCCGCGATCCAGAGCGTGCTGCCGTTCGGGGAGAGCGCGAGGTCCTCCGTGTCGAACGGGCCGCGCCCCGAGTAGCGGACCGGCTCCTTGGCAATCTTGCACTTGGTGTCGAGGAAGAAGACCCGCTTGCGGCTCTCCACGTCGGTACCGTCGTTGATCACGACGTAGCCGGTTTTGGTGGCGACGAGGCCGGACAGCTCCCGGAGCCGTTCGTCGGTCACCGTGCACCGTTTCTTTCCCGGGGCGGCCGCGAGGTGGGGCGAGGCCGAGGCGGGAGCCGCTACGGCGACTCCGATGCACGCCACGGTCGCCCCCAGCAGGCCGAGGGCAACCGTGACCGAAGAAACAGCGCGGCGCATGACGTTCAGTGTCGCATGCCCCGCATTCCCGCCGGGTGACGGCGGACGCCTCACCGGGCGCCGACGGCCGCCTGGCCCTCCCCGGCGTGGAACGGCGCCAGCTCGGCGGCGAGCGCGTCGCCCACCCGGACGTGCACCAGGGTGCCCTCGGGCAGGTGGGAGGTGCTCAGCACCTCGCCCTGCCGGTGCACCCGCGCGACCAGGTCACCCCGGTCGTACGGCAGCACCGCGCGGACCTCCACCGCCGGGCGGGGCAGTCGCTCCTCGACGGCCTGGCGCAGCCCGTCGACGCCGCGGCCGGTGTGCGCGGAGACGAAGATCGCCTCCGGCCAGAGCCGCTTCAACCGCAGCAGGGTGTCCTCGTCGGCCGCGTCGGTCTTGTTGACCACCAGCAGCTCGGGCAACCGGTCGGCGCCCACCTCGGCGAGCACCTCGTGGACCGCGCGGACCTGCTCCTCCGGATCGGGGTGCGTGCCGTCGACGATGTGCACCACCAGGTCGGCCTCGGCGACCTCCTCCAGCGTCGAGCGGAACGCCTCGACGATCTGGTGCGGCAGGTGCCGGACGAAACCGACCGTGTCGGAGAGGGTGTAGAGCCGGCCGTCGGAGGTGGTGGCCTTGCGGGTGGTCGGGTCGAGGGTGGCGAAGAGCGCGTTCTCCACCAGCACACCCGCCCCGGTCAGCCGGTTGAGCAGGCTGGACTTGCCGGCGTTGGTGTAGCCGGCGATGGCCACCGCGGGCACGGCGTTGCGGGAGCGCCGGGCGCGCTTGGTCAGGCGTACGGTCCGCATGCCCTTGATCTCGCGGCGCAGCCGGGAGATGCGGTGGCGGATCCGCCGCCGGTCGGTCTCCAGCTTGGTCTCACCGGGACCACGCAGACCCACGCCGCCGCCGGCGCCACCGCCGCGACCGCTACCACCGGTCTGCCGGGAAAGCGTCTCGCCCCAACCGCGCAGGCGTGGCAGCAGGTATTCGAGCTGGGCCAGCTCGACCTGCGCCTTGCCTTCCTTGCTCTTGGCGTGCTGGGCGAAGATGTCGAGGATCAGCGCCGTGCGGTCGACCACCTTGACCTTGGTGCGCTGCTCCAGGTTGCGCAGCTGCGAGGGGGAGAGTTCACCGTCGCAGATGACCGTGTCGGCGCCGGTGGCGAGCACCACCGAACTGAGGTCGTCGACCTTGCCCCGGCCGATGTACGTCGCCGGGTCCGGGCGGCTGCGGCGCTGGATGAGCCCGTCGAGCACCTGCGAGCCGGCAGTCTCGGCCAGCGCGGCCAGCTCGGTGAGGGAGTTCTCGGCGTCGTTCTGGCTGCCCTCGGTCCAGACGCCGACCAGGACCACGCGCTCCAGGCGCAGCTGGCGGTACTCGACCTCGGTGATGTCGGCCAGTTCGGTGGAGAGGCCGGGGACCCGCCGCAGCGCCTGCCGCTCCGACAGCTCGTACTCACCGGTGGTGGTCTCGAGCTCGTCGTCCTCGTGGGGAAGGAAGGTCTCCTGGTTGTGCAAGCCGGTCTCCTGTCCGTTCTGTCATGTACCGAGCAATCCTGACACGTAGCAACGTCGAACGCACCTGCTATATGCCCGCCCCGGGAGCGGCCAAAAGTGGGGGCGGATGCGGGCCGACCTCGGCATGCGAGTAGAAATGCGGAGCGAGCCGCTCAGTGTCGACGGAGGGAATCCCGTGGCCATCACCCGACTTCCGAGTGCCGGGTTCTCGATCACCATACGCATCGCGGTGACCGCGGACGCCTCCTCGATCGGCCGGCTGACCACCTCCGTCGGCGAGGCAGGAGCCATCGTCACCGCGCTGGACGTGGTCGACTCCGACCCGACCCACGTGATCGTCGACCTCACCTGCGACACCGCCGACGCCAGCCACGCCGACCAGGTGGTCGACGCGCTGACCGCGCTGGACGGCGTGGACGTGCGCAAGGTCTCCGACCGGACGTTCCTGCTGCACCTCGGCGGCAAGATCGAGGTGACTCCGAAGGTCGCGCTGCGCAACCGCGACGAGCTCTCCCGCGCGTACACCCCGGGGGTGGCGCGGGTCTGCATGGCGATCGCGGAGAACCCGGCCGACGCCCGCCGGCTGACCATCAAGCGCAACACCGTCGCGGTGGTCAGCGACGGCTCGGCCGTGCTCGGCCTGGGCAACCTCGGGCCGGCGGCCTCGCTGCCGGTGATGGAGGGCAAGGCGGCCCTGTTCAAGCGCTTCGGCGGGGTGGACGCCTGGCCGGTGGTGCTGGACACCCAGGACACCGACGAGATCGTGCAGATCGTCAAGGCGATCGCGCCGGCGTACGGCGGGATCAACCTGGAGGACATCGCCGCGCCGCGCTGCTTCGAGATCGAGGCCCGGCTGCGCGAGGCCCTGGACATCCCGGTCTTCCACGACGACCAGCACGGCACGGCCATCTGCGTGCTCGCCGCGCTGACCAACGCGCTGCGCGTCGTGGGCAAGCAGCTCGGGGACGTCCGGATCGTGGTCTCCGGCGCCGGCGCGGCCGGCACCGCGATCATGAAGCTGCTGCTGCGCCAGGGCGTCGGCGACATCATCGCGTACGACCGGCAGGGTGCCCTGCACCGCGGGCTGCCGGGGCTCAACCCGGCCTGGCAGTGGCTGGCGGAGAACACCAACAAGGAGAACTACTCCGGCGACCTGCCCGGGGCGGTGCGGGGCGCGGACGTCTTCATCGGGGTGAGCGCGCCGAACCTGCTCACCGGCGACGACATCGCCACCATGGCCAAGGACTCGATCGTCTTCGCGCTGGCCAACCCGGACCCGGAGGTCGACCCGCGGGAGGCGCGCAAGCACGCCGCCGTGGTCGCCACCGGCCGCTCCGACCAGCCGAACCAGATCAACAACGTGCTCGCCTTCCCGGGCGTGTTCCGGGGCATGCTCGACGCGCACGCGGAGGAGTTCACCGAGGAGATGGCGCTCGCCGCCGCCCGGGCCATCGCGGACGTGGTCGGCGAGGAGAAGATCAACCCCACGGTGATCGTGCCCAGCGTCTTCGACCCGCGGGTCGCCCCGGCGGTCGCGGCGGCGGTCCGCGCCGCCGCCCAGAACCCCGCCCCCGCCCCGGCGGCGGACCCGGGCCCCGCCGACCTCCCGGAGATCGCCGCCGGAGCCTCCGCCACCCCCTGACCCACCCGACGCGACGCGTCGCGGTCGCCGGTGGGAATGCCGGGACCGGGTCGCCGACCACGATGTCGGCCCGATCGCCTGGCGGCGGATGTCGTCCCGGCCCCTTTGCTCTGCACCCACCCATGCGCCGCCTGGTGCCCGTAGAGCGGACGCGGGTTGTCGCGTCAGTGGGTGCAGAGCAAAGGACCGACGGTGAGGTACCTGTGGGAGGTGCCCGGCGCGGAGGGTCTGCGAGAGGGCCGAGTGGACCAGAGCCATCGGGTCGACCTCGCCGGGGGCGTCAGGCCGAATGGATCAGCGCTGCCGGCTCGACCTCGCCGGTGGCGACCAGGACGGCCGGGCCGGCCAGCCAGCAGGAGTCCTCGGCGACGGTGACCGAGAGTCGGCCGCCGGGGACGTCCACCGCCACCACGCCGGTGTCCCGACCCGCGTCGCGCAGGGCCACCGCGGCCACCGCGCAGGCGCCGGTGCCGCAGGAGAGGGTCTCGGCGGAGCCGCGCTCGTACACCCGCATCAGCACGTGGCCGTCGGCGCCGTCGACCGGCTCGCCCGGGGCGATGAACTCCACGTTCACCCCGGCCGGGAAGACCGCCGGGTCCACGTCGGGGGCCCGGGTGAGGTCCAGCGCGGTCAACGCCAGCCCGGCCGGGAGGGCGCAGACCAGGTGCGGGTTGCCGACGTCGACCGCCGTGCCGGGCAGGGTCAGCCCGCCCAGGGTGGCGGTCGCCGCGTCGTACAGCCGGGGGCGGCGCATCTCGACGGCGACGGCGTCCCCGGTGACCAGCGCGCGCACGACGCCGGCCCGGGTGGCGACCGGCAGCGCCTCCCCCGCCGGGGCGGCCAGTCCGGTGGCGACGAGGTAGCGGACGAAGACCCGGGCGCCGTTGCCGCACATCTCGGCGAACGACCCGTCGGCGTTCCAGTAGTCCATGAACCACTCGGCCTCGCCGGCCTGACCGGCGCCGTCTGGATGCTTCGCCGCGCGGACCACCCGCAGCACGCCGTCCCCGCCGAGCCCGCGGCGCCGGTCGCAGAGCGCCGCGACCAGCTCGGGAGTCAGTCGGAGCTGGTCGTCCGGGTCGGGGAGGATGACGAAGTCGTTGCCGGTGCCGTGGCCCTTGGTGAACTGCACGCCCTTATCATCGCGCAGCGGCCGGCAGCAGCCGCAGCGCGGCCGGGATCAGCCCCGGGTCGGTGGAGTCCAGCCAGTGGATCCGCGGGTCGCGGCGGAACCAGGAGCGCTGCCGGCGGACGAACCGCCGGGTGGCCCGGATCGTCTCGTCGTGCGCCTCGGCCTCGGTCAGCTCCCCCGCCAGGAAGCGCAGCACCTGCTGGTAGCCGAGCGCCCGGCTGGCCGTCCGCCCCTGCGGCAGGCCCCGCCCGACCAGCTCCCGGGTCTCGGCGACCAGGCCGTCGGCCCACATCCGGTCCACCCGCAGGGCGATCCGCTCGTCCAGGGCGGCGGTGTCCAGGTCGACGCCGAGCTGCACCGACGGGTAGTACGGCGTGGGCTCGGGCAGCGAGGCGGTGAACGGCGCCCCGGTCAGCTCGATGACCTCCAGCGCGCGGACGATCCGCCGGCCGTTGCCGGGCAGGATGCCCGCCGCGGCGCCCGGGTCGGCCTCGCGCAGCCGCGCGTACAGGGGGGCGGGGCCGGCCTCGGCCAGTTCCCGCTCCAGCCGCTCGCGCACCACCGGGTCGGTGCCGGGGAACTCGAAGCGCTCCAGCACCGCCCGGATGTAGAGACCCGAGCCGCCGACCAGCAGCGGCACCCGCCCCCGGGCGAGGATGTCGTCGACCGCCGTGCGGGCCAGCCGCTGGTACTCGGCGACGCTGGCCGGCTCGGTGACGTCCCAGATGTCCAGCAGGTGGTGCGGCACGCGCTCGCGCTCGGCCGGGGTCAGCTTCGCGGTGCCGATGTCCATGCCCCGGTAGAGCTGCATCGAGTCGGCGTTGACCACCTCGCCGTCGAGGGCGTGCGCCAGCGCGATGCTCAGCGCGGACTTGCCGGCCGCCGTCGGCCCGACCACCGCGACGACCGTCCCGCTCACGCCCGCTCCCAGCTGGCCACGAGGTAGGCCACGCCGTAGGGGGCCGCGTCGTAGGTCAGCTCGCCGCGCCAGTCGCCGCCCGCCGCCCGGGCCGCGCCGGCGAGCACCTGCCAGGGCGCGCGCCCGGCGACCTTCAGCTCCGCCGACAGCCCCGGGTCCAGACCGAGCAGGGCGTCGACGTCCGTCGTGGCCAGGGCCCGGGCGACCCCCGCGTCGTACGCCTCGGCGCGCGGGTCGTCGTAGCCGGGCGACTTCTCGCCCCGGCAGGCCGACCCGTCCCCCAGCACCAGCAGCGCGGTCCGCGCCTCGGCGCGCCGCGCCAGCTCCGCGCCGAGCGCGGCGCATTCCTGCGGGGCCGCCTCGACGGCGACCGCCTCGGCGAACCTGGGCACGTCCCTTCCCGACCGACCGATCAGCCACGCGCCGACGGTCAGGCTCAGCGGGAGGCGCTCGCCCCCGGCGCAGTTGGTCTTCCAGAGCCGGACGTACCGGTCGACGCCGAAGGCGCGCAGCGAGCCGTAGTCGGCGGCGCCGAAGCGCACGGTCTCCGGCCCGCCACCGATCAGCAGGATCTGCTCGGCTCCGGCGGCGAGGAGCCGGGCGACGGCCCTGTCGCAGGCGGCGCGGAGGTCGTCGAGCTCCCCGGCGGCCGCGCCCGCCACCTCGGGCACGAGCAGGGGCGGGTGGGGGCAGACGGCGGCGGCGACCAGGGGCACCCGTTCACCGTAGCGGGACACCCCGGTGCGTCCCCGCGCCGATCCGGTCATTCGATGGCTAGGACACCGTATGGTCACGGTCGGCGATAGGCGCTCGACGCGGACGGGGTCGGACCTGTGACAATGCCGGAAGTAACTTTGCTGCGCCGTGGCGGCGACCGTGGGATTCGTCCCCGTCGCCGGGAGAACGAGGATGGGCACATGAGCGACTGGACTGCCTTCGGACGGGTGGACGCGGACGGCACCGTGTACGTCAAGACCGCCGAGGGCGAGCGGGTGGTCGGATCCTGGCAGGCGGGAGCACCGGAGGAGGGGCTGGCCCACTTCGCGCGCCGCTTCGACGACCTGGTGACCGAGGTCAACCTGACGGAGGCCCGGCTCAACTCGGGTGCCGCGGACGCCAACCACTCGCTGACGACGATCCGCCGCATCCGCGCCTCGCTGGCCGAGGCGCATGTGGTGGGCGACATCGACACGCTGGCCGCGCGGCTGGACCGGCTCGCCGCCGTCGCCGAGGAGAAGGCCGGCGAGGCCCGGGCCGCCAAGGACGCCGCCCGCGGTGAGGCGCTCGCCCGCAAGACCGCCCTGGTGGAGGAGGCGGAGAAGCTGGCCGCCGAGTCGACCGGCTGGAAGACCGCCGGGGACCGGCTCAAGGAGATCCTCGACGAGTGGAAGACCATCCGCGGCGTCGACAAGAAGACCGACGGTGAGCTGTGGAAGCGGTTCGCCGCGGCCCGGGACGGTTTCACCCGCCGGCGCGGGGCCCACTTCGCCTCCCTCGACTCGCAGCGCAAGCAGGCGCAGACGGTCAAGGAGGAGCTGGTCGCCGAGGCGGAGAAGCTGAAGGACTCCACCGACTGGGCGGCCACCGCCAACCAGCTCAAGGAGCTGATGAACCAGTGGAAGGCCGCGCCGCGCGCCTCCAAGGAGGCCGAGCAGAAGCTCTGGGAACGGTTCCGGGCCGCGCAGGACGACTTCTTCACCCGGCGCAGCGAGGTCTTCTCCGCCCGGGACAACGAGCAGCGGGCCAACCTGGAGCGCAAGCAGGCGCTGCTGGTCGAGGCCGAGGCGCTCGACGTCGAGGGCGACCCGAAGGGGGCGCAGGCCAAGCTGCGGGAGATCCAGGCGCAGTGGCACGAGGCCGGGCGGGTGCCCCGGGAGGCCGCCGCCGGGCTGGAGCGCCGGCTGCGCGTGGTCGACGACAAGGTCCGCGAGGTCATGGACTCCGCGTGGCGGCGCACCACCAAGGAGGACAACCCGCTGCTCGCGCAGATGCGGGCGCAGGTCGCCGAGGCCGAGGAGCGGCTGGCCCGGGCGCAGGCCGCCGGGGACGCCCGCCGGGTCAAGGACGCCGAGCAGGCGCTCGCCTCCAAGCGACAGTTCCTCCAGATCGCCGAGCAGGCCGGCTGACGCCGTAGCGTTCCGGGAGCCCCGGTCCCCTTGGGGACCGGGGCTCCCGCACATCCCGCCCCACCGCCACCCCCCCAAGCTCCACGCACATACAGAGAAAGCGGGCCTATTCGGCGGCCGATAGGGCCGCTTTCCGTGAAAGTGCGCCGAAGTGGGCTCGCCCAGCGGTACGCGGGCAACCCCACGGTGATCGGGGCGGACCTGCACAACGAGCCGCACGCGGAGGGCACCAACCCGGCGGCGACCGGCGCCTGCTGGGGTTGCGGCGACCCGGCGCGGGACTGGCGGTTGGCCGCCGAGCGGGCCGGCAACGCGATCCCGTCCGTGCAGCCGAACTGGCTGATCTTCGTGGAGGGGGTGAGCTGCCCCAACGGCGGGCTCTCCAACGTCTGGGACAACGATCCCAGCAACGACGAGGACTGCGGCTGGTGGGGCGGCAACCTGACGAGGGCGAAGGACTTCCCCGTGCGGCTGAACGTGGCCAACCGGCTGGTCTACTCGCCGCACGAGTACGCCACCTCGGTCTACGAGCAGGCCTGGTTCAAAGCGCCGGACTACCCGGCGAACCTGCCGGCCATCTGGGACAGGTACTGGGGCTACCTGCACAAGCAGAACATCGCGCCGATCATGATGGGCGAGTTCGGCAGCACGCTGGCCGACCCCCGGGACAAGGTCTGGCTGGAGAAGCTGATGGCCTACACCGGCACCGGGGTCGACGGGATGTCCTTCACCTACTGGTCGTGGAATCCGAACTCGGGTGACACCGGCGGCATCGCGCTGGACGACTGGACGAACATCAACACCACCAAGCAGGCGATCCTCCAGCCGTACCTGATCCCGCCGGTCGGCGGCGGCGGTCCCTCGCCGACGCCGACCACCCCCGGCCCGACCACGCCCACGGGCGGCTGCACCGCCACGTACAAGCAGGTCAACGCGTGGCAGGGTGGCTTCCAGGGCGAGCTGACGATCAAGAACACCGGCTCCGGGACGTTGAACCCGTGGCAGGCGACCTGGGCCTGGCCGGCCGGGGTGACCCTGGCCAGCGGCTGGAACGCCACGGTGACCCAGTCGGGCACCACGGTGACCGCGGCGGCTCCGAGCTGGGCGTCGTCGCTGGCGCCGGGCGGGTCGGTGACGGTCGGCTTCACCGCGACCGGCTCGGCCACCGCGCCGGGCACGGTGAAGCTCAACAACACCGCCTGCTGAGCGGGCCGGCCGGGGCCGCCGCGTGGCGGTCCCGGCCGGTCGCGGGTCAGTGCGCGGCGCAG
>NZ_JAMOKF010000210.1 GCF_023656545.1 Micromonospora phytophila | reverse complement strand
GCCAGGCCGCGCCGCCGCAGCCAAATCCCGCGCCGCAGCAGGGCCCCTCTGGCGTCCCGGCCGACCCGCCGCCGCCCGGCCCCGCGCCGCGTCAGCAGACGCCGACGCCGCCACCGGGCCCGTTCCCGCCCCAGCCCAGCTGGTACCCGCCGCCCTGGCAGCAGGGCGGACCGGGAGCGGCCCCGGTGCCGCAGCAGTCGTACCAGCCGACGGAGGGGATGGGACCGGTGCCGCCGGCCTACCCGGACCAGGACTGGAGCCCGGAGGGGGGCGGGCCGCCCACCGCCGAGGACTTCGCCCGGCGCCGGCAGGGCCGCCCCGCCGACCCGGTGGCCACCATGGGGGTACGGGCGGTGGTCAACCGCATCGGGCTGCGGCTCGCCCCGGGGCGGCACGAGCAGGAACTCAAGCGGGACATCGAGACGGTACGCCGCAACTTCGGCGGCCTGCGCCAGGTGACCGTGGTCAACCCGAAGGGTGGCGCCGGCAAGACGGTGGCCATCCTGCTGCTCGCGATGACCTTCGGCCAGAAGCGCGGCGGATACGTGCTGGCCTGGGACAACAACGAGACCCAGGGCACCCTCGGCATGCGCGCCCAGCAGGACTTCCACTCCCGTACGGTCCGGGACATGCTCCGGGACCTGGGCCAGTTCCAGGGGGCGCACGGGCGGGTCGGCGACCTGTCGCAGTACGTCCGGTCGCAGGGCGAGGGGATGTTCGACGTCCTCGCCTCGGACGAGTCGGCGACCGGCGGGGAGATGCTCACCGCCGCCGCCTTCGCGGAGATCCGCGAGGTGGTCAGCCGCTTCTACAAGCTGATCTTCGTGGACACCGGCAACAACGTCCGGGCGCAGAACTGGCAGGCCGCGATGGACGCCACCGACCAGCTGGTGGTCACGATGTCGGCCCGGAACGACTCGGCGGAGACGGCTGCGCGGATGCTGGACCACCTGGAGCAGAGCGGCCGGCAGCGGCTGGTGCGGCAGGCGGTCACCGTGGTCTCCATGCCGCCCTCGCGCAAGGAGATCGACCTCCCGGCGATCCAGGAGCACTTCGCGGCGCGTACCCGGGCGGTGCTGCTCGCCCCGTACGAGCGGCTCATCGACACCGGCGAGCCGATCCGGTACGGGGGCCTCTCCTCGGCCACCCGGGACGCCTGGCTCAAGATCGCCGCCGCGGTAGCCGAAGGGCTGTAGGGCCCGCGGAGGGCTGTAGGGGCCCACGGAGGGCTGTAGGGCGCGAAGGGCCGGACAGCGTGGAGAGGCTGTGGGGCGGGGAGGGCCGACGGCCGGCCCGACGCGTGCCGGGCCGGCCGTGGGCGTGGGTCAGTTGCTGGCGAGGGCGTCCGCCGCGGCCGGGTCGCAGTCGCGGAGGAACTGGGCGCAGCGGGCCGCCTCGTCCGCCTCGCCGATCTCGTCGGCGGCCCGGGACAGCACGTACAGGCAGCGGAGGAAGCCGCGGTTCGGCTCGTGCGACCACGGCACCGGCCCGTGCCCCTTCCAGCCGCTGCGGCGCAGCTGGTCCAGGCCCCGGTGGTAGCCGGTGCGCGCGTACGCGTACGCCGGGACGACCTGGCCCGCGGCGAAGGCCCGGGCCCCCAGCGCGCCCCAGCCTGCGCTGTAGGTCGGGAAGCGCGCCGCCACCTCGGCGTAGGCCTCGTCGCTGCCGGCCTGCTCGGCGGCGGCCAGGGCGGCGTCGGCCTCGTCGTGCGCGGGGAGGAGGGTGGCCGGTGGCTCCGGCAACAGGTTCTGCATCGCCCCATTCAACCCGCTTCGCACCCCGGCGCGCGAGGGGGTTGGCCGAGCCGGTTGGCTGAACGGCTGAGGAGTTGGTCACGCCTGCGGCCCATGCCGCCGCCAGATATTTTCCGTTACAACTATTGGTCCGGAGCCTCCCCAGGACCCGGCAATGCAGGAGCCCGGTGGCCTCGGTCGCCGGGCTCCTGTCCATTCCCCGGCCGGCACCCCCAGGCATCGGAGCGCGGTGGTCACCGGGGAGCCCGCAGGTTTGGGCGGTTGCCCCGGCCGGGCAGGATGACCAGGGTGCCCACCCCACCTCCCGCGGACGTCATCGAGCCGCACATCTGCACCGACGAGATCGAGACCCGCGCCGAGTTCGACCGGCGGCTGAGCACCGGCAGCCTGGCCGGGCTGACCGTGCAGGGGCTGCGGCTCGACCTGGAACCCGTCCCGGACCTGACCGGGGTCACGGTCAGCGGCACGCTCTTCGTCGGCTGCCGCTTCGCCTCCCGGGAGGTCGGCGCCGACCTCGTCCGGCGGGGCGCGAACGTGGTGCCCCCCTTCTCGGGGCTGCCCTACCCGACCCAGCCGTCCCACCTCTACACGCCGGAGGACCTGGCGGACGGGTTCGCCGAGGCGGGCTTCGCCGGCATGTACGACACCCGGGTCTACGAGCACTTCCGGGCTCACGGCGGGGCGCTGCCGGACGTCCGGGAGGCCCTCGGCCAGCGGCTGCACGACCACGGCGTGGACAACGCGCTCGCCGACGCGACCCGCGCCTGGTTGGCCACCCATGGGCCGCAGTCGGTGGTCGGCATCATGGGTGGGCACGCCGTGGCGCGCGGCAGCGCGCCCTACCGGATGGCCGCGGTGCTGGGTTGGGAGCTGGCCCGGGCCGACCGGCTGGTGGTCACCGGCGGCGGGCCGGGGGTGATGGAGGCCGCCAACCTCGGCGCCTACCTGGCCCTGCGACCGGCGGAGGATCTGAACGCCGCGATCGACCTGCTCGCCGGGGCGCCCGACTTCACCGACCACGACCGCTACACGGCGGCGGCGCTGCGGGTCCGGGAGGTCTTCGGTCCGCCCGTCGTGGCCTCCGCGCCGTCCACCGACCCGGGCGCGGGGTACCGCGCCGACTCCGCCGCGCTGGTCGGCGGCGGTCTGGACTGGGCGCGCACCGGCGGGCTGGCCATCCCGACCTGGCTCTACGGGCACGAGCCGGCCAACCTCTTCGCCGGCCGGATCGCGAAGTACTTCTCCAACGCCATCCGGGAGGACACGATCCTGCGGCTGGCTCGGGGCGGCATCGTCTTCGCCCCTGGCCGGGCCGGCACCGTGCAGGAGGTGTTCCAGGCCGCCACGAAGACCTACTACGGCACCGACGGGGCCAGCGGCGCGTACGTCTTCCTGGACCGCGCGTACTGGACGGCGGAGCTGCCGGTGGAGTCGCTGCTGCGTCCGCTGCTGGGCGCCTCGCCGTTCGGCGACCTCTCCGGCACCGTGCACCTCACCGACGACGTCCGCGAGGCCGTCCGGGTGCTCACCGGCGCGGCCTGACGCCGGTCCCGGCCGCCGTCGTGGTCGGGCCGCTGACGGCGACGGCCGGCCCCCACCAGGGGAGCCGGCCGTCGGCGGTACGCGTCAGCGGGTCACTTCATCGTGGTGCCGGTCGAGCGCAGGTGCTCGCAGGCCTCGACGACCCGGGCGGCCATGCCGGCCTCGGCGGCCTTGCCCCAGACCCGGGGGTCGTACATCTTCTTGTTGCCGACCTCGCCGTCGACCTTCAGCACGCCGTCGTAGTTGCGGAACATGTGGTCCGCGACGGGCCGGGTGAAGGTGTACTGGGTGTCGGTGTCGATGTTCATCTTCACCACGCCGTAGTCCAACGCCTCGCGGATCTCCGACAGCAGCGAGCCGGAGCCGCCGTGGAAGACCAGGCTGAGCGGCTTCTCCTTGCCGTACTTGGCACCGACCGCCATCTGGATGTGGTCAAGGACCTCGGGGCGGAGCTTGACGTTGCCCGGCTTGTAGACGCCGTGCACGTTGCCGAAGGTCAGCGCCGCCATGTAGCGGCCCTTCTCGCCGAGGCCGAGGGCCTCGACCATGGCCAGGCCGTCCTCGACGGTGGTGTAGAGCTTCTCGTTGATGGCGTTCTCGACGCCGTCCTCCTCGCCGCCGACCACGCCGACCTCGATCTCGAGGACGATCTTGCCTTCGGCGGCCCGGTCGAGCAACTCCGAGGCGATCTGCATGTTCTCTGCCACCGGCACCGCCGAGCCGTCCCACATGTGCGACTGGAACAGCGGCTCCTCGCCGCGCGCCACCCGCTCCTTGGACATCGCCATCAGCGGCCGGACGAACTTGTCCAGCTTGTCCTTTGGGCAGTGGTCGGTGTGCAGGGCGATGTTGACCGGGTAGTTCTTCGCCACCTCACGCGCGTACGCGGCGAAGGCGGCGGCGCCGGTGACCATGTCCTTCACGGACGGACCGGAGAGGTACTCCGCGCCACCGGTGGAGACCTGGATGATGCCGTCGCTCTCCGCGTCGGCGAAGCCCTTCAGCGCCGCGTTCAAGGTCTGCGAGGACGTCACGTTGATCGCGGGGTACGCGAACCGGCCGGCCTTGGCGCGGTCCAGCATCTCCGCGTAAGCCTCGGGGGAAGCGATGGGCATGTCGAACGCTCCTTACTTACCGCTGTCGGCCGTAGCTGGCCGCTGTCGTCCATGAGTGCGCCGGACCGCGCTGTCCTCCGCCGGCAGTATCCCTGAGGAGCGCCGCGCGGGCACAACCGACCCGGTACGCGCCCGAGCGCCGGACGCCCGGCGGGCCGTCCCCGCCGGCCGACTCTTCCGCCGGGACGCCGTTGAATCGGCGAAGGCGCGGTGGCGTCACCGCCCCTCCAGGCTGTCCGGCACGACGACGCTGATCAGCCAGGTCACCACGGTCATCACGATGGCGCCCCAGAACGCGGCCCAGAAACCGTCCACCTGGAACGGCAGGTCCAGCGCCCCGGCGATCCGGTCGGTCAGCAGGAACAGCAGGGCGTTGACCACCAGCGCGAACAGGCCGAGGGTCAACAGGTAGAAGACGCAGCCGACCACCCTGATCAGCGGCTTGAGCACCGCGTTGACCACGCCGAAGATCAGCGCCACGACGACCAGGGTGAGGGCGGTGTTGCCGCCGGGCCGGCCGCCCACCTCGACGCCGGGCACGATCAGCGTGGTGATCCACAGTGCGATCGCGGTGATCGCCAGCCGGATCAGGAAGCCCACGGCACCATCCTGGCACCGGGGGTGCCGCCCGGTGGGGCGATTCGGTCGACTCGGCTTCCGAGCGGCGGGCAGGTCCACCCCGTACGGTGTGTGGGGAAACCGTCCGCCGAGACCCCGGGAGGGACTGCCATGGGTCAGCCCGACGAGGACTTCGCCCCCAGCGACCACCTCAGCCCCGAGGAACGCGACCTGGAGGCGGAGCCGGCCGACGCGGTCGAGCAGGCCGCCGCGATCGACCACGGCGACGGTGACACCGAGCCGCACCGGGGCCTGGAGGTCGGCGACTGGGACGCGATGGAGCAGGCCCGGGTGGTCGGCGCCGACGAGGACGACTACCGCTGAGGGCCGCCCCGCGCGCCGGGGCGACGACCGGACCGTGCCGACGCGCCGCCCCCCGACCGGGGCGGCGGCGCGTTTTTGGCCGACGGCGTGACGCCGGGTCGGGACGCGCCGTCGACCGGTGGGCGGCCGGCGGCGTCAGCGGGTGCGGTTCACCCGGCCCGGATGCTGTGCCGCCCACTGCGCCAACCGGTCCTCGCGGAGCGCGGCGAGGAACTCCGGAGTGGCCGTCGGGTCCGGCCGGACCCAGCGCGCCCCGTCCAGTGGCTTGACCGGGAGGCTGAGCCCGACCGGGTCGACGGACTTCAGCTGCGGGAGCACCCTCACCAGGTCGAGCAGGGGCAGGCCGCCGTCGTCGACCACCAGGTCGGCGCCCCCCGCGCGCAGCAGTTCGGACAGCCTGACCGGGTTGGTCAGCACGCCCTGTTCGGCGGCCCGGCGGACCAGCCCGGCGGCGAAGAGCTGGGCGTTGCGGTCCCGGTCGAGACCGCCCTCGGGCAACCCTCGCCGCTGGCGCAGCAGGTCGACCGAGGCCGCGCCGCCGAGCCGCTGACACCCGGCCGGGAAGACCCGCGAGGTGTGGATGGAGCGGATCTCGCGCGGCAGGCAGACCTCCACCCCGTCGACGGTGTCGGTGAGCCGGCGCAGCGCGGGGTAGGTGAGCACCACGCCGGCGTCGACGCGTACGCCGGTGAGCTCGGCGACGGTCCGGCGGGTCAGGTCGTAGCCGCGCGCCAGGTCGGGTGGGTCCGACCGGGAGCCGTACGCGAAGGCGGCGTTGAGCTTGTCCCGCCCGTGACCCGGGATCGCCACCTGAAGGTCACGGGGGAGCGAGACCAGGAAGGGCCGGCTGCGGTCGGCGGGAATGTGCACGAGCAGCACCGAGTCGGCCAGCGGTGGCCGCTGGTCCGAGGTCGCGTCCAGGCCGAGCAGCAGGACGTTCAGCGCCCCGGCGGGGGCAGGCGGAACGGGCTCGTTGAGCATGGCGGCGTCCTCGGCGGCCCGGTCGGGCGTGAGCTGCGGTATCCCCACCCCCAGCACCCCGAACAGGGCGAGCGCGACGCCACCGGCCCGCAGCCGCTGCCGTCGTCGACGCCGCACGGCGGCAAGCCGGTCGATCGCGGCGCGCACCGGGCCGGTGGGCGGGGTCAGGGCCTCGTGCTGTGCGAACGCGGCACGCACGTCGTCCTCGATCATGAGCAGGCCTCCGCGTACTCGGTGCGCAGGGTGGTCAGGGCGCGGGAGATGGATGAGCGGACGGTGCCGACGGCGCAGCCCAGGATCTCGGCGATCTCGGCGTCGGGCAGGTCCTCGTAGTAGCGCAGCACCAGGGTGGCCCGTTGCCGGCGAGGCAGCCGGGCCAGCCAGGACCAGACCTGGTCCCGGTCCACGGCGTGCTGGGCGTGGTCGGCCGGTGCCGGCACCGCCTCGTCGGGTTCGCCGCGCAGCAGCACCCGGCGCATCCAGGAGCCCCGCCGCCAGTCGACGTACTGGTTGGTCAGCATCCTTCGGACGTAGCGCTCGGGCGAGTCGGCCCGGGCCACCCGGCGCCAGTTGAGCTGGACCCGGACCATGGTTTCCTGGACCAGGTCCTGCGCCTGGTGCGGGTCGCCGGTCAACATGACCGCGTACCGCAGCAGCGCGGCCAGCCGTGAGTCGGCGAACTCCTCGTACGTCACAAGCACCTCCCGGGCTCCTGCCCCTGATGACGGATGCGGGCCGCCGGAACGTTGCGATCGGATCGGTACCACGAGCCGGGCCGGCGACGACGGTCCACTGCCGATCACCGGGGGCGCTCGCCGGCCCGGGTGTGCTCCTGCTCGCCGCCGGCGTCGGCGGGCACCTCGTGCACTCGGCGTGCCGAACCCGTTTTCGGCGCGTGACCTGGCGCTGACGTTGTGGCTGATCCGGCTCAGCCGTTCGGCTCATATTCGCAGGTAGGGCCGTATGGGGGCGGCGCGCAGCCTTAACGGCTCCTTAAGATCCACGGGCTACTCCACCTGGAGCCCCCACGGGAGGAAAACCCCCAATGCTCAAGAACTCCACCCGGCGTTGGCTCGCCGGGTTGGGCGTCGCAGGCGCGTTCCTCGCCGCCTCCGCCACCCCGGCGCAGGCCGCCGATGACATCCGGATCATGGCGTACGACCTGCAGGTCGCCCCGAACCACACCGCCTACGGCTTCATCGCCGCGTACACCAGCGAGGATGAGCTCAAGAAGCTCACCCTGGACCTCGACCTTTCGCAGGTCGACGACTTCGCCACGATCGACGTCGCGACCACCGACTGGACCTGTGACCAGAACGCCAGCACCCTGCACTGCGAGGCGGAGGCCGGTGAGTACGGCGTCCCGGGCTTCAACTACTACCTGAACGCCAAGGCGGACGCCAAGCCCGGCACCAAGGCCGAGCTGGGGATCAAGGCCGTCGGCGACGGCCAGACCGCCACCCGCACGATCACCGTCACCGTGGCCGAGGGTGTTGACCTGCAGAGCGTGCCGGAGGCCAGCTTCGACGCCGAGCCGGGCGCCACCGTCGGCCTGGTCGGCACCGAGGTACACAACGCCGGCCCGGAGACCGCGCGCGGCGTGGTGCTCCGCCTGCAGCAGGACTACCTGAGCCCGTACGCCGGCAACTTCAGCAACTGCCGGTTCATCGAGGAGGTGCAGTCCGCCATCTGCACCATCGACACGGAGCTGAAGCCGGGCAAGACCTACCGGCTCTCGGAGAAGCTCCCGGTGAAGGTCGACCAGACCGCGCGCACCGGCAGCTCGCTGTTCAACTACGTCGACTGGTGGACCGAGGACGACTGGAAGGTCGTCACGGACGACCCCGACTTCCCGCTGCCGCCCGGCACCCCCGGCACCGGCGAGAAGCTGGAGCTGGTCGAGGTGCCGGCCGCCCGGCAGGGCGCGCCGCAGACCGACGTCGACCCCTGGAACAGCTTCACCGCGGTGAAGCTCACCGTCCTCGGCGACAACACCGCCGACCTGGCCGCTGTCGGCGGCACCGCCACCGGCAAGGTCGGCGACGAGGTCAAGGTGAGCGCCGGGTTTGAGAACCTCGGCCCCGCGACGATCGAGACCTGGCGGCTCGAGGGCCCGCTGCTCGAGGTCAACATCCCCAAGGGCACCACGGCCGTCGGCGTCTCCGAGGAGTGCGCGCCCATGATCGAGGACCAGCCCTGGGACCCGTGGCAGAACGCCGGCGAGCCGGGTGCCCGCCGCTACGGCTGCCTCACCTGGGGCGACGTCGCCAAGGGCGACAAGGGCTCGTACGAGTTCACGCTGAAGATCGACGAGCTGGCGGGCGAGACCTCCGGCCTGGTGGAGACCGTCCTGGCGGGCGACAAGAACGTCGCCAACAACAAGGCCTCCCTCACCGTCAAGTTCGGCAACGCGACCACCCCGGGCAACCCGGGTGGTGGCGGTGGTGACGGCGGCTCGCTGCCGATCACGGGTGAGAACTCCGGGCTGTTCGCCGGCGTCGGCGGGCTGCTGCTCGTCGCCGGTGCGGCCGGCTACCTGGTGGCCAAGCGCCGCCGGACCCGCTTCGTGGCCTGATCCACCCCGCACCACCGGTGCCCCGCCGACCCCCCGGTCGGCGGGGCACCGCCGTCTCCGCACCCGAACCGCAGCGGAAAACGGGACGACGCAAGATCCATGCTCCTGGAACCATGAGCGGGTGCTGCTCACCCTGACCACCACCCACCGGCCGGCGACCGACCTCGGTCACCTGCTGGTCAAGCACCCCGACCGCGCGCACTCCTTCGACGTGCCGGTCGGCACCGCGCACGTCTTCTACCCGGAGGCGGGCGAGCAGCGCTGCACCGCCGCCCTGCTGCTCGACGTCGACCCGTTGCGGCTGGCCGGCGCGCGGGGCAGGGGCCGCGGCCGGCAGCCGGCGGCAACCCCGGAGAGCTTCACCCTCGGGCGGTACGTCAACGACCGGCCGTACGCGGCGTCCAGCCTGCTCTCCTCGGCGCTGTCCAAGGTGTACCGCTCCGCCCTGCGGGGCGAGTCGCGGGAGCGCCCGGAGCTGGCCGCCACGCCGATCCCGCTGGAGGTGCGGGTGCCGGTGCTGCGCTGCCGGGGCGGCGCCGACGTGGCGGTACGGATGTTCACCCCGCTCGGCTGGACGGTGACCGCCGTCGCGGTTCCGCTGGACGAGCAGCACCCGGAGTGGGGTGACAGCCGGTACGTCGACCTGACCCTGACCGGCACCCTCCGGGTGGCCGACGCGCTCAACCACCTCTACGTGCTGCTGCCGGTGCTCGACGACGCCAAGCACTACTGGGTGGCGCCGGACGAGGTCGACAAGCTGCTCCGGGCCGGTGCCGGCTGGCTGGCCGACCACCCGGAGCGCGCCCTGATCAGCCGGCGTTACCTGGCGCACCGGCGGGCGCTGGCCGGGGAGGCCCTGGCCCGCCTCGCCGAGCAGCGGCTGACCGACGAGCCGGCCGCCGCCGAGCCCGACACCGTGGACGAGAGCACCGGGGAGGGCGGGGCCCGTCGGGCGTCGCTGGCCGCGCGGCGCCGGGAGGCGGTCCTCGCGGCGCTGGTCG
>NZ_JAMOKF010000209.1 GCF_023656545.1 Micromonospora phytophila | reverse complement strand
TTACCCGGCGCGGGCCGCGGTGCTCATCGCGCCGGTGCTCGGCGGCTGGGCGACGTTCGGCGCCGCGCTGCGCCGCAACCCGGTCGGCACGCTGCCGGCGGTGGTCGGCGGGCCGTTGCGGCTGAGCCGCCGCCAGCTCTTCAGCCGGGAGTTGCCTGAGGCGGAGGCCCGGCGGTACGTCTCCCGGTTGGGCCGGGCGGGCCGACGGGCCCAGTGGCAGCTGCTGACCGGGCGGGACGCCGAGCCGGCGGTGGGTCACCCGCCGGTGCTGGTGCTGGGCAGCCCGGACGACCGGGTCGTCCCGGCGGCGGCGCTGACCCGGGCGGCGCGGCGGTACGGCTCGGCGCCGCTGCTCTTTCCCGGCATGGGGCACGACATGATGCTCGACGCCCGCTGGCAGGAGCCGGTCGACGCGGTGCTGGACTGGCTGGCGAAGGAGCCCGCTCCGGCCGTCCGGGCCTGAGCGCCCGGCGTTCAGTCGCCCCCGCCGAGGCGGGTCAGCAGGGAGCCGCTCTCGTCTAGGGCGGACAGGTAGGAGCGGGCCCAGGCCCGGATGTCGTGGCGGTGCAGGTGTGCGCGCATGGCACGGATGCGCTCGCCGATGTCGTCGGGCCGGGCGCGCAGCGCCGAGAGCAGCCCCTGCTTGAGCCCTTCCAGGTCGTGCGGGTTGACCAGGTACGCCTGCGGCAGCTCGGCGGCCGACCCGGCGAACTCGCTGAGCAGCAGGGCGCCGGTGTCGTCGACGCGGGCGGCGACGTACTCCTTGGCGACCAGGTTCATCCCGTCCCGCAGCGGGGTCACCGCCATCACGTCGGCGACCCGGTAGAGCGCCGCCAGCTCGGCCCGGTCGAAGGGCTGGGTGAGGTAGTGGATGGCCGGTTCGCCGACCCGGCCGAACTCGCCGTTGATCCGCCCGACCTCGCGCTCCACCCGCTCGCGGAGGATCTGGTACTGCCCGACGCGTTCCCGGCTGGGCACCGCCACCTGCACCAGCACGGTGTCGCGGACCTTCACGTCCCCGCTGGCCAGCAGCTCGCTGTAGGCCTTGAGCCGCTGCTCGATGCCCTTGGTGTAGTCCATTCGGTCGACGCTGAGGATCACCTGCTCGGGGCTGCCGAGGTCGCGGCGCAGCCGGCGGGCCCGGTCTGCCACGTCGGGTCGGGCGGAGAGGGCGGCCATCTCGGCGGTGTCGATGGAGACCGGGAAGGCGCCGATCCGGACCACCCGGTCGTCGACCGCGATCCGCCGGTCGGTGGCCGGCAGCTGGAGCACCTTGGCCACCAGCTGGGCGAAGTTGTGCGCCGCCTGGGCCCGCTGGAAGCCGATCAGGTCGGCGCCGAGCATGCCGCGCAGCAGTTCGGCGCGGCGGGGGAGCTGCATGAACAGCTCCGGCGGCGGGAACGGCACGTGCAGGAAGAATCCGATCCGCAGGTCGGGCCGGAGCGCCCGGAGCAGGCCGGGCACCAGCTGGAGGTGGTAGTCCTGCACCCAGACCACCGCGCCGGCCTCGGCCACCTCGGCGGTCGCCTCGGCGAACCGCTGGTTGACCCGCTGGTACGCCTCCCACCAGCGCCGGTGGTGCTCGGGCTGCTCGACGGAGTCGTGGTAGAGCGGCCAGAGGGTGGCGTTGGCGAAGCCCTCGTAGTGGTCGCGCAGGTCCTCCGCGCTCAGTGGCACGGTCTGCATCCGGACGCCGTCCACGTCGGGCAGGGTGGGTGCCACCCCGGTGCCGCCGGCCCAGCCCACCCAGATCGCCGGGGTGTGCCGCAGCAGGGTGTGCAGCGCGCTGACCAGTCCTCCGGGGCTGCGGCGCCACTCACAGGCGCCGTCGGGCGCCGCGCTGTCGTCGATGGGAAGGCGGTTGGCGACCACTACGAGGGAACTTTGTCGCATCTCGGGCATTCCGATCAGCAGGGGAGCGACCGCCGCGACGAGGAACAACCGGGCAGTCAGCGAGGGGAGTGACGGGCAGCGGTATTCCTACTGACAGTAAGTTACACCACTGTTACGCCTGAGGCGTGGAGCGACGACGTCCCGGGATGCGGGCGGGAACGCTCGTCGCGGTGGTGGGCGCCGGTCAGACGACCGCGCCGTCGTCCGGGTCCCGGTCGTCCTCGTCGCCGGGGCGCAGCCGCCAGATCAGCGTGACGAAGCCGGCGAGGATGCCGGTGAAGCCGAACAGGGTGACCACCGACGGGTCGACGGGGAAGAGCGCGGGGAAGAGGAAGAGCACGAAGCCGGCCACGATGGCCAGCACGCCGATCACGGCGTACTTGGAGATGCTGGGCAGCGGCGGGGGCGGCGGCGGGGTGTAGCCCTCGTCGTCCGACTCGTCGTCGGGCAGGTCGTTGCCGAAGGTGTCCAGCCCGTCGAGCAGCGACGGCTCGTCGGCCCGGCTCCGCCCCACGGAGATGCCCGAGATGTCGGCGGCGTACGGCAGCCGGCGCACGTCGGTGGCGGTCGGGGCGGTGGTCTCGTCGGTGCCGGCCCGGGTCACCGGGGTGTCGGCCGGGTCGTCCACGTCCTCGGCGGCGGGCCAGGGGTTGTCGCCGCCGGTCGGCCCGCTGTGGAAGCCGGCCACGATCCGGGCCCACTCGGCGTCGATGTCGGGCTCGTCGTCCCGGGGGCGCTCGGTGGCCGTCTCGTCGGCGAGCTGGGTGAGGTAGTCCCGGGCGGTCATCAGGTGCGACCGGTCGACGTAGAGGCGGTCGACGGGGCGGGCGGGCACGGTGGTGGTGCGGGTCACCGGGTTCAGGTCGGCAGAGGGCTGCAGGTAGGCGGCGATGCCGCCGGCGGCGAGCACGTCGAGCAGGTGCTCGCCGACGCGCGGATCCACGTCGCCCGCGACGGCGTACTCGCTCGCGTCGAGCCCGTTGTCCCGCCGTCCCCGGCGGGCCCCACCCGCTGACACCGGACATCCTCCTCATCGCGCGCCCGCGGCGCGGCCGCCTGAGCCCCCTCGGCGCCGACCCCCGTACGCCGTGCCCTGAATCGTGACACGTCCGGACCCGGTTCCGGGAGTGCGTTGTGTCGCGTCTTCCAAAGTCAGAGGCTCTGCCGCAGGTCGCGACCGGGCCTCTTTGTCCGTTCTTGCTAGGGACGTGCCAGGGGACACCTGAGGTCGTGGTGGTGAGGCCCCGGTCCCGGGCGCAGGGGTCAGCCCCGGCCGACGATCGGTACGCGGGTGGCGGGGGCGATCGACCGACCGGTCGCGTCCAGCGGAGTCACCAGGACGTCCTGGTCGGTCGGGGCGGCGACGACGGTGGCGGGAACAAGGAACACTCCCGAGTGAAGGTCGGCGCGTACCGGGGGTGATCCGACCTCGACGGCCCGCGCCGAGGCGACGGGGACGGTGCCGACGAGCCCGTCCAACACGACGCTCACGGCGTACCGGTCCCCGCCGCCGCCCGCCCCGACCGCCGCCTCGTGCCGCCCCGACGTGAGGCTCTCGACGTACCAGCCGGAGGGGCCGGTCCAGAGCCGCAGCGTCCGGCCGTCGGCCACGGTGACCGTTTCGGTGACGGCGAACCCGGCGGGGGGTTGCCAGGCCGGCGGGGACTCCGCAGCGGGCGGAGCGCAGGCGACGACGGCCGCCAGGACGGGAGTGACCGCCGCGAGCCCGAGCGTGCTCCGGACGGTCGAGCGGTGCCGCGCGACAGCCATGCCAGGATGGTCGCAGCGGCGCACCAGCCCTGCCGCAAAGGGGGAGGCGTGGCGGCTCGACGACCTACGCCGGCGAGGCTGGCCGTGCTGGCCGTCGCGCTGCTCTGCACGGGCGTCCGGGGCCCGGAGGTGCTGCGGGAGGGTGGTTGGCGGGCCTGGGTGGTGTTCCCGGCCACGCTGGTGCTGTTGTGGCTGATCGGGGCGGAGCTGCGGGCGTGGCGGCGCCGCCGGCGCGAGGTTGCCGGCGCCGGGGACCGGGACACCGCCCCGGCGACCGGGGAAGCGGCGTGCCGGATCCCGTGACGGCGGGATGCCGCGGCGGCGGGTGACCGCCGGTCGTGTGAGGGGAAGTTGATCGGTCGTCCGTTGTGGCGCAGGGCCCGCGCTCCGTAGGCTCGTCGGCGACGGCAGCGCTCCCGGGCACGGGCGCTGTCGCGGGGCACACCACGGGAAAGGACGCCGGTGCTGTACTGGCTGCTGAAGTACGTCATCCTCGGGCCGCTGCTGAAGCTGATCTTCCGCCCGCGGGTGGAGGGCCTGCACCACGTACCGGCGACCGGCCCGGTGATCCTGGCCAGCAACCACCTCTCCTTCTCCGACTCGATCTTCACTCCGCTGATCATGCCGAGGAAGGTCACCTTCGTCGCCAAGGCGGAGTACTTTACCGGCAAGGGCATCAAGGGGTGGCTGACCAGGATGTTCTTCGTCGGCACCGGCACCATCCCGGTGGACCGCTCCGGCGGCCGGGCGGCCCGGGCGGCGCTGGACACCCAGCTCAAGGTGCTGCGGGCCGGTGGCGTCGCCGGCATCTACCCGGAGGGCACCCGCTCGCCGGACGGGCGGCTCTACCGGGGCAAGACCGGCGTGGCCCGGCTCGCGCTGGAGAGCGGCGCCCCCGTGGTGCCGGTGGTGATGCTCAACCTCGACGAGATCCAGCCGCCCGGCAAGATCATTCCAAAGGTCGACCGGGTCCGCATCCGCTTCGGCCCGCCGCTGGACTTCTCCCGCTACGCCGGCATGTCCGGTGACCGGTTCGTCGAGCGCGCGGTGACAGACGAGATCATGTACGAGCTGATGGAACTCTCCGGCCGCGAGTACGTCGACATCTACGCGCAGAAGGCCAAGAACCTGCCCCCCGCCGGACCGGTCACCCGCGAGCCGGTCGCCGCCTGACGGCGCCCGTGTCGCCGCGCGGGCGGGCCGGGAGGCGCCGGTGGCCGACTGACGGCGCCGTAGTTTCCTGCCCGGGGTGGGTTCAGGAGGCCAGCGCGGAGTTGGCGGGGGTGGCCGGCGGCCGGGTGAGGTCGAGCAGGCCAGGGACGTCGTTGCGCAGCGCGAAGGCGCGCAGCTCGGCCAGCTCCGGGCGGCCGGCCGTCGGATCGCCGGCCCGCTCCAGCTCCACCGTGGCGAAGGCGAGCGCCAGCATCCGGTCGGTGACGTCCGGGATGCCGGCGTAGATCTCCGCGCCGGCCAGGTGCAGCTCGGCGGCGCGGCGGTGGTCACCGTCCGCGGCGGCCAGCGCGCCGGTGACGGTCCGCAGCGCCCCCTCCGACCAGGGCGTACGGTGGCCCACCCGGCCGAGCATGGCGCGTACCCGCGCGGCGGCGTCCCGCCCGGCGAGGCTCGCCGCGTACCCGGCCGCCGCGATCCACTCCCCGCTGGCCAGGGCCGGCACCGCCGACCAGGAGTCGGCCAGCTCGTCGACGAGCGCCGCGGCCTCCTCCCGGCGGCCCTGCAACGCCCGGCAGAGCGCACCCATGGCGAGCATCGTCCAGCGCAGCCGGTGGAACCCGCTGCGACGCGCGGCGTCCAGCGCGGCGGCGACGTCATCGGGGGGCGGGATCGCGGCGGGGTCGAGGGCGGACCGAACCGGTGGCACCGGTTCCCCGCGCAGCACCAGCAGGCAGGACCGCAGACCGCGGACCTGCATGTCCCAGCTGCCGGTCGGGGTGTCCACGAACGCCTCGGCGGCGGCGAGCAGCCGAGGGACGTCCCCCTCGAACCAGGCGCGCATCGCCTCCGCGGAGTAGCTCGTGGTCAACGTCTGCCCGCTGGCCGTACGGGCCGGCGCGGAGGAGAGCAGGGCGTCCGAGCGCAGCCAGTCGCCCTCCTCGCGGACGGCGTAGGCGAGGTTCTGGATGGCCCGGGGCAGCGCGATGAGTTGACTGGCCCGGCTGAACTCGACGATCGCGTGCAGCTCGTCCAGCCCCGACCGGTCGCCCGCCTGGTAGCGGGCGGTGGCAGAGGTGATCCGGGCGTTGGTGCGGGTCTCGGTCAGCCGGAGGCGCTCGCCGATCTCCGCCGCCGTGTCGGCCGCCGCGACCGCCGGGTCCCGTTCGTAGTTCAGCATGTGCAGCCGGCCCAGCTCGGCGTAGGCGTCCGCCTTCTGGGCGCTGTCGGGCAGCGGCTCGAAGAGCTGGACGGCCCGGTCCAGGCAGGCCAGCGCGGCGGCCCGGTCGGCGCGCAGCCAGGCGGCCTGCCCGAGCAGCGTCCAGGCGCGGGCCGCGCAGGCGTCGTCGCCGTGCGACAGCAGCCGGTCGGCGAGCGCCTGCGCCTGCTCCGGGCCGCCCCCGGAGAGGAAGGCGTTGCCGTCCCGGTAGAACGAGATCTCGGTGCTGAGCAGCTCCAGCTGGAGCCGGTCGACCGGGTCGGAGTCGTCGGCCAGCCCGAGCGCCCGCCCCGCGTGGCTGGCCGCCACGTCCAGGCTGTGCAGCGCGTACGCCCGGCGGGCCGCCCGGTGCAGCGCGGCCAGGGCCGGGCCGGCGAACCGGCCGGTGTCCATGCCCAAGGTGCGGGCGATCTCGTGCGCGGCCCAGCGGTGGTGGGCCAGCACCTCGGCCAGGTCCGTGTCCCGGCTGTGGGAGAGCGCGTCCAGCCAGCCCGCCGTCCGCTCGTGCCGCGCCACCCGCTCGGTGCGGGGCAGCCGCTGGTAGCAGACGTCGCGCACCAGCACGTGCCGGAACCGGTACTCCGGCTGCCCGGCCATGGTCGAGGCGGCCTGCTCGTGGACGAAGTCGCGCTGCTCCAACCGGCGCAGCGCGCGCTCCACCGACTCGACGGGCTGCCCGAGCGCGGCGGCCACCGCCGCCGGCCAGAACTGCACGCCGACCACGGCGGCGGCCAGCAGCACCGTGCGCTCCTTGACCTCCAGCAGGTCGATCCGGTTGGCGATGACCGCGTGCACGCTCTCCGGCATCGGCAGCTCGAGGTGCTTCTCCAGCGACCATCCCCGGCCGGAGCGGCGCAGCGCGCCCTGCTCGATGAGCATCCGGACGTACTCGTGGGCGTAGAGGGGGTTGCCGCCGGCCACCTCGATCAGCGGGGTGAGCATGTCGGCGGAGAACGCCGCCTGGCCGAACATGTGGGCGTACAGCGAGGCGATGCCGGTGTCCCGCAGCGGGGGCAGCGTGATGGTCACCGAGCCGGTGATCGTCCCGGCCCAGCTCGGGTCGCGGTCGACCAGTTCCGGGCGGGCGGTGCAGAGCAGCAGCAGCGGCACGTCCCGGGCCGACGCGCCGAGCAGCTCCACGAAGCGCAGCATCGCGTCGTCGGCCCAGTGCAGGTCCTCGAAGACCAGCACGGTGGGCCGGCGCGCGGCCAACGCCAGCAGGAAGCGCCGCCACGCCGACTCGGCCTCCTCGGCGGGCAGCGGCGTGCCCGGCAGACCGACCAGCGGCCGCAGGGCGTCCACCAGGCGCTCCCGCTCGGCCGGACCGACCAGCTCGGCGACGGCCGAGGCGAGCCGCGGGGCGGCGGTGGAGGCCGGGTCGGTGTCCAGGATGCCGGCCTCGGCCTTGACGATGTCGGCCAGCGCCGCGAACGTCACGTTCTCACCGAACGGCGGGCACCGCCCGGTCCGCCAGGTCAGCGGCTCGTCGACCAGCCGGCCCACGTGCTGGTACAGCTCGCGGACCAGCCGGCTCTTGCCGAGACCCGCCCGGCCGAACACGGTCACCACCTGCGGGCGGCGGTCGCGCAGCGACCGGTGCAGGGCGTTGACCAGCATCCCCAGCTCGTGTTCCCGGTCGATCAGCGGCGTGGCGTCCGGCTGCCGGTCGGTGGGCTGGCGCCGGACCGGGGCGAGGGCCAGCCACACCTCGGTCGGCGCCGACCGCCCGCGCAGGGTGACCGGCGGCTGCTCGGAGTAGCGGATCGCGTCGTGGGTGAGCGCGTGGGTGGTGCCGCAGACCAGGACCCCACCGGGCGGCGCGACGGACTGCATCCGGGAGGCCGTGTTGACCACGTCGCCGGCGACGATCGCCTGGCCGCCATCGCGGGCGGCGGCCACGTCGACCAGCGCCTCGCCGGTGGCCACCCCGACCCGGAAGCGCAGCGGGTCGACGCCGGTGGGGGTGAACCGGGTCAGCACCCGTTGCAGCTCCAGGCCGGCCCGGACGCAGCGCAGGGCGTCCGTCTCGGTCGCCACGGGCGCGCCGAACAGGGCCATCACCGCGTCGCCGATGTACTTCTCCACCACGCCGCCGTACTGCCCGACGACCCGGCGCGCGGCCGAGAAGAAACCGGTCTGCATGCCGCGGACCAGCTCCGGGTCGGCCCGCTCGACGTACGGGGTGAAGTCGATCAGGTCGACGAAGAGCACGCTGACCCGGCGGCGGTCCTCCTGCGGTGCGGCCGCCCGTCGGTCGGTCCCCGGGCGCGGAGCGCCGCACGAAGTGCAGAACGCGACGTCCCGGGCGAGCGGACGAAGGCAGTGTGGACAGACCGCGCCGAGTTCGTTGCCGCAACCACCGCAGAAGCGGTCGCCCTCGGCGGCGGAGCGTCCACAGCGGTCACACTGCGTGGTGATGACACCCTCCACTGGCGAGCCCGCCGGCGCCGGGTCGGCGCCGTGCCGGTGCCAGTATCGCGGTCGGTGCTGCTGTCAGGTACCGGGCTGTTGGCTTGTGGACAGTCCACCGACCGGCTCCCGGGGGCTACATTCAGGCGGCCGAATCTCGACCAATGATCACAGGGGGACAGCTCGATGGTGTACGTCATGCTCCAGTCCGACTGGACCGACAGCAACGGGGTCAGCCACTCCGCGGGGGACTCCGTCGACGTGGACGCCGCCACGCTGGCGACGTTGCAGGCCGAGGGGATCGTCAGCGAGCAGTCCGGCGGTGGCAAGGACGGCACCGAGTGGGCCGGGCCGGGCAGCACCACCAACTGGGCCGGGCCGGGCAGCGCCACGCCCTGACCTGGCCGGCCGCGGCAAGAGGGGTCGGTGCGCCAGGCGGCGCCCCGGCCCCTCGTCGCGTACGGCTCAGCGCTCGCTCATGCCGGCGCGCCGGCGCAGCGCCGCCACGTCGGTGACCACGATCCGGCGGCCCTCGGTGCGCAGCCAGCCCCGGCTGGCGAACGACCCGATCGCCTGGTTGACGCTCTGCCGCGAGCCGCCGGCCATCTCGGCGAGCTGGCTCTGGTTGAGCTCGATGGTGATCATCGGGGCCTGGCTCTCGCCGGCCAGCCGGACCAATGTCTTGGCCACCCGACCGGGCAGGTCCAGGAAGACGTGGTCGGCGTTCTGCTCGGTCAGCCGGCGGATCAGCGCGCCGAGCGAGCGCATCACCGCGTCGAGGATGCGCGGGTTGGAGTGCACCAGCTCCATGAACGCGCCCCGGGACAGCGCGAGCGCGGCGCTGTCCTCGATCGCCTCGGCCGAGGCGGACCGGGTGGAGGCGTCCAACAGGGAGACCTCGCCGAGCACGTCCGGTGGGCGGATGACGGAGAGCACCGCGCGTTCGCCGGTCGGGGCGGTGCGGAAGACCGCGACCGCGCCCCGGCGCAGCACGATCAGCGACTCACCGGGGTCGTTCTCGACGAAGAGCAGCTGGCCCTTGCGGTACGTCCGGGGGACCGCCGCGGCGATGACGCGCTGGCGGACCTCCGGCTCCAGACCGGCGAACATCTCCACACCCGTGAGCGCGTCACCCGGCTCCGGCAGGCGCATCTCCACGGCCCAACCCCTCCCCGGTCAAGGACCACAACTCGCTCACCGGGTGAACCTGAAGGCCCCTGACGAGGTGAACTGACACCGGTTCGGCGTCCGGTAGCGGTACACATCAGATCATGACGGTCCTGTCGCTTGCTGTACACCCCTCAAATCACTTCCGTGACAGTCCCGAGCTGCGACGACCGGCATCGTGGGGTGCGGATCCGGTCCCGGGTGGGGGCCGTCGGGGGCGGGACGGATCCGGTCGCACCGGTGGTCGGGGCCGGCGGGAACGGGGGTCGGGACCACCCTCGCACCCG
>NZ_JAMOKF010000208.1 GCF_023656545.1 Micromonospora phytophila | reverse complement strand
CCGGGTCGGTCAGGGCTTGCGGGAGGAGGTGAGGGTCGCGAAGGCGATGACGTTGTCGGCGTAGCCGGCGCGGCCGCCGAGCCAGTCCCCGCCGCAGGTGATCAGGCGCAGGCCGGGCGGGCCCTCGTCACCGTAGATCCGCTCCGCCGGGAGCTGGTCCTTCGGGAAGTGCTCCACCGAGTCGACCGTGAACACCACCACCGAGTGGTCGGCGCGGGTCACCTCGACGGTGTCGCCGGGGCGCAGCTTGTGCAGGTCGTAGAAGACAGACGGCCCGCTCTTGGTGTCCACGTGCCCGACGATCACCGCCGGCCCCGGCTCACCGGGGGTCGGTCCCCGGTCGTACCAGCCGGTCTCCTGGGCCCGCTCCAGCGGCGGTACGGCGATCGACCCGTCCCGGGCCTGACCGACCGGTGCCACGTTCGCGGACACCTTGATCGTCGGGACCGACAGCCGCACCGGCCGGCTGGCGGCCAGCCGGCCGCTCTCGCCGCGGGCCGGCCGGGCCTCACCACCGCCGGCCGCCCAGTCGAACGGCCCGACCGTACGGCACAGCCCCGCCCCGGTCGCGAAGACCCCGACCAGCACCAGCACCACGGCCAGCGGCACCGACCACGGGCTGCGTCCGGACGGCCGACGCCGATCGGCGGCGGCCGGCTGCGCGGCGGGCGGGGTGGCCATCACGGGGCTCAGCGTCCGGCGGCGCCACGGACGGTACGGGGGCGACGGGTCGCCACCACCCAGACGACCATGCCGGCCACGGTCAGGGCGACCCCGCCGGGCAGCAGCAGCCCCCCGGTGAAGCCGCCGGCGCCTCCGCCGAACCCGGTCGCCGGCCCGCGGCTGGGCCTGGGCGTCGGCTGGCGGGTGGGGTCGACGGCCTTGACCACCTGGAGCATGGTCGAGGCGGTCGCGCCGTCGGGGCACTCCAGCTTGACCCGGTAGTTGCCGGGTCGGGTGCGCTCGCGCACCATCGGCGTCCCGGTCAGCTCGCCGCGCTGCGGGTAGACGGCGATCCGGCCGAAGGCGTCGGAGACCACGATCGCCGGCACCCGGTTGTCCCGGCAGCTGGCCCGCACCCCGACCAGGAAACCCGGTTCCACGGTGCTCGGCTTGACCTCGACGAAGACGACGCCCGGCGGCGGTTGCCAGTCACCGGGCTGCTCCGACTCCCCCGGCGTCGGGGCCACCGCCGGCGGCACGGCGGCCGGGGCGGGACCCGTCCCGAGCAGGGGGGCGGCGACCGCGGCGAGGGCGACGGCCAGCGCCGCGCGGCGGTGCGTGCGTGACACCATTGCCCCTCCCGGCGCACTCGGTGCCGGGCAGCGGACCGCCCGGCCTGCCGTACGGGATGAATCCTCTCACCCCCGGCCGTACATCACATCCGATCCGGCGGGACCGTCGCGTAGGCTCGGGTCGCTGTGACCTCCACCGACCTGATCCCCGTCGCCGCGCCGCCACCGGCGCCCGCGAGACCGATCCGCACCTTCCACCCGCGTCGTGGCCGCATGAGCGGCCGGCAGACCGACGCGCTCGACCGGCTGTGGCCGGCGTACGGCTTCGACATCGCCGCGGACCTGGACGGGCCGCTCGACCCGGCGGTGCTCTTCGGCCGCCGCTCCCCGCTGGTGCTGGAGATCGGCTCCGGCATGGGCGACGCCACCGCCGAGATGGCCGCAGCCGACCCGGATCGAGATTATCTGGCGGTCGAGGTGCACACGCCCGGAATCGCGAACCTGCTGGACCTGGTGGAACGCCGGGGCCTGAGCAACGTCCGGGTCGCCGAGGGCGACGCGTTGGACCTGGTCAGGGCCCTGCCGGCGGAGTCGCTGGACGCGGTGCACGTGTTCTTCCCCGACCCGTGGCCCAAGTCGCGCCACCACAAGCGGCGCCTGATCCAGCCGGCACACGTCGCGCTGCTGCGGTCCCGCCTCGTCCGGGGCGGGACGCTGCACTGTGCGACCGACTGGGCGGAGTACGCCGCGTCGATGCGGCAGACCCTGGACGCCGATCCGGAGCTCGTCGACGCGCACGACGGCTTCGCCCCGCGCCCGGCGCACCGTCCGGTCACCAAGTTCGAGCGCCGCGCCGTCACCGCCGGCCGCCCGATCTTCGACCTGATCCACCGCCGCCGCTGAGCCCTCGCCCGCTGGCGGTGGGGCAAATCGTCGTGTTTCGGCCGGGATGGACGGGGCCACCACCGCCGGTTGGCGGGAAGGGGCATGATCCAGGCACCATGGACCCGCTATGACGCTCACCGCCGCGCTGCCTGCAAGCGCCGACCCCGACACCCTCTACGACGCGTTCGCCGGTTGGGCGAAGGAGCGCGGCCTCGACCTCTATCCCCACCAGGAGGAGGCGGTCATCGAGATCGTCTCCGGCGCGAACGTGATCATGAACACGCCGACCGGCTCCGGTAAGAGCCTGGTCGCGATCGCGGCCCACTTCGCGGCCCTGGCCGACAGCCGGACCACCTTCTACACCGCGCCGATCAAGGCGCTGGTGTCGGAGAAGTTCTTCGCCCTTTGCGAGGTCTTCGGCGCCGACAACGTCGGCATGCTGACCGGTGACGCCAGCGTCAACGCCGACGCCCCGATCATCTGCTGCACCGCCGAGATCCTGGCCAACCTCGCGCTGCGCGAGGGCGAGCGGGCCGACGTCGGCCAGGTGGTCATGGACGAGTTCCACTTCTACGCCGAGCCGGACCGGGGCTGGGCCTGGCAGGTGCCGCTGATCGAGCTGCCACAGGCCCAGTTCGTGCTGATGTCGGCCACCCTCGGCGACACCACCCGCTTCGTCGACGACCTGGCCCGGCGCACCGGCCGGCCGACCGCCGTCGTCCGCTCGGCGGAGCGGCCGGTCCCGCTGATCTTCTCGTACGCGATGACGCCGCTGCACGAGACCCTCGAAGAGCTGCTGCAGACCAAGCAGGCCCCGGTCTACGTCGTGCACTTCACCCAGGCCGCCGCGCTGGAACGGGCCCAGGCCCTGATGAGCGTGAACGTCTGCACCCGGGCCGAGAAGGACATGATCGCCACCGCGATCGGCAACTTCCGGTTCACCTCCGGCTTCGGCAAGACCCTGTCCCGGCTGGTCCGGCACGGCATCGGCGTGCACCACGCCGGCATGCTGCCGAAGTACCGCCGGCTGGTGGAAACCCTCGCCCAGGCCGGCCTGCTCAAGGTCATCTGCGGCACCGACACCCTCGGCGTCGGCATCAACGTGCCGATCCGCACCGTGCTCTTCACCGGCCTGTCGAAGTACGACGGGGTGCGGACCCGGCTGCTCAAGGCCCGCGAGTTCCACCAGATCGCCGGGCGGGCCGGCCGGGCCGGCTTCGACACCATCGGCCGGGTGGTGGTGCAGGCCCCCGAGCACGTCATCGAGAACGAGAAGGCCCTGGCCAAGGCCGGCGACGACCCGAAGAAGCGCCGCAAGGTGGTCAAGAAGAAGCCGCCGGAGGGCTCGGTCGGCTGGGGCCGGCCCACCTTCGACCGCCTGGTCGACGCCGAGCCGGAGCCGCTCACCTCCAGCTTCCAGGTCAGCCACTCGATGCTGCTCAACGTGATCGGCCGCCCCGGCGACGCGTTCGCCTCGATGCGGCACCTGCTCACCGACAACCACGAGGACGCCGCCGCCCAGCGCCGGCACATCCGCCGCGCCATCGCGATCTACCGGGCGCTGCGTGCCGGCGGGGTGGTCGAGCAGCTCGACGAGCCCGACGAGACCGGCCGCCGGGTCCGCCTGACCGTCGACCTCCAGCTCGACTTCGCCCTCAACCAGCCGCTCTCCCCGCTGGCGCTGGCCGCGATCGAGCTGCTCGACGTCGACTCCCCCTCGTACGCCCTCGACGTGCTCTCGGTGGTGGAGTCGATCCTGGACGACCCGCGCCAGGTGCTCTCCGCCCAGCAGTTCAAGGCGCGCGGCGAGGCGGTCGCCGCGATGAAGGCCGAGGGCATCGAGTACGAGGCCCGCCTCGAACTGCTCGACGAGGTGACCTGGCCCAAGCCGCTCGCCGAGCTGCTCGACGCCGCGTACGAGATGTACCGGCAGGGGCATCCCTGGGTCGCCGACCACCAGCTCTCCCCCAAGTCCGTCGTCCGGGACATGTACGAGCGGGCGATGACCTTCACCGAGTACGTGCAGTTCTACTCCCTCACCCGCTCCGAGGGCCTGGTCCTGCGCTATCTCGCCGACGCGTACAAGACGCTGCGGCAGACCGTCCCCGAGGACGCCAAGACCGAGGAGCTGGTCGACCTCATCGAGTGGCTGGGCGAGCTGGTCCGCCAGGTCGACTCCAGCCTGATCGACGAGTGGGAGCGGCTGCGCAACCCCTCCGACGTCGCCGAGGTCGCCCAGGCCCACGCCGCGCTGGACGACCGGCCGCCGGCGGTCACCCGCAACGCCCGCGCCTTCCGGGTGCTGGTGCGCAACGCGCTGTTCCGTCGGGTCGAGCTGGCCGCGCTGCGCCGCTGGTACGACCTGGGCGAGCTGGACTCCTCGTCGGGCTGGGACGCCGACGCCTGGGCGGACGCGCTGGAGCCGTACTTCGAGGCGTACGACTCGATCGGGGTGGGGCCGGACGCGCGCGGGCCGGCGCTGCTCATGATCGAGCAGGGTCGGGAGCGCTGGACCGTACGGCAGATCCTCGACGACCCCGACGGCGACCACGACTGGGGCATCAGCGCCGAGGTCGACCTGGCCGCCTCCGACGAGGCCGGCGCCGCGGTGGTCCGGATCACCGCGGTGGGCCAGCTCTAGTTTTCCGTACGCGGGGAAGGGGTCGTCCGGTCAGTCCGGACGGCCCCTTTTGCCGTGCCTTCCGCAGCCCCGTTTTCGCTGGGCGATGTCAGACCCGTCGATTAGAATGTATGTACTAATCGAGTTCCTGACCTGGGAGGACGCCCGTGACCGCGCCCGCCTCCACGCCACTCACCCCCTACGCGACGCTCCTCGGCTTCACCCGCTACGTCGACCGCAACGGCCCGACCAAGGCGACCTTCGTCGGGGGCCTGCGCAAGCAGCGGGCCAGCCGTTCCGGCTTCAACCCGCACGGCCAGTTCGTCAAGGCGCTCAAGGCCGACATCGCCTTCCACACCGGGGGCACCCACCTGGGCCAGGTGGTCGACGTGGTCAAGCCCCGCTGGCGCCCGCTCTACCAGGCGCTCGTCCCCGGCGCGTCGGCCTGGCTGCGCTCCCTCGGCGAGCCCCGGGGCGTCGACCTCGCCCAGACGCGCGACGCGCTCGCCATGCTGGGCGACCTGCCCGTCAAGATCAACCCTCACTTCGGCCTCCGGTACGCCGACGGCCGGGTCGAGGCCGTCCGGCTGCACTTCGACGAGACCCCGCCGAGCGAGGAGGCGATGCTCGCCACCCTGCACCTGATGGCCCGACACATGGACGCGGTGCTGCCGCACGCCGAGCCGGTCCTGGTCGACGTCCGCCGCGGCGAGGCCCACCGCATGCCCACCGACGCCAAGCCCGACCAGATCGAGCGCTGGCTGGCCGGCGAAGCCGCCGCCTTCCGCGCCATCTGGACCACCGCTGCCTAACCCCAACCCCCCGGCCGTCGACCGCACTTTCACGGAAAGAGTGGCTGTTCCTCGTCGGATAGCCACTCTTTCCGTGAACGTGGGTAGCGCAGTCGTGTGGTTATCCACAGGGGGTTATCGGGGGCGGGGCATTACGTCAGGGTGTTGGGGTGGCTGTGCACCTCGTCGTCCCGTTGAACTCGTCGGGCAGGTTTTCTTCGCTCGTGAGGCGGTCCTTCGCGGCCTGCTGACGAAGAACGACCTGCGCACCAGCGCCTGGCGACGGCTCTTCACAACGTCTACGCCGACGCGCGGCTGGAGATCTCCCACCGCACCGGTGTCACGCCGTCGCGTCCTGGCTCTTTCCGCCGGGATGTGCAATCGCGGGCAGGTCTGCCGTCGCACTGCACGGCGGAGCGAGTCCGGGCCGAATAAGCCCGTCGAGGTGGTGGTGCAACCGTCCTCGCGGTTCGGCCCCGTCACGGGTCTTCTGGTCCACGTCGCTGCGTGGCGCGAGGGCGAGGTGGCAGTGCTCGACGGCATCTCCGTCACCACCGCGGTGCGAACCTGCTGGGATCTCGCATGCTGGCTCGACACCGTCGAGGCTGTGGCCCTGATCGACTCGCTACGTCATGTCGGCGCGGTCAGCCTCGCCGATCTGGAGCGGTACCTTCCGCGCACCGTGGCGAGCGGGGCTGGCGGAAGTTCGCGCAGGCGGTGAGCATGACGGACGCCGGCGCGGAATCGCTGCCCGAGTCCAGACTTCGAGTACGTCTCGTCGCGGCCGGTCTGCCGCGGCCGGTGACACAGCACGTCGTCACACGCGCCGGACGGTTCGTGGCCCGCGTCGATCTCGCATGGCCCGAGCTGAAAGTCGCCGTTGAATATGACGGCCTCTGGCACCACGATCCAGCCCAGTTCCACCGGGACCGGCAGCGCCTCAACAAGTTGCTCGGCGACGACTGGATCGTGCTGCATGTGACCAGCCGACGGATGCGCGAGGACTTCGACGGTTTTCCTGGCAGAAGTCCACGCCGCCCTCCACTCCCGCACCCGCCCCTGACAAACCCGCCCCTCCGAGAGCACTTACACGGAAAGAGTGGCTATTCCAGCTGGAATAGCCACTCTTTCCGTGAATTTGCGCGGATCTTGGCGCGGGGTGGGTCAGGCGGTGAGGTGCTTTTCGAGGTCGTCGAGGATCTTGTTGGCGGCGCCGACGCCGATGCCGGTCATCCAGACCTCGTCGGAGACGACGTGCGCCTTGTTCGCCTTGACGGCGGACAGGCCCTTCCACAGGGTCCCGCCGGTGACCTTGGCCTGCTCGCCCGCCGCCTTCTCGCCGTACGCGGTCACGAAGATGACGTCACCGTCGACCTCGTTGATCCGCTCGGCGCTGACCAGGTCGAACCGCTTGTCCTCCTTGGCGGCCAGCAACTGCCGCTCGGGACGGCCGAGGCCGGTGTCACCGACGACGATGCCGGAGAACGAGTCCGGGCCGTACACCCGGATGGCGCCCGGGATGAAGCGGACGATGGAGATCTTGCGGGTTGCGGCGTCGCCGAGCTTGGCGCCGAACTCCTTGGCGCGGGTCTCGTACGTGGTGAGCAGATCCTTGGCCTGCTGCTCCTTGCCGAGCGCCTTGCCGTCGAGGAGGAGGTTCTCCTTCCACGTGACGCCCACCTTCTCGGTGAAGACGGTCGGCGCGATGGCGGCCAGCTCGTCGTAGAACTTCTCCTGGCGGAACTTGCTGCCCAGGATCAGGTCCGGCTTGAGGGCGTTGATCGCCTCCAGGTCAGGCTCGGTGAGCACCCCGACCTCCTTGATGCCGGCGAGCTTCTCCTGACCGAAGTAGGTCGGCCAGCTCTTGGCCTCGCCCGCGGTGGCGGCGCCGACCGGCGTGACACCGAGGGAGAGCGCGGTGTCGATCTTGTCCGTGTCGAGCACGACGACCCGCTTCGGCTCCGCCGGCACCTTGGTGGTGCCCATGGCGTGGGTGATCTCCCGGGTTTCCCCGGTGGTGGTGCCGGCTACCGGGTCGCTCTCACCGCAGGCGGTGAGTCCGACGCCGAGGGCGACGGCCGCGGTGAGGGCGGCGACGAGACGACGCATCAGATTCCTTTCGAGGGGTGGGAGCCGACGAGCGGGGTGACCGCATCGTCGGCGGGGGTGCGGGCCGCCGGAGCGGCCGGCGGGGCGAGGGAGGGGGAGGTGAGCCCGGGCACCACCAGCGGCGCCCCGGTCACCGGGCAGGGCACGACCACACAGTGGAGCCCGAAGACGTCCCGGACCAGTTCCGCGGTGAGGATCTCCCGGGGCGGTCCGGCGGCCACCACGGCGCCGGCCCGCATCGCGATCAGGTGGTCGGCGTACCGGGCGGCCTGGTTGAGGTCGTGCAGCACGGCCACCACGGTCCGGCCCCGCTCGACGCGCAGCCGGTGCAGCAGGTCCAGCACCTCCACCTGATGGGCCAGGTCGAGGAAGGTGGTCGGCTCGTCGAGCAGCAGCGCGTCGGTGTCCTGGGCGAGGGTCATGGCGATCCACACCCGCTGCCGCTGGCCGCCGGAGAGGGTGTCCACCGGCCGGTCGGCGAGCCCGACGACGTCCGCCATCGCCATCGCCCGGTCGACCGCGGCGCTGTCCTGCTCCGACCACTGCCGCCACCACCGCTGGTACGGCTGCCGGCCCCGACCGACCAGGTCGGCGACGGTGACGCCCTCGGGCACCAGCGGGCTCTGCGGGAGCACGCCGAGCCGGCGCGCGACCTCACGGGTGGGCAGGTCGCGGATTGCGGTGCCGTCGAGCAGCACCGTGCCACGCCGGGGCGTGAGCAGGCGGGCCATGGTGCGCAGCAGGGTGGACTTGCCGCAGGCGTTCGGCCCGACGATCACGGTGAACGCGTCGGCGGGCAACTCCAGGTCGAGCCCGTCCAGCACGGTGCGCTCGTCGTAGCCGGCGACCAGGTCGCGGGTGGAGAGCATCACGCCTCCTTCGAAGGATCGGCGAACGGGATGTCGGCGGCGCACCGGCGGGAGAAGGCCGGCCGGGGCACGGGCGACGGGCCTGCCACGGACGTCGGGCGGCGGGTGGGCTTCACGAGGGCCTCCGGCGGCCGCGCAGCAGCAGGAACATCAGGTACGGGCCGCCGATGGCGGCGGTCAGCACGCCGGCGGGCAGTTGCGTCGGGGCGAACAGCCGACGGCCGGCGAGGTCGGCCAGCACCAGCAGCAGCGCGCCGACCAGCGCCGCACAGATCAACGGCGGGCGCTCGGCCCGGACCAGCCGCCGGGCCACCTGCGGCGCGACCAGCGCCACGAAGTCGACCGCGCCGACCTGAGCGGTGACCATCGCGGCGACGAGCACGCCGGTGCCGGCCAGCCCGATCCGGCGGGCCACCGGGCGCAGCCCGATCCCCCGGGCGGTGTCGTCGTCCAGGGCGGTGCTGTTCAGCGCCCAACCGGCCCAGATCAGCAGCGGCAGCAGCACCAGCAGGGTGCGGGCGATCCATTCGGTCTCGTTCTGGCCCTTGCCGGCCAGGGTGCCGATCAGCCAGATCTGGGCGCGCAGCCCGTCGATCGGGTCGGCGGTGAGCATGACCACCTCGGTCAGCGCCCGCAGCGCGAAGGCGACCGCCACCCCGGCGAGCACGAACCGCTGCGCGGCCAGCCCGTGCCGGGCGCCGAGGGCGAGCAGCAGCACCGCGGCGGCCAGACCGCCGGCCAGCGCCGCCGGCGCGACCAGGACCGCGGCGACGCCGCTGGTCAGCGCCACCGTCGCGGCGAGGCCGGCGCCCTGCGTGACGCCGATGACGTCGGGGCTCGCGAGGGGGTTGCGGGCCACGCTCTGGATCAGCGTGCCGGCCACCCCGAAGGCCGCGCCCGCCACCGCGGCCAGCACCAGCCGGGGCAGCCGCAGGTCGAAGACCACCAGGTCGTACGGGGTGCCGGCGCCGGAGAGGGCGCGCAGCACGTCGGCCGGGGCAACGTACGGGGTGCCGAGGGAGAGGCTGAGCACTCCGGCGACCAGCAGCAGCACGACCAGCGCGACGGCGACCAGCACCGAGCGGCGGCGAATCTGCACGCTCACCGGGCCGAGTCGCAGCAGCGACCGCCCGGGCAGTGCGGCGACACCGATCGGGGCGGGTCGTGCCGGCCCACCGGTGACCGGCACCGATTCGGCCACGTCCGGTGCGGCACGGCCGGCGCCACTCGCCGCGGAGGCGGTCGGGCCCGAGGCGGTCGGGCTGACGCCACTGGGGCCGGAGTCGGTCGGGCCGACACCCGTCGGGCCGGAGGCGGTCGGGTGGGAGGGGGCGGTCACGCGGTCACCACCTTCGCGCGGCGGACCAGGAAGGCCAGCAGCGGGGCGCCGATCAGGGCGGTGACGATGCCCGCCGGCACCTCACCGGGCGGGGCG
>NZ_JAMOKF010000207.1 GCF_023656545.1 Micromonospora phytophila | reverse complement strand
GACGGGCGGAGACGACCCGGGGGGCGTGGACGGTCCGCCGGAGGAGGACGCCGACGACCGGGGCGCCGGGGTCCCGGCCACGGCCGCGCCGGCGGGACGCCGGCGGCCGTTGGTCGTCCTGCTGGTGGCCGTGCTCGCCGCGACGCTCGTCGCGGCCGGCGTTACCGGCCACCGGTGGTACGCCGACCGGACCACCGATCTGGCCCGGCAGGCCGCCCTCGCCGCCGCCAAGCAGGCCAGCGTCAACTTCGTCTCGATCAGCGCGGCCAGCGTCGACCGGGACATGCAGCGGATCGTCGACGGGGCCACCGGTGACTTCAAGGAGGAGTTCACCCGAGGGCAGTCGCAGGTCCGGGCCGCGGTGGTGGAGAACAAGGTCGAGTCGCGCGGGACGGTGCTGCGGGCCGGGCTGGTCTCGGGGGACCGCCGCCGGGCGGTCGTGCTGGTGGCCGTCGACGCCACCGTCAAGAACGTCAAGGCACCGCAGGGACGGCCGTCCCACTACCGGATCCAGGCGGACCTGGTCCGCGACGAGGACTCCGGCCGGTGGCTGGTGTCGCGCCTGCAGTTCGTCGGATGAGAGAGGGAGGACCCGTGCGTACCCTGGTCGAATTCGCCCGCCGGCCGCGCATCCCCGGGCGGCGCCCCACCCGGATCGGGCTCGTCCCGGCGCTGACCGTCGCCATCGTGCTGGCGGTCGCCGTCGCCGGCCTCGCCGGGTGGGGTGACCACCGCGCCGCGCAGCGGGACGCGGCCGTACGGCAGGCCCTGGCCACCGCACCGGCCGCGGCCAAGGCGATCTTCTCCTACGACTACCGCACCTTCGACCACAGCATCGCCAACGGTCGCACCTTCGCCACCGGCGCGTTCGAGAAGGAGTACGCGCACACCACGGCGGCGCTCAGGCAGACCGCCACCAAACAACAGGCGGTCGTGGCGGCCGAGGTGTCCTCGACCGGTGTGGTGAGTGCGACCACCGAGCGGGTCGAGCTGCTGGTGTACCTCAACCAGTACCGGCGCAACGTGAACACGGCGGGGGAGAAGGTCGACCAGAACCGGGTGGTGCTCACCCTGGTCCCGGTCGACGGGCAATGGCGGGTCGCCGAGGCCACCGCCATCTGACCTGTTGGGCCAACGCGAGGAGCCCGCCGCGGCTTCGGTCGAGCCCTGTGCGGGGTGCGGTGGCCCGAGCCCGCCGCGTCGCAGGGAGGATGTGACCATGACCGATCCTGCTCTCGCATCCGCACTTCCCAGGCGCGTCGTCGTCACCGGGGCCACCGGCAAACTCGGTCGCGCCGTCGTCGCCCACCTGCGCGATGTGGGCGTCGACGTGCTGGCGGTGGACCGCGCCGGCGGTCAACGCGACGCCGACGGCGAGTTCCTCCTCGTCGACCTCACCGACTACGGGCAGGTGGTGGAGGCGTTCACCGGCGGCGCCGACGAGCACGCCGGCGGGGTCGACGCGATCGTGCACCTGGCGGCGGTCCCGGCCCCCGGGCTGCTGCCCAACGCGACCACCTTCGCGAACAACTCCGCAGCGACGTACAACGTCTTCGCCGCGGCCAGGGCAGCAGGAATCAAGCAGGTCGTGTGGGCGTCGAGCGAGACCGTGCTCGGGCTGCCGTTCGACACCCCGCCGCCGTACGCGCCGGTCGACGAGGAGTACCCGCCGCGCCCGGAGTCGACCTACTCACTGAACAAGGCGCTCGAGGAGGAGATGGCGCGGCAGTTCTGCCGATGGGACCCCGAGCTGGTCATGGTGGGCCTGCGGTTCTCCAACGTCATGCACGTCGACGACTACGCGCGGTTCCCGGCCTTCGACGCCGACCCGCGGCTGCGCCGATGGAACCTGTGGGGCTACATCGACTCCCGCGACGCGGCGCAGGCGGTCGAGCGGGCACTTGCCCACGACCGGCCCGGCGCCGACGTCTTCATCATCGCCAACGCCGACACCGTCATGAGCAGGTCCAGTGCCAGCCTCATGGCGGAGGTCTACCCGGGCGTCGAGGTCCGCAAGGAGCTGGGCGAGCACGAGACCCTGCTCAGCATCGACAAGGCACGACGGGTCCTAGGCTACGAACCCCAGCACTCATGGCGCGACCACGTGGACGCCACGAGCCGCTGACCCGTCGATCGCCACCGCAACGCCGTGACCTCGGCTCCGGCGGGGGTGTCGCACCTGCTCCGTGGTTGGATGGCGGGGTGCAGTTCACCGTGACAGACGTACCGGAGCGGGAACGTTTCGAGGCGCGGGAGGAGACCGGGGCGCTGGCCGGCGTGGTCACCTACCAGCTGACCGGCACCATCATCGTCTACACCCACACCAAGGTCGACGCGGAGTTCGAGGGGCGAGGGGTCGGGTCGACCCTGGCCCGTGCGGTGATGGACGACGCCCGGGCCAGAGGCCGGACCGTGGTGCCGGTCTGCCCGTTCCTCAGCGGATGGCTGGGCGAGCACCCCGAGTACGACGCCATCGTGGCCCGGTCGACGCGCAAGATGAAATAGCCGGGCCGGCGGTCTCGCGGGTCGCCGATGGAAGGATCACGGGTGATGCGACGAGGCAAGGGAACCACTCGGAGGCTGCGGGGGATCGCCGTGGGAGCGGTCGTTGTCGTCGCCGTCACGGTGGTCCCGCCCACAGCGGTGGCGAACCCGTCGCCCACCCTGGTCCGCGGGACGCCGGTGTGCGAGGTGGGTGGTGGCCCGCTGACCGAGATCTCCGGGATGGCCGCCACGGAGGACGGGTTCGTCATGGTCAACGACGGCGCGGACGACGAGACCCGTCGCCGGATCTTCTTCCTGGATCCTGAGTGCTCCGTGGTGCGGACGGTGCCCTATCCGTCGCGGCCGGCAGACACCGAGGATCTCGCCGTCGGCGCCGACGGCACGATCTGGGTGGCCGACATCGGCGACAACGGCCGCTCCCGGCAGACGATCGCGGTGTGGAAGCTCGCGCCCGGTGCCGACCGACCGGTGTTGTACCGCATGGCCTATCCGGACGGCCCGCACGACGCCGAGGCCCTGCTCCTCACGGGCGACGACCGGCCGATCATCGTGACCAAGTACTCGGCCGGCCTGTACGCCCCGGCCACTGCTCTGCAACCCGGCACGACGGTGCCACTGGCGAGGGTGGGACAGGTCCGACTGCCGGCCTCCACGACGAGCAACCCGTTCGGAGGGCTCGGCCAGACATCGGTCACCGGCGCCGCCACCGCACCGGACGGGCGCAGGGTGGTGCTGCGCACCTACGCCGACGCGTTCGAGTTCGACGTCGTCGACGGCGACGTGCTCACCGCGCTGACCAGTGGGAGGCCACGGATGACAGCGCTGCCCGACGAGCCGCAGGGCGAGTCGATCACCTACGGCCGCGACGGCCGATCCCTGCTCACCGTCTCCGAAACCGCCGACCAGCCACCGGGAACGAAACCCAGCATTCTGCGCTATCCCCTGATCGCGGCCGTTGCGTCCACCGAGCCGCAGGTCACCTCCGCGCCGACCGCCCGCGCCGCCGGCGATCACGTCGGCCGCACCGGGAACGCGCTCACCCCGATCGTGCTGGCGGGAGCATTCGGGCTGGGTGTGATCGTCGTGGGACTGGTCGCGGTGACACGGTCACGGCGGGCCAGGTCGCGGTAGCCGTGGTGGCCGGGCACGCCCGGGGATCATCCCCGGCGCACCGATCGGCCGGTCACCGGGAGGTTGGGCGGCCGTCACCGGCCGTGGGTACTGCCGGAGACCAGGGGTCAGCGCCTGTTGAGTTCCGACTCCAGCCGTTGGATGAGCGTCTTGCGGGCCTTGCCGTCGCGTTCGTACTGCAGTGCCGCCTTGAGCTGGCCCGTGTCGAGACCGCGGACGAGCCGGGCCGCCTCGGGGACCGTCAACTCCGACAGCCGCGCGGCCGACGTGGCCTCCTTACGCGCGCGTTTGGCTGGCTCGGTGTTGGCGACGCGCTGGGCGCCGGATCTGGACGCCCTGCGCTTCTTGGTGTCGGTCGCGCGCTGCTCCTCGTCGGAGAGTCGTTCCCATGCCTGCCTGGGCAGGTAACGACTCGTCTCGCCGTCCTTGCGCGCCCGGGTGGCGCCGTCCCTGGTCTGCCAATCCTGCTCACCCCACCGCTGCAGGGATTTCTGCCGCTCATCCTTCGGGCCCTGGAAGCCCCCGCCGCGCTTCTTGTACTCCTGGGTGAGCAACTGCGACTTGCGCGCCGACCACTGTCCCGGCTTGCCGCCCTTGTCGGAAGACTTGATCTCTTCCTTGATCTGGTTCCTCAGGTCGGGCTTCGTGTACCTGGCCATACCCGCGAGTTTCCCGACGCACCCTGACCTATGCGCCGAGGTCGGAGCGTCGTCGGCCCTGGCGGACGGGCGCGGGAGCACGCCCGTCCGCCAAGGGCTCGGTCAGAGTTGCCGGTAATAGACGGCGATCGGGAGCAGGGTGCACCCGAGCCTCTCGTACAGGGCTCGGGCGGGTGCGTGGAACGGGTCGCCCCCGGTGCCAATCTCCACCACCTCGGCTCCGAGGCTCCGCATCTCGCCGAAGGCGTGCTCGCACAACGCGGTGCCCGTGTGGTGCCGGCGGTGCTCGGCTGAGACGGCGAGGATCGTGATGCTTCCGTTCCGGCGAGCCGGGTCGACGGTCCAGGCCACGTAGCCGGTGATGGTGCCGGTGGTCTCGGCGACCGCGACGTACCTGTGCTGACCGGGGTCGTGGAGCTCGGCTACCTGCTTGCGGTAGTCGTCACGCCAGTTGCCGTGCTGGTTGGCGAAGACGACCTCGCCCACGAGGGGTCGGAAGGAATCCTCGTAGAAGGGTCCGAACGTCTCGATGGTCAATTCGGTGAGCCGTGCCAGATCATGTTGGACGAAGGAGCGAATACGCATGGAGGTGCGCCTCTCACACTGAGGGAACGACAGCCGGACGAAAGGGGCATCGGTCGGCCCGCTCGCGGCCTGGTGTGGCGGTGAGCCGGCCCTCAGTGACGAGTACGGCAGGCGGCGAAGCACTCGATGGCCGCCATCGTAATCACCCGTTGCGGATCAAGCCGGGCCCGGCGGTGAGGTCGGTGTCGCCGTCGTCGACGTCATGACCCCCGTCGCAGCGCAGCACCGCCCGTACGGGGCGGCCGCACCCGCGGTGGCTGGCGAGTACGGGCGGGCCGGTCTTGTCCGCGGCCCAGGTGTCACCCCACGTGCGCAAGGCGGTGACCACGGGCAGCAGTTCGCGGCCTTTGCGGGTGAGCCGGTATTCGTAGCGGGTGCGCTGCCCCGGCTCCCGGTAGGGCGTTCGTTCGAGGAGGCCGGCGGCCACCAGGTCCTTGAGCCGGGTTGCCATGGCGGGCTCGCCGACGCCGACCCGGTGGACGAAGTCGTCGAACCGACGGGTGCCGAGCAGGGCCTCGCGCATGATCAGCATTGCCGACCTGCTGCCCACGATGTCCATCGTGCGGGCGATCGAGCAGTTCGTCATCGACCAGGCATCCCGGTCCTCCCGTAGATCCTCCATGTCGACCAGGGTACGAGCTGGCTTGCGTTGCAGCTAGTCAGGTGCTTGACTGGGCCGCGCTGGCTTTCCTCTAGGCAAGCCAGCCGGTCTTTCTGGTCGTACCGCCCGTTCACCGGGCCCAGCTCACAGACGGGGATCGACTTGGACATCTCGGCCACCACCGCCCTGGTCACCGGCGCCAACCGCGGGTTCGGACGGGCGATCGCCGGCGAGCTGTTCGCCCGGGGCGCGAGCAATCTCTCCGGTGGCGTGGCCGCCCGCTACCCGCAGCTGCCGTGACCCGCGCCATCCACCCCCCACCGCGCGCCGCCCACGCGGGCGGCACCGCCACCCGCGCCGGCGACGTCCCGGCTCGAACTCTCGAGGACGGCCTGTGACCGACCAGCGAACCCCGGCCCCCACCGTGCCCGGACGACCACTGTCGCGGCGCGCGACCAGGCCCCGGCCGACCGGCACCGTGCCGTCATCCGCACGCGGCTCCGAGCTGGCGACCCTCGTCGCGATGTGCCTGGGTGCGGCGATCACCTTCCTGCAGATCACGGCGACCGTCTCCGCCCTGACCACCATCCAGCGGGACCTCCGCGTCGACCTGACCAGCCTGATCTGGATCCCCAGCGCCTACACCCTGGCGGTGGCGGGTCTGGTGCTCTCCGCCGCGACGTTGGGCACCCGCTACGGTCCCAGGCGGCTGTTCGTCACCGGCGTCACCGCCATGATGGCTGGCGGGGCCGTCGTGGCCCTTTCCCCCACCATTGCCTGGGTGATCGCCGGGCAGTTCCTGGCGGGAGTCGGCGGGGCCCTGATCCTGCCGAACAGCCTGGCCATCCTCGGTGCCACCTTCACCGACCCACACCGACGCACCGAGGTCATCACCACCTGGGCGGCGGCCTCCGGCATCGGCCTGGCGGTGGGCCCACTCATCGCCGGGACCCTGCTGCGGCACCACCACTGGCACAGCGTCTTCCTGTCCACGATCGCGCTGGGCGCGGTCACCCTCGTCGTCACCGCGACCGGGGTCGCCGGATCCCGGCGCGGCGCGGGCCGACTCGACGTGCCCGGCCTGCTGCTGGGCACCCTCACGATCGCCGCCGCCGTCTACGCCCTGATCCAGGGCGGACGCGCCGGCTACACCAGCCCCGCGGTGGCCCTGACGTGGCTCGTCTCCGCTGCCGCGCTGGTCGGGTTCGTCCTGGTGGAGTTGCGCACCGCCACCCCCATGCTCGACGTGCGGCTGTTCCGGTCCGCCTCGTTCAGCGCCGTCATGGTGGTCGCGGCGGTGTCGCTGTTCGGTTTCACCGGGGTGGCGATCCTGCTCGTCCTGTTCCACGAACGCGCCCAGGCGCTGAGCCCGCTGGACACGGGCTGGCGGATGCTGGTGCTCTTCGCCGCCTACGCGATCGTCGCGTTCGCCGCCGGGCGCAATCCGCCGCACCGGGTTCAAGGCCCCACTCACCGCCGGTCTCGTCCTCGGTGCCGTGGCCAGCTTCGCGCTGGCCGCCCAGGGCCCGACCACCCCGTTCGGCCACCGCTGGCCGCTGCTCGCGCTGTTCGGCGCCGCCTGCGCCCTGGTGGTGGCCCCGGCGACCGCGGCGGCGCTGGCCAGCGTCGCACCCGCCCGGGCCGGCATGGCCTCCGGCGCGGTCAACGCCGCCCGCCAGGTCGGTTCGGTGCTCGGCTCGTCCCTGCTGGGCACCCTGCTCACCACCACGATGCTCGCCGAACTGCCCGACCGGCTCGCCGCCCACCAGGTGGCCGAACCCGCCCGGGCCGCCGTGCGGGCCGCCGCTACCGCCGGCACCAGCGGCAGTCAGCCGCCTGCCGCCCCGGTCCAGGCGGCGCTCGCCGAGGCCCTGACCGCCGGAGTGCAGGCCGGACTGCGCGTCAACGGCATCGTCTTCCTCGCCGCCGCCCTGCTCGCGCTCACCCTTGTCCGCAACCGGCCACACCAGAACTAGGGACGGCCGTCGTCACGCCAACCGGGTCGCAGGGCCGGCCCGTGGGCCGGGTGCCGGTGCCGCGGGTCACCGAGAAGACCACGGCAATGTCGAGCCCGGCATGCAGCGCGTACCCGACGAGCCCCGGGGCAGGATGGGTGCGTGGACATCGAGTCGGTCGACTCCGCACCCGATCAGGCGTTCGGGCGGGCGGTCCTGCGGCAGCGCTGGGAGGATCTGACCTTCCTGCACTGGGCGGTCGCGCCGGAACTCGTCGCGCCCCTGCTGCCCGCCGGCACCCGCCCGGACACCATTGACGGGTTCAGCTACGTCGGCCTGATCGGCTTCCGGATGGTCGGGCTGGGCCTCGGGTGCGGGCCGGGGGTGCCCTACTTCGGCAGCTTCTCAGAGACCAACGTCCGGCTGTACTCAGTCGACGGCACCGGCCGGCGGGCGGTGGTGTTCCGCTCGCTGGACGCGTCACGGCTGGTACCGGTGCTGGTCGCCCGGGCGACCCTGCGACTGCCGTACCTGTGGTCGGCGATGCGGTTGGACCGCGACGGTGACCGCTTCACCTACCGGTGCCGGCGCCGCTGGCCCGGCCCGGTCGGTGCGACGAGCCGGATGGCGGTCCGGGTGGGGGAGCCGATCGCCGATCCGACTCCGCTGGAGCACTTCGTCACCGCGCGGTGGGGGCTGCACACCCGGGCGTACAGGCGCACGCTGCACCTGCCGAACTGGCATCCCCGCTGGCCGTTGCACCGGGCCGAGCTGCTGCACCTGGACGACGAGCTGGTCACCGCCGCCGGACTGCCGTCGCCGACCGGACCGCCGGCCAGCGTGCTGTATTCCCCCGGGGTCCCGGTCCGGTTCGGCCCGCCGGTCACCCTGCGCCGGCCAGCCTGACCCGCAGCGACGGTTTTCCGAGTACGCCCGGTGGCTCGTCGGGGTGCCTTCTCGCGCCAACGTGGACCGCCGAGGGTAACTGTCCGGTTACTGATCGCACCGGCGCCGTCGGACTTCTATCGTGACCGCCGAACCGCGCGACGACCCGGTAGGCGGAAGGCATGATCACCATGAGTCCGACCAGGTACGCCTCCGGCGCGACAGAGGAAGAGCTGGTGCGGCTGGCGATCCGGGCGGTGGCCCCCGAGGAGGAGCCGCTGCTGGTGATCCTGCAACCGGCGTACCGGCGCCGGCCGGGCCGCTGGCTCGAGGACCCGAGCCGACTGGTGCGGGTCGGCGGCGGCGAGGCCGGCGGCGGGGGGTTCCACCAGACCGTCGAGCCCCTGCTGCCGTACGTGATGGTGCTGACCGGCGTCGCGCTCACCGTGCTGCGCGACGCGGTGCAGGGTCAGGCCACCGACGCGGTGCGTGCCGGCCTGCGCCGCCTCGGCCGGCGGTGGCTGGCCCGTCGCTCCGGCGCGGAGGAGCCGGCGGTGCGGCTGCGTCCCGGGCAACTGCTGCGCATCGAGGAGGCGGTCACCGCCGCCGCCCGTGATCCGCGCTGGGCGCTCACCGAGGACCAGGTCGCCGTGCTGGTTACGGCGGTGCGCGAGGCGTTCGTCGCACGGTTCGGGGTGGCCGCCGGGAACGCCGAAGGTGAGTGAGGCGATCCCGCGTCGCGCCCGCGTCGGCGTGGTGACCCCGCCGCTGCCCTCGCCCGCCCTGGGCCGGTTCGTCGCCGTGGTGACCGCGGTCGTCGGGACGAGCATGTTCGGCTGGCAGACGGTGCTCATCGACGCGGCGGTCACCCGCGAGCGGGCCGAGTGCGTGGGCGGGCTGCGCCGGTTGCTGCCCCCGGTCGACGTCCGGGCCGGCACGGTCAACGAGGAGTCGGCGGCAGCGGTGCAGCGCTGCCTCGGCACGCTGCACGCCGACGTGACCCGCCAGATGCTCGTCGGGCTGGCGGTGCTGGCGGCGGTGACGGCCGTCATCTACCTCGCCGCGCCCTGGTGCGAACGGCGGCTGCGCGACCTGCGCCGCCTCGACCGGATGCCGGGCACCGAGGCGTTGCGGGCGGACCTGGCCGCCCTGGTCCGCGAGGCGGGACTGCGCCGTACGCCGACGTTCGTGGTGTCCCGGTCGGCGCGGGTCAGCGGCAACACCTTCGGCACGTTCCCCGTCCGGTACGTCCGGCTCGACCTGGGGCTCGTGCACGCCCACCGGACGGCGCCGGGCGTGTTCCGGGCGGTCGTCCTGCACGAACTGGCCCACCTGCGCAACGCGGACGTGGACCTGACCCGGCTGACGATCGCGCTGGCGTGGGCCTTCCCGCTGGGTGTGCTGGCGCCGGTGGCGGTCAACTACGCCGGCGCCGTGCCGGCCGCGCACCTGCTCGGTGACGCCTGGCGGCTGGCCGTGTTCGCGCTGGTGGTGCAGGTGTCGGCCTGGTCGGTGCTGCGGGCCCGGGAGTTCGCCGCGGACGCCCGGCTGACCGGGGCCGACGCGGCGACCGCCCGGGCGCAGCCCGCGGCCGACCGCACCCGGGCCGGGCGGTGGGTCCGCCCCGCC
>NZ_JAMOKF010000020.1 GCF_023656545.1 Micromonospora phytophila | reverse complement strand
ATCACACTTCCAGCGTCAGACTACTTGACGAGCTCGAAGCACCAAGCAAGCACGACGTCGGCGGGCGACCACCCCCGATTTTCACGCACGGCACGGGCGTCACGACAGAGTCAACGGGGACTACTTGGCCGTCCTCGACACCCTCGCCCCGCTCCCGCCGCCAGCCAACCCCAAGCCGCGACAGCGCTCCGAGCCGCTGTTCTGGCAACCGGCCAACCGGGACCGGACGCGCCGCGCCGAGAACCTGGCCGCCTGGCACCTAATGCTGATCGATCGCCTGATGGGTTCCGACGCCGAGGACTGCTTGGACCGCCTGGCCAGCCACCCGGCCCTGGACGGCCCGGAACACACATTCCTCCGGCGCGGCTGGCCCACCGACACGGTGACCTGGACACCGTCCGCACTCTGGTGGCCGACGCCCTGACTCTACTGCCCGGACACACCGGCTTCCTCGACTTCGCCACCGAGATCGGTGCGCCGCTGCCGCCACGCGCCCAGCAGGTCATCGTCCACCACCGGTGACCCGCACTGGGCACCTGTCCGCATGACCGCCGGGCCAGGCGCACACGCGATGACGAGTCCCATGAACCGCCGACCACTTACCCTGCGAGGAACCTGATTCCGAATGAGCAGCAGCAGCCGGGGGCGCGTCTCCAGCTCGGCGCAGACCGCGTGCAGCTCGGCGATCAGGTCGGCGTTGATGGCGTTGCGCTTGTTCGACCTGCCGACGTCGGGTTTGGTCGCGCACGCCGGTGCGGCGACCGGGACGATGTACTCCTCCGTTCACATTCGCGTGAAGATCGGGCCACCTCCACTCCCTAGTGTTTGCGGCCCGCACAAGTGTTTGCGGCCCGCACACCGCTGCTGCACCGCGCTGACCGCGGCAACCCGCGGCTCACATATTGACTGGAGGCCATCCATGCGTCCCGACGGGACCTCGTCACGTTCGATCTCTGAGCTAGCCCAGCACCGCCTGTCCCGCAGGACGGCGCTGGCCGGCGGGCTCGCCACCGCCGCCGCATCGTTCTTCGGCACCGTGGCCCGGCCCGAGCCAGCGGCTGCCGCCGAGGCGGGAGCCACGACCCGCGGTCCCGGCATGCGGCGGCTGCTCGGGTTCCCAGCGATCCCGCCGAGTGTCGCCGACCAGGTCGTGCTGCCGCCCGGATATCAGTACCAGCTGCTGTTCCCCTGGGGACACCCGATCGTGCCGTCCGGGCCCGCGTTCACCAAGGACGCCAGCAACAGCGCAGAAGAGCAAGCCCAGCAGGCGGGTGACCAACACGACGGCATGTGGTTCTTTCCGCTCAAGGGCAAACGCTCCGGTCTGCTCTGCGTGAACCACGAGTGCACGACTGAGCAATTGCTGCACCCCGACGGCCGGGCCAACTGGTCGCCGGAGAAGACCGCCAAGTCGCTCGCCGCGCACGGCGTGTCGGTCATCGAAATCGAGCAGGACCGCGACGGCCAGTGGCACCTCGTCGAGTCGAGGTTCGCCCGCCGGGTGACCATGACCACGCCTGCCGAGATCACCGGTCCCGCCGCCGGGCACCCGCTGCTGCGCACCAGCGCGGACCCCGACGGCGTCCGGGTGCTGGGCACCCTGAACAACTGCGCCAGCGGACCAACGCCCTGGGACACGTACCTGACCTGCGAAGAGACGATCAACAAGTACTTCTACTTCGGCGAAGAGCCGCCGCCGGCCGGCTCGGTCGAGGACCGGTACGGCATTGGATCAGAGAATCCGTACCCGTGGCACACCACGGACGCCCGATTCGACATGAGGGCGGAGCCGAACGAGTACAACCGGTTCGGCTGGGTGGTGGAGATCGACCCCTTCGACCCTTCGTCGGCGCCGAAGAAGCGGACCGCGCTGGGGCGCATGGAGCATGAGAACGCCGTCGTCGTGCGCGGCAGCCGCGGCGAGGCCGTCGTCTACATGGGCGACGACACACAGTTCGACTACTTCTACAAGTTCGTGGGCGCGGAGCCGATCAACAAGGCACGCAAGCACGGACGCAGTCCCCTCGACGATGGCACCCTGTACGTCGCCCGGTTCGAGGAGGACGGCACTGGAAGGTGGCTGCCGCTGGTGCACGGCGAGCCGGGCCTGACAGCGGCCGACGGGTTCGCCGATCAGGCCGAGGTGCTGATCCGCACGCGCCTGGCCGCCGACGCGGTGGGAGCGACCCCGATGGACCGCCCGGAGTGGTGCACGGTGCAGCCCGGAACCGGCGCGGTCTTCTTCACCTGTACGAACAACACCGCCCGAACCGAGTCGGTGAATGCGGCCAACCCACGGCTGAACAACCGCTTCGGGCACATCATGAAGATCGACGAGGGTGGCGACCCCAGCGCGGAGAAGTTCGCCTGGGACGTCTTCCTGCTCGCCGGGGATCAGGCCAGCGGTGCCACCGTTCCCGCGGATCAGGCGTTCGGCTCGCCCGACGGCCTCTGGTTCGACGCCGCTGGGCGACTGTGGATCCAGACCGACGGCACCCAGCCGATGGTCAACGGTGCCCCCCAGAACAACCAGATGCTGGCGGCCGACCCCGACACGGGCGACATTCGGCGGTTCCTGGTCGGGCCGCCGCGCTGCGAGGTCACCGGAATCACCTCCACACCTGACGGCCGGTCGCTGTTCGTGAACATCCAGCACCCCGGTGACTCGGGCACGCCCGCGAACCCTCGCGTGAGCTCGAACTGGCCCGACTTCAGCGCCACCGGCCGTCCCCGGTCGGCCACGATCGTCATCACCAGGGAAGACGGGGGTGTGGTCGGCGCCTGACTACACCCGGGCACGCTCTCCAACCCGGTGCCGGGTCCGCACACGCACGGACGTTTTCACCAGCGCGACGGGTGGTTGGTCCGCACGCCGGAGCGGCCACCCGTCGCGTCGGGGCACGTCGGACCGTCGCCCCGGCGGCTGCCGCCGTGGTCGGTGCGGCCAGGACCGCTGTCGTGGCCGCGAGGGCGAGGAATGAGACCAGTACCCGTGGAAGTTGCATGCGGAGCCTGTCGGCGCACTGTGACGTCGACCCTAATGAGAGCGGAAGCCTCTCTTACATCGAACGACCGGCGACGTGCGTAGCCGCCGGACTCGTCCGAGCCGCAGGCGCCGGACCGACGGCTGCGCGTGATGACCTTCAACATCCACCAGGCCGCCGGTACCGACGGCATGGTGGATCTGGCGCGGGTGGCCCAGGTGATCCGGGACAGCGATCTCGACGTGGTCGGTCTGCAGGAGGTCGACCGGCACTTCGGCGAGCGCACCAACTTCGTCGACCAGGCCGCCTGGCTCGCCCGCGAGCTGAACATGCACGTCGTCTGCGGCGCCGACCTCAATCTCGACCCGCTCTCACCCGACCAACCGCGTCGCCAGTACGGCACCGCCATACTCTCCGACCACCCGATCCTAAACTGGGACAACACCCTGCTTCCCCGGTTTGGCAACCACGAGCAGCGGGGCCTGCTGCGGGCTCGAGTCAATGTGCGCGGCGTACCGGTGCAGGTCTACAACAGCCACCGGCAGCACAACGACGCCGCCGAGCGGGTTGCCCAAGCGCAGGCGATCGCACAGCTCATCGGCGTTCCCGACGAGTCGGTGGTGCTGCTCGAAGACCTCAACGCGACCCCGGAGACGCCCGAGATTCGGACCCTGGTCGACAACCTCGTCGACGCCTGGGAGGCCGCGGGTGTCGGCGCGGGGCACACCCACCCCGCCGAGAACCCGACCCACCGGATCGACTACGTCATTCAGTCCGGCGACGTGGTCGTGCGCACGATCGCCGTCGTCACCTCGCCGTTGGCCTCCGCCGCCTCGGACCACCTTCCGGTGGTCGCGGACCTCGCCCTGCCCGGGCAGAAGGTCGGCCTCAGCCGCTGATTCCCTGCCGTTTCCTGCGCGACCACGACAGGCCAAGCATCGCCACTGGGTCCGGCGCGGGGCGGCGACCGAGCGGGGCCGCTCCGACAGCTGGCGGCCGGTGCGGCCTCGCCGCACTGGCCGGCCGACGGCCCGGTGTGTGGTTCGCTCGTGGTTCGACGCGGCGGTCTCCGCGTCGGGCCGCGTCGGGCAGGAACGGACAATCGCCCGGATTTAGCCGTCTCGAAGGATCGCGCGGTGGCCGTCTCCTATCTACCCAACACGCCCATCACGGGCAAGCCGTACCCCACTTCCGTGGACGCAACCCGGCGTCGTTCTCGGCCCGGGCTGGCCTCAGGACGCGTCCATCACGGCGCAGACCGCTCGGTCGGGTGCGAAGCCGAGGTGGCCGAGAAGGGTAACCGTACGGTTTGGGCGGCATCCCCTTTTGGCCAATCCGAATTCACTGCATCCCTCTACCTTGCCATCGGGTCACGACCGAGAAACCCTGGTCATTCTCTGAAGAGATGAGGATCGATGGCAATAAGCAAGCGGGTGGGCCTGGGTGCGGCGGTGGCCGCCCTGACCCTGACGCTGCCGGGCGCCGCGTCCGCAGCCGAGCGGAGCACGTGGGACCGGGCCGAGTTGCTGAAGTTCGCCGCACTGCCGGCAACGACCTTCGTTCCCGGCAGCGAATCGTCCGGCTCGTCGCTCGGCACTGCCCCCATCAACGGCATCATCCCGCCGTTCGCCGACCAACCGATCCAGGGGTTCAGCGGCGTCCTGCGCAACACCGACGGCACCTTCGACGTGCTGTCCGACAACGGCTTCGGCAACAAGGCCAACAGTGCCGACTTCCTGCTGCGTGTCCAGCGGGTCGCGCCCGACTTCGCCAACGGCGCCGTCGACGTGGTCGGTGGCATCAACCTGACCGACCCGTACGGCAAGGTGCCATCCCCGCTCACCCGCGCCGACCGCGTGCTGACCGGCGCCGACTTCGACGTCGAGTCGATCACCCGGACGGCCGACGGCACGTACTGGATCGGTGACGAATTCGGCCCGTACCTGCTGCACTTCGACCGGGCGGGCCGCCTACTGCAGGCGCCGGTGCCGGTGCCGGGCGTGTTCGCTCCCGAGAACCCGACCCGCGGCACGACCCCGGCCAACCTCAGTAGCAGCAAGGGCTTCGAGGGCATGGCCCAGTCGCCCGACGGTGGCACCCTCTACCCGCTGCTCGAGGGCACGGTCGCCGGCGACCCGGCGGGCACCCTGCGGCTCAACGAGTTCGACGTCGAGACGAACACCTACACCGGTCGGCGCTGGACCTACGCGCTCGACGCTCCCGGCCACGCGATCGGTGACGCGATCATGGTCGACCGCAACCGTTTCCTGATCATCGAGCGGGACAACGGCCAGGGCGCCACGGCAAAGGTCAAGAGGATCTACCTCGCGGACAAGCGCGACCGGAACCGGGACGGCCGCCTCGACAAGACGCTGGTCGCCGACCTGATGAACATCGCCAACCCGCGGCACGTCGGCGGGTTCGGAGACACCTTCACGTTCCCGTTCCAGACGATCGAGGACGTGGTGATCCTCGACGACCGCACGCTGGCCGTCCTCAACGACAACAACTTCCCGTACTCCGCGGGCCGGACGGCCGGACAGGCGGACAACAACGAGTTCATCGTGATCAAGCTGGACCGCGGCCTGGACGCGGACAAGCACATCCTGCATCGCTACTGACCCGATGCCAGGGGTGGGCGGCCCGATCCGCCGCCCACCCCGTACCGGGCGACCGCAATCCGGTCGCCACCTCCTGATCTGCGCCGCCGCCGCGCCGGACGGAGGGCTGAACGCCCCGTTCAGCGATTCCGTCGACGTGCCGGACGACGTGCCGCTCGACGTAGTCGACGAGGTCACACAGCGAACGCCGGGCTTCCACGGATGGCAGCATCCGTCGTGGCTGTACCACCGCGGTGACGGCGCCGCTTTCCTCGGGCCCGTTATGCAGGCCAGTACAACCACGGCGCCGCCTACTACCGTTGCCGCTTCCCCCGGGAATACGCCCTCGCCAACGACGTCGATCATGACGGCGGGCCTGGCGGACGATCCGGGGGCACGCGCCTGCGCGCGCTCGTCGCGGAGATCGCCGCCTGCACCACCCGGCCGGACTTCCGTGGCTGCGCGTTCCGGATGTACCTCACCGAGTCCCTGGAGGACGAGGACGAGCCCGCCCAGGTGGCCCGGGACTACCGCACCGGCACCGGTCATCGTGATGCTGGAGCAGTTCCCCGACTTCGCCAGCTCACCCGGGGTGCTGACCGAAGACGTCGCCTGACCACCGCCGGCGTCCACGGTGAACGTCACGGTCGCCGAGGTGGCGGTCGCCGACGAGCCGGTCACGGTCACCCGCGGCTCGGCCACGGTGCGGGCGGTGACTGTCGCCTCCGGGCCGGGACCGGCCTCGTTGACCGCCCACCCGCCCACGCTGCTGGCCCTCGGCCACGCACGAGTGGCCGCACCGGCCACCCGATTCGCCGGCTGGTTCCACTTGACGACGCCCCGACCGGCACAACCACAGCAGCGGCCGGCGCCGTCGCCGCGCGCCGCGTGACACCAGCCCGCGCGGCCTCGCCCTGACGAAGCCGATGCAGGGAGATCGCGGCCATCGCGTCTACGCCGACGGTTGCCGGCTGCCCGCCGGGGCAGCAGCTGTCCGGCAGCAGTCGGGTGAGCCCAGGTGCATGCCTGCAGCCTGCCCGAATCCCGACGTGTTGGGCACTTCGCACCCAAGCAACGGCTCAAAGTTCACGAGCGTCGCAGCTCACACTTGAACGTTCATGTGTTGCGGTAAGGTAAGACTTGAACGTTCAAGTGAAGGGTAATGGCAGGCCGGTACCTGTGGCTCAGCGCCACCATCCGCGCCCGCCGCGCATCCGCCGGCTCGGCCTCGCACCGGCCGGCCCATCAAGGAGAGAACCGCATGAGTGACCTGAAGATCGCCGTCATCCTCGGCAGCACCCGGCCCGGCCGCAACGGCAAGGCTGTCGCGGATTGGGTGGTGGACCGGTCCGGCGCCCGCACCGGCGTCGAGTACGAGCTGGTCGACCTCGCCGACTACCCGCTGCCCCACCTTGACGAGGCCATCCCGCCGGCCATGGGTCAGTACCAGGGTGAGCACACCAAGGCATGGGCGACCAAGATCGCCGAGTTCGACGGGTACATCTTCGTGACCCCCGAGTACAACCACTCCACCTCCGCCGTACTCAAGAACGCGATCGACTACCTGTACGGCGAGTGGAACAACAAGGCCGCCGCCTTCGTCTCCTACGGTTCTCTCGGCGGCGCTCGGGCCATCGAGCACCTGCGGGGCGTGGCCAGCGAACTGCAGCTGGCCCACGTACGTCAGCAGCTGTCCTTTTCGCTGTTCACGGACTTCGAGAACTTCTCCGCCTTCAAGCCTGGAGAGCAGCACGACGCCGCCGCGACCACCCTGTTCGACCAACTGGAATCCTGGGCCCGCGCCCTCAAGACGGTCCGGGTCTGACGCCCTCGCCCACCGGAAGGCAGGCGACGGGAAAACCTCCATCCTCAGGCAGGTGGCGTCGTCGTGTCCGTCACCATCCCGGTCGAGGTGCCCACCGGCTCCCCGGTCAACGCGGTGCACTTCGTGGCCCGCAACGACACCAGCCACCTCGCCGCACTGGTCGCGCTCGTCGACGCCGGCGCCGTCCGGGTCGACATCACCGCGTCCCGTCCGCTCACCGACCTGGCCGCCGTGCACCGCGACGCCGAGTCCGATCGCACCCGCGGCAAGATCATCTTTGTTCCATGAAGGAGTCCCTGATGACCAGCAAGTCCGTCTCCCCGACACCCTTACGGCTGCGCGTCGGCGCTCTCACGGTCGGCGGTGCCGTCCTGGCCGCCGCGCTGCTCTGGACGGCCGCCCAGATTCTGGGTATCGAGCTGCGTGTCGATCCCCGTAACGGCCAGGCCCCCTCAGTGGTTGGCCTGCCGCTCACCGTCACGTTCACGCTCGCCGTCAGCCTGCTCGGCTGGGGTGCGCGGGCGCTGCTGGACCGGTTTACCCGCAGCGCACCGATCGTGTGGACGGTCCTTGCCGTGTTGGTGTTGTTGGTATCTTTCCTGCCCCTGTTCAGCTTCCAGGCAACCGGGGCAGCCAAGACGATCCTGGCGCTGATGCACATCGCGGTCGCCGCCGTGTTGATCTCAGCTTTCAGCCGCCGGAAGCCCTGACCACCGGTCAGCGGAACCGCGATGCCGGTCGCCGCTGAGCCACCACCCAGGTCGGATCGCCACCGTGCGGGCTGGTACAGCGACGGTCGGCGACAGGCGGAGCGGGCGTGTCCCGGAACGGAACGGACAGGTTCAGGTTCCGGGACCGCACCGAGCCCACTATCTGCGGAACGTCTGAGCCCAGAGAAGCAGAAGCGTATGTGTACGGTGGGTGCTTCAGGACTGGCCCGCCTGAGCACAGTTCCCCCGGCTATCGCTACCGCTGAGAACTTGCCCACCGAGTCGGCCCCGTCCAGGTAGCAGCCTTCGCCAACTCCCCGATCGAGGACGGTCGGCCCAGCGGATGCCTGTCCACGCGGCAGCCCGTCAGCGAGACCAGCCGGTGCGCATCGTCGACTTCACGCCCTGACCAGGTACGGGCGGGGGTCCGGGGCGGAGTGCCGCCCAGCGTGCTGACGACGCGAGCGGATATCGCCGGAAAGATGTCACCTCTCAGGGACGAAGCTCCGTCCCGGACCGTGTCGGTGCCGGTGACCAGAGGTGCCGCGGCGTCAATGTCCCCACGAGGCGACCGCTTCTGCAGATTCCACGCCAGGGGTCGCGACCCGGCGGCGATGGCATGCGGGACGCCAGATGCCCGGCCTCGCTCCCATCGAGGCCCATCATGGCATGGCGTTGCGCTGTGGCAGCTGAGGGGCGGTGTCCGTCCGGGGGCAGCTCTGCTGCTCCCAGCGCTCGATCCTCTCGCTGATCTTCTCGGCAGCGGTGCGCAGGCTGTCCAGCTCGGCGGGGTCGAGAACGTCGAAGACCAGATCGCGTACCCGGGCCACGTGCCCCGGGGCGGCCTCGACGAGATGGGCGAAGCCGGCTTCGGTCAGGATCGCGTGGGTGTAGCGGCCATTGGTGGGGTCTGGTTCGCGGCGGACGAAACCCCGGCGCTCCAGCCTGCTGATCATGTGGGAGAGACGGGACAGCTCGGCGTTGGCGAGGACGGCCAGGTCGCTCATGCGCATGCGGCGGCCCGGCTGGTCGGCCAGTCCGGCGAGGACGTAGTACTCGACATAACTAAGGTCCGCGTCCTGCTGCAGCTGCGCTTCCAGGGCAATGGGCAGTTTGAGCAGCATCAGGGCGAATTGCTGCCATGTCTCCAGCTCCGCCCGAGTCAGCCAGCGCGGCTGATCGTTCGGGCGTGGAGGCTGTTCAGGCATGCCCGGAGTCTAACGAGGGCGAGCACGATCGTGCTCCCGGTGAGTGCCTGTTTCTAATCCCTGCGGACCGGTGGGCTCGGTAGCCTCGTAGCAGGCGGGCCCTGGGCCGAGTTGGTCACCACCAACCTGAGATTGATCAAGCTCCTGGATCTCGCGTCGCAGCAGCCCCACAATCACCAGGCGTTCCCGTTCGCGCAACCGTCAGCGTGATGCTTCACCGAACGGCTGGACAGTACGTACGGCACTCAGGCTCGGAGCTCGAAACGCAGACCGCGGTAGGCAGGCCACCAGCCGCTGATTGGCTGCCGACCTGAACCGGTGCGTCAGGCAGACTGGCATCTGATCCCGTACTTGAAGGAGTTGTCATGCAGGTAGCCGTGGTCACCTTCGACGGGTTCAACGAGCTCGACAGCTTCATCGCTTCCGCGCTGATCAACCGGTGCCGTAAGGACGGCTTGGAGGCCTTCGTCACGACGCCGGCGCCGGTGGTCACGTCGATGAACGGCGTCGAGGTGACCGGGCAGCGCCCGATGGAGTTCGTGACCGAAGCCGACGTCGTGCTGATCGGTAGCGGGGTGAAGGCGCGAGACGTGGTCGCCGACGACCAGCTGATCTCCAGACTGCGGCTCGACCCCTCACGACAGCTGATCGGTGCGCAGTGCTCCGGCGCGCTGGTGCTCGCCCGGCTCGGGTTGCTCGATGGCATGCCCGCCTGCACGGACATGAAGAGCCGGCCCTTTGTCGAAGCCTGCGACGTCACCGTGCTGGACGCGCCGTTCCACGCCGAGGGGAACATCGCTACGGCGGGCGGCTGCCTGGCATCCCAGTATCTCGCGACGTGGGTGATCACCCGAATGCTCGGGCAGGACGCCGCGCGCGACGTCATCGGCTACGTGGCTCCGGTCGGCGAGAACCAGGAGACCGTCGAGCGCGCCATGCGCGCCGTCCACACGGGCGAGGTTGCACTGCGCTGACGCCCCGCGATCAAACCTTTGGCGCCGCGGTGCCCTCGCCCGGCTGGGCCCGCCCGGCTCTCTGCGAGCCTGTCTTCACGGGCATCTCCCGTCAGCACCTGGCCGAGTTGATCGAGGAGCTGGCCGACCCGTGGTTGGCTCTGCGGGAGGACTCATGGCGATCAGAGCTCGCCCAGCGCGGCGCCGAACTCGAGTTCCGTGCGGGAGCGCTGCTGCAGTCCTCGCTCCATGAGCGCCGCCAGGCGCGACGTGCTCGAGCCGTCGCGGGCGAGGATCTGGAAGAGTCCCGAGTCGACCTGCACGTCCTCCTTCGCCGGTAGTGCTGCGGCGTTGATGCGGCGCTTGGCGAGGCGGACCGCAGCCTCTGGGAAACTGCCGATGCGCTCGGCGAGAGCCTTCACATACGCGATGAGCTCGTCGTCGGGGAGCGCCCGGTTGACCAGACCGATCCGCTCCGCCTCTCGCGCGTCCACGTCCTCGCCACCCAGGATGACCTGCATCGCCTGCCCCCGCCCTGTGAGCCGCACGATGTGCTGGACCGCTCCGGCACTGGGGAAGACCCCTGTTCCCACCTCGGGCTGTCCGATAACGGCGCGCTCGAGCGATGCAAAGCGCATGTCGCAGGCGTAGAGGAACTCGCCGCCAGCTGCCCGGGCACGACCTTCGAGAAGTGCGATGGTCACGGGGCGCGCCTCGCTCAGACGCCGGTAGAGCGCCCCGAGACTGATGTCGTCGGGTCCCCCGGACGTGGCGGCCACGGCGGTGTATTCGGCGATCCGCGTCAGGTCGACGTGTGGAAGGAAGAAGTCAGGATCCGCGCTGCGGAACACGACCACTCGCACGTCGCCTGTCGCCTGCGTGTCATCTAGCAGCGCGATGAGATCGGCGACGAACCGTTCGTCGATCAGGTTGATCGGCGGGTTGTCGATCGTGGCCCACAGCACGCCGTTGCTGAGTTCCGTCCTCAGGGTTGAGTAGGTAAAGGCCATTGGCCGGACTCCTCCGTCTGAAGCGGTTCAGAGCTGCAACCAGGCCGCTAGGGGCGTGTGTCGAAGTTGGTGGCGGTGCGTGAGCTGGTTGCGGCCTCCGCCCGGATATCGCCACGTCGGGCTCAGGGGGCGGCGTCGAGTAGGCGGTCGAGGTCCACGGCGGTGCCAATCAGAGAGAGGTGGCTGAACGCCTGCGGGAAGTTGCCGGTCTGCTCGCCGGTGGGGGCGATTTCCTCTGAGTAGAGGCCGAGGGGGCTGCTGTAGGTGAGCATTTTCTCGAAGGTCAGCGTGGCGTCGTCGAGGCGTCCGGACTGCGCGAGAGCCCGGACGTACCAGAAGGTGCACATGCTGAAGGTGCTCTCCTGGCCGGGCAGGCCGTCGGGCGAGGCGTTCGGGTCGTACCGGTAGACGAGGCTGTCGGAGACCAGTTCGGCGTCCATGGCTCGCAACGTTGACTGCCACATGGGGTCGGTCGGCGCGATGAATCCGACCGAGGGCATGGTAAGCAGCGACGCGTCCAGGACGTCGCACGCGTAGTGCTGCACGAAGGCACCGCGCCCGGGGTGGAAGCCACGGGTCATGACCTGTTCGTAGATCTGGTTTCGGTCACGCACCCACCGGTCGGTGTCGCCCGGCCGTCCGCGTCGCTGCGCGAGGCGGACAGCCCGGTCCAGGGCTACCCAGGACATCAGGCGCCCGTAGGTGAAGTCCTGGCGACCACCGCGGGTTTCCCAGATCCCATCTTCGGGCTGGTCCCAGTGCTCGCAGAGCCAGTCCACCAGTCGCACGGTGTTCAGCCACAAGTGGCGAGAGAGCTGCAGACCATGGCTGTCGGCCTCATGGAGGCCGTTGAGTAGGTCGCCGTAGATGTCGAGTTGCAGCTGGTTCGCGGCGCCGTTGCCCAACCGTACGGGTGCTGATCCGCGGTATCCCTCGAGGTGGTCGAGCCTCTCCTCGCTGAGATCGGGTGACCCGTCGACGCGGTACATGATCTGCAGCGGCACCTCCCGTTCCCTGGCCTCCCGGACCCTGTCGTCGACCCAGTGCATGTACTGCCACGTTTCGTCGGTGAAGCCCAGGGCGAGCAGGGCGTGTAGCGAGATTGTCGCGTCGCGGATCCAGGTGTAGCGGTAGTCCCAGTTGCGTTCCCCGCCGATCTGCTCGGGCAGCCCGGCGGTGGGGGCGGCGATCAGCGCGCCGGTCGGCGCGTACGTCATGAGTTTGAGCGTGATCGCGGAGCGCTCGACCATTTCCCGCCAGCGGCCGGTGTAACGGGAGCGGCCAGCCAGCGCCGCCAGAAGTCGCGGGTCTGCTCCAGCAGTTCCTGCACCTCGCCCGGCGTGTAGAAGCGCGGCCGCTCAGGCGACACTCCTGTCTCCAGAACCACACCCCCGGACTCGCCCTCGCGCAGCGTGGCGATCGCCCACCAGCCCCCCTCCTTACGCCGGACTCCCTGCTCGCCGGGCCGGGTCTCGGGGTACCGAACTATGTTCGTGGTGAGGGAGAGCGCAGAGCTGCGGAAAACGTGCCCCTCGGGGTAATCGTCGAGCTCGTGCGGATCCCGCCCGTAATTGAAGCGGGGTTGGCAGTCAACCCGGAACCGCATCGTGCCCCGGACCATCCGCAGCACTCGCACCAGGCGGTGGCGGTCAGTGGGCTGATCCCCCGCGACCGGCATGAAATCCACCAGCTCACCCACGCCGTCCGAGCTGAGAAAGCGGGTGATCAGGATGCCGTGCCGGGCAGGTACAACTGCTTGCTCACGTACTCGACGCCATCCGGCGACACCTGAAAGTGCCCACCCTTGCGCCGATCAAGCAGCCCACCGAACACGCTCGGCGAGTCGAACCGAGGGGCGCAGAACCAATCGAGCGTCCCGTCCATCGCCACCAGCGCCGCGGTCTGCAGATCACCAATCAAGCCGTGGGCCTCCACCGCGGGGTACGAGTCCACCCAGCCCTCCCCAGCTCACCTCACCGACCGCGCCACCACCCTAACCGGTTGAAAGGTGCATAAGGCTCTTAACGCACGCACAGCCACCACCAGGCAGGCCCGCAGAAGACCTCAGAGGTCTCTACCTGCCGCCCTCGATCACTTCACCCACTTGGTTACCTTGACCGCCATGGATTGGATGACACCGTGGAATCACGAAAGCCAGATGACGATAGCGATCAGTATCCGTGAAGGGATGCGGGTTTGGCGTATCGGGTGGCCAGGTCGCGCCACTGTTTGAGGCGGTTGAAGCAGCGTTTCACGACGTTGCGCTTGCGGTAGATCGCCTTGTCGAAGGCTGGGGATGCCCGCCGACGCTGCTTTTACCAGCGCGGCGGATTACCTGGTCCGAGCGTGCCCGCCGAACGGGTAGAGGGGCTGTGCGCGCAGGAGATGCAGCAGTCTGGTGAGGTGGTCGCCCCCGACGGGCAACCTGGCGCTGCTCCGGTCACGACATAGCGGTGTTGGAGGCACAGCGACGGGAGGAATGAAGATGCGGGTGTGCGGACGATCACCATGTGGTCGGTGGTCGGTGGGAGGACAGGTCCGAGGATGCCGCTGAGCCGGGGAGTCGCCGAGCGGGCCGCGGCCGACGCCCAGTACACCGAGTACGTCCGCGCCGCTTCGCCGCAGTGGCGCCGGACGGCGTATCTGATGTGCGGCGACTGGCACCAGAGCGACGACATCGTGCAGCGGGTGCTCACCGAGCTGTACCGCAACTGGCCACGGGCCCGGCGCGCCGACAACCTGAACGCATTGGTCCGGACGATGCTGCTGCGGCGGTTGATCGACGACCGGCGACGCGGCTCGGCCCGAGTATTGCTCACCGACCTGCTACCGGAGCGGCCCGCACCGACCGCTGCGGATGCTACCGAGCGGCTCGACTTGGTGGCGGCGCTGCGTCAGATCGCGCCGCGGCAGCGGGCCGTCCTAGTGCTGCGGTTCTTCCAGGACCTGACGGTGGAGGAGACGGGCGCAGGCGCTGGACTGCGCGCCCGGCACCGTCAAGAGCCAGACCGCCAAAGGGCTGGCGACCCTGCGCCGCCTGCTCGCCCCCGGCCGAGATGACGTGCTGACCGCCCTGCGGACCGGCGACGCGAGCGACGCGCCGACCAACATGTTGACCCACGGGAGTTGACGATGATCGAGGAAATGGATGTGGCGCGGTTGATGCGCGTCGAGGTCGAGTCGGCCGAGATGCCGTCGGCCGTACTGAACATCGAACGGGCGATGACCACCGGACGGCGGCAGCGCTGGTACGCCCGCGGCGCGGGTGCAGCACTGGCGGTGGCCGCACTGGCGTTCGGCGCTGCCACAGTGCCGGGTCTGGTCGCGCCGGACCAGCCGTCGGCGCCGTCGCTGGACCTGGTCGGCGCCCTGGCACCGCTGGAGCCGTACACCGGGGAGGTGCCATCACCCAACTCGTCCCGGATCCCGGCCGCGTTGGAGACGGTCGACCCGACCGTCCAGTACGTTCGGTTCGGCTGGCTGCCGTCGGGCTTGGACAGCGTGCAGTACCAGGCCGGTCTGCTGCTGAGCGGCCCGGGAGCCACCCTGATCGGGCACGCTGCCGGCTCGCCAAACCCCAAATCGTCAGGGGGGGGTATCGGTCAACCTCTACCCGAAGGGGGTGACGCCGCCCTCACCGCAGGTCATCGGCATCGACGAACGGGCACCCACCGTGAGTACGGCGCCCGCGCCCGACGTACGGGGCGGAACGGCGACCTTCACCCAGTACGACGTCGACGGCACCGACCAGCTCTGCCTCCGCTGGCAGTACGCCCCGGACGGCTGGGCCGAGGTCCGGGTCGCGCCCTGGGCGTCGGGGCAGGATGCCCGCGAGATCGCCCTGCACGTGGCGCAGAAGCTCACGTTCAGCACGACCGACCGGGTGCGGATGCCGGCCCAGGTCACGGGGGTACCGCAGAACCTGCGGCCGATCCTGACCAACGTCTCCGGACCGCTGACCTCCGACGGCTGGCGGTGGAACGCCGGCGTCACGTACAGCGCCGAATCCCCCGCTGTGGATCCCGGCGCGCAGCGGGCGAAAACAGTGGACGTCAGCTTCTCCCCGTACTTCGAGATGACCGACAAGATCCGGGCCGAACTCAACGGTAAGGAGCCCCCGCAGCCGAACACCACCATTAATGGTCATCAGGCGTACTTCACCCCTGGCGGTGATCCGGACTGGCTTGAGTTGCTGACCGTGTACGACGTGCAAGGGTTGACGGTCAGGATCGATGCGCACCGCGGGACGCTCGATGAGCAGGGCACCAAGGGCCTGCTCCAGCAACTCGCTTTCGCCGGCGCCACGCCGGACTGGCGCCCCGCGCTGGTGGCCGACTGACGCGCGCAGTCACCGCCCCGGAGCTCGCCGGTCCTCGCCGACGGCTCCGGGGCGGTCCGCGTCCGGCCCGTGGCGCGCTGTCGATCATGGAAGCCAGATGACTGCAGCGATCAGCACGAGGCTGGCTCCCACTGCCACCACAAAGGTCAGGACCCCCCGCAGCGCCATCTGGCCGGGGGTGATTTCTTCCGCGCCGATACCGTCGTCGTCACCGCCGGCGCACACGGCGCCGCCTACAGCAGCCCCGAGAGAATCGGAGCGTGGCCGGCACAAACGTGCCGGTGTCGACACCCCGAAGCTGGCGACGCCTTCGCTGGACACTACGGGCGGGCCGTCACAGGGCTTCGGGACGCTCGACCGGTTCGGTCTCTTCACGATCTCGATGGATCACACTGATCATGCCGTTGGGCTCGATGTACGCGCGGTCGACCACGGCGATGTCCTCGATGCCGTGCAACCGCAACTGCGAGCGGACCTTCTCCGCGGTCATGAACTCTCGCAGCATCACCTTGCGGTTCAGCTTGCCGTTCTCGATCAGCGCCCTGGGTTGGGCCTTCAGCAGCGCCGCCATCCGAGGAAACCGGTACGCGACGGCATCGACCGCCACACTCCAGAACGGGATCGCGGCAACCACCACCACACCGTCGGTAATCGACTCGGCCTCACCGTGCGCTCTATGGCCCTGGGCCTGGTCGCCTGAGCTCCAGGCCGTCGCCAGGCCGCGCAGCCTGACTACTGGCAACCAGCGACGACCGTTGGTGCCCGTGTTTCCCCAGCTAACAGGGCGTAGTGGCAGCGACGAGCAGGCGCGGAGGCACCCGCTTACCTGCAGTTGGTGAACCGCAGGCATGCGCAGGCTCCTAGTTGTTTAGCCGGCGGATGGCCAACAAGGCGATGTCGTCATCCGGGTGCTCGGTGTCGAAGTTCGTCATGACGGTCTGACACACGGTCTCAACGGGAGCCAGCGGAACGGAGGCCATCAGACGGGCCAAACCGACATCGAGCAGTTCGCCGCGACGTTCGACGAGCCCGTCGGTGTAGGAGACGAGGACCGCGCCGGGTGGAAAGTCGAGGGTGGTCGTGTGCCGCTGCGGCTGCCGGGGGCCGGTGCCCAGTGGGGGGTCGATGTGCGCGCGAAGCATGGTGGTCGGCTCGCCGGGAACGGCCAGGACCGGCGGGGGGTGTCCGGCCAGGGAGACGTGCACGGTGGAGGCATCTGGAGAGATCATCGCGTACAACGCGGTGGTCAGGCTGCCGGCCTCGAAATGAACCACTTTCCGATCGAGAAGGGTCAGTGCCTCCGCGGGGTCGTCGCAGACCAGGGCGTACGCGCGAAGCGCACTGCGGACTCGTCCCATCACCACCGCGGACTGCAGCCCATGACCCGACACATCACCCATGACCACGCCAAGCCAACCGGACGGAAGGGTGAACACGTCGTACCAGTCACCGCCGACGCCGGAGGCGTGACCCGGCACGTATCGGCCGGCCATCTCAAGGCCGGGCACCTCGGGCAGTTCGGTGGGGATCAGGCTATGTTGCAGAGCCAGGGCGGTGGCCTGGTTGAGCGTGTTCGCGCGGGCCCGGCTGGCCAGGCTGACCCGATCGGCGACCAGTTCCAGTAGGTGGACGTCGTCGGGGGTGAATCGGCGCGGCGTGAGGGTGCCGACGTGCAGAACGCCGACAAGTTCGGCGCGGGCGATGATCGGTACGCCAAGCAGGGACTGGACACCGGTGTGCAGCAGGATCGGGTTCACCACCTTGTCCGAGGTGACCTGCTCGATGATCACTGGCTGCTGGGTCAGGGCGATCCGGCCGGCAAACCCCCGACCGATCGAGATGCGGACGCCCTGGCGGACCTCCTCCTCCAGTCCCTTAGCCGCAGTGGCCACCAACTGCCGGGCGGGTACATCGAGCAGAAGGATGGCGGCCGTGTCAACCTGCATCAGGTCGCGGACCCGGTCCAGTAGCTCGTCGAAGAGGTCGGCGGCATCGAGCCGAGACAGGGCCGCATCGGTCACCGCCTCAATGCGGCTCAACCGCTGCTCGTCTCGCATGCTCTCCGCGCGGACCACCCCCGGATCGTAGTTGTACCTCCGCCACTATTGGCGCCTGCGGCGGGTGAGATGAAACTAGGCCAGGAGGCGCGCAGAACCGCCGTCAAACCCACAGCTCGGGTAGCTGACCACGACGACCATGACGTCCGGTACGCGCCCCGCCACGGCGACGAGACGGAGCCCTCGTTGAGCGGAGCCACGTCAAGCTGCCGCTGAACCATTACGCTGCCCCTGGCGGCACCCTCGCCGCGACTGCTCCCCCCGATACGCCCCCGGACTGTGATCGACGGCGGGCGACGGCTGGACTCAGCGGGACCGAACGAGATCGGCCCCCGACCCGCATTCCTGCTGGTCAGGGGCCGTTCCCGCACCTGGTGGCGGGTAGAGGATTCGAACCTCTGAAGCTTTCGCGACGGATTTGCAGTGCGCCCCCACGCGGCAGTACTGGGGTAGCAAGCCGGGATGTCGCGGGGTGGCCGGGGCGGGTTGTGGCGACTCTTGGGGGGACGTGCCCACCCCGGCCTGACCGGCTCGGCAACGCCGGTCCCCCTTATGGCGACGCCGGGCCAGACTCCGTTACAGCGACGACGGCCGCACCTGCTCGTCGGTGCTGCTTGTCACCAGCCGGCACCAGCCGACAGCTTGAGACCGCATCCCCCGGCAAGGGTCAGCCTGGGTCGTCTGTGAGATGGCTGTCGACAGCAACGCTGACAGCAACCGCGCCGGACGACAGCACACTGACGAGCGTGGGCATGGACGAAGCTCCGAGCGTGCAGCCGTTCCCGGACGGGCGCGGACGCAGCGCACAGAGCTTGTAAGCGAGACGTCCGCCGCTTCCGTGCCCACTGGGCTCGTTCGACGTTCCCGGGGCGCTGAGGGGCGTGGGACGTCTACTGCTTGGCCCAGTAGCGGAATACCTCCTGGACCGAGCTGTGCCACGGAACGCCGCCGTCGTCGTAACCCTTGCCCGGCGCCCCTGTCTTCTCGTTGACTACGAGGGCTGCCAGCGAGGGCTCACCGGCGGTGATGCACAGATCCGAGAGTTCATCGAGCACTGGTGGCATCTGGTGACCGAGAGGGACGCCGACCATGCCGATTGCTATACCCAGCTCCTTGTACGTCACTAGTGAGCGCCGCCGGGCTGCCATGATCAGGGCCCCTCGGGCTTGAAGGACCTGCTGTTGTCTCGTCGTCGTTGCCACGCGGGACATACTGCCGTCCGTGGCTCGTGCAGGGAAGGCCGGTAGCCTTCGGGCCCGCCGAGCAGCCAAACCGGCAGCAGCAGCCGACGATCGCGGACTGGGGTGCCAGGCCGAGTAGGAGGACCAGGCGGCGGACCAGCAGGGTGGGACCGACTCGTGATGCGTAGGTCGTGGTGACCCGGCTCAAGCGAGCAGGCTGTAGGTGCCGTCCGGGTTCTGCAGAAAGTACGCGGTGTAGCCGCCGGGGTTCCCCTGCCGATGCTTGGGCAGGAAGACGCCATAGGTGTGGTCTGCCCAAACGGGACAGGCCCGGCGGGCGTCGTTGGGACGGAAGCGATCGCCAAGCCTGAAGGCAACTTGAGCCTGGCGGATGTCATCAACGAAGCGGCTCACGGGCGTGAGGAACGGTGTTGAGCGGAGTGAGCCGCTGCCTGCCGGTGAGCTCGAACTGATCGTCGAGTTCAACGCGGATCGAGTCCAGTCTCTTGCCGTCGATGTCGTCTCGGTCGTCCTCAAACTCCCAGTTCAGGTTGAATCCGTGCCGTCGGCACCTGAGCTCCGCTCCGCTCACCAGCTCATCGAACCAGCCTGGCTGACGGACCAGCACGAGCACGTACACCTCGGGGCGGAGGGTGAGTAGCGGCACCGAGATGCCGGTATATCTGATCTCGACCGCCGGTGGCTCCCCCATGGGTCCGGGCTGGGTGGCGTTGAGCAGGTGCTGGATCGGCCAGATGCCGCCGAGCGGATCGCGGAGGTCCCGGCTGTCGTAGGCCAGGTCGTCGTACCCGAACAACTCCTCGGCGAACTCGCGAAGGAAGGCTCGTTTCACCGAGTACTCCGCGCGCTCACTGCCGTACCGGGAGCTGGTCGGCGCGAGGATTCCGGAGGGAAAGACATGCTGGAAGCCCGGATGCGTCTTGACGTGCCCGGATCTGCGGCTCAACAGCGCGCTGTACCCCTGCTTCTCCTTCACGATCATTACTGCCGCCACCGACAAGGCGGCCGCCCGGTGGGCGCCGTTGAAGAGCTCGCTTCCGCCAGCCCGTTCTCGCAGCCAGGCACGTCGCGGGAAGTCGCTCAACGACCACACGGCATTCGGCCGGCGACTCACGACGTTGATGAACTCGCGTTCAAGCATTTCCGAGGTCGCCACCGACTGAAAGTAGGTGCCGTAGCGAGCATGAATGCGGAACCTGCCGGGCCGGTGGCGCTCGATCTTGTCGAGCGCGAACGTCTCCGCGTTGAACCGCCGAACTTCGTCGCGCCGCCAGTAGGTGCGTCGGAACTCTGCCCTGCCGCGGTGGTCGAAACCACGACCTTCCGCGTCGTACCGACGCCTGTCAGGCCGGACGTGATCGGTGATGTTTCCAATCGCTGAGTCGAGGTCGCCTCTGAACTCGGGTGCCGCGATCTCGGCCCAGATCGGGAAGGTGAAGCCGCCCAGCGACACCAACGGGGTTTCGGGGTACAGCCTCCGCAGCGTTCCTTCCCAGCCGGCTGCGTCGAAGACCTTCCTTACGCGGTTGTCTGATATCGAGTACCGCCTGCTTTCCAACTCGGCCAGCGCCCGCAGCGGCCACGGGCCCGGCTGGTGAGGCACTGTACGCACCTGGAGCTCTTGGAGCGGCGCTTCACAAGTACAACCATTGGACCGGCGCCCCGGCCCACCTGAGGACTACCAGCCAAGTCCTCGAGGCCACCGATCTGCGCTGCGCGGCTGCCTACCTGCTTGCCGCGCTACGTGTGCCCGGTGTCACCACCATCACCGGCGCACAACACCTGCGCCGCGGATACAGCCGCCTCATCGGCAAGCTTCAAGGTATAGGAGTGGACATTGACGCTCGGCGTTGACACCCAGTCAGTCGTGGCTCTGCTCACCACCCGGCTCGCTGCGGAACGCTTCACCCGCACTCCCTGGCCACACCTGTACGTCGCGGATGCACTGCCGGCCGAGTACGCGAGCGAACTTTCCGCCGACTTTCCCAGCGAACGGCTCACGCCCAGCGCCCGCAGCAACTCGGACAAGGACTACAGCCTGTGGTCGGCTGACCTGACGGATCACGAGCTGCGCGCCGGCCTTACCCCCGGCTGGGCCAAGCTGCTGGCGGCCTTGGCCAGCACTGAGTACCGATCGCTGCTGGCCCGGCTCAGCGGCGTCAACCTTACCGATGCGACCACAACGTTGACATGTTGGGAGTACCGGGGCGGCGACTTCCTATCCCCTCACGTCGACAAGGCAGAGAAGGTGTTGACGCAGGTCATCTATCTCAGCGGCGAATGGACCGAAGGAAACGGTGGCCGGCTCCGCATCCAACACACGCCGGACGTGGCTGACACCGTCACTGCACTCGCGCCGGTCCTCGGCGCAAGCGCCATCCTCGTGCGCTCCGAGGACTCCTGGCACTCGGTGGAGGAATCCGCGGCCAGCGTTGCTCCACGATGCTCGCTCAATCTTACGTACTGGAGAGGCGCCGATGACTGAATCCGCGGTCAGCCCGGCGGGCACGGACCCCGGACGACGTCACATCTCTCGGCGATTCTGGCTGCTCTGGGGCGCCGAGAGCGTGTCCCTTTTCGGCACGCAGGTGACGCTCATCGCCGTGCCACTGGTCGCCGTGCAACAGCTGCAAGCGTCGGGCTTCATGATGGGCCTGCTCTCGGCAGTCGGGTGGTTGCCCGTCGCCCTCCTCGGCCTGTTCGTCGGCGCGTACGTGGACCGGGGTCGGCCCATTCGCATCATGACGACCGCCAATCTCGTTCGGCTCGTTGTCATCTCCCTCATACCGTTGGCCCATGCCACCGGGAGCCTCAACATCGGGGTCCTGCTCGTCGTCGCGTTCGTGGTGGGTATCGGCGCCGTCTTCTTCGACGTGTCGTACCAAACCTATCTACCGCAGACCGTTCCCGAGGACGCCCTCGCCACCGCGAACAGCCGGCTCGAACTGAGCAGGTCAGTGGCGCAGCTGCTCGGCCCGGCGGTCGGCGGCCTGCTCATCGCCGCGCTCTCCGCGCCGACTGCGCTTCTCATCGACGCCGCGAGCTTCGGTGTGGGAGTACTGCTGCTGGCGCCGCTGTGGCGCACCCGAGCAGGCGGGCCGGCCGTCAAGCGCAACAACCGCGCACTGCTCGCCTCCGTGCGGGAGGGCATCGGGTTCATTCGCACGAACGCCAACATCACCGCGGTGATCGTCGCAGCGTCCGCCAGCAACCTGTTCATCTCCGGCGCCATGGCTCTGCAGGTGCTGCTGGCCATCAAACTGCTCGACATGTCGCCACAACAGCTCGGAGCTGTTCTCGCCGCCGAAGGCGTCGCAGCGCTCGCCGCAGCGGCGGCGGCGCCTCGGCTCACCCGACACATCGGCGAGGGCGGAGTCGTGTTCGCTTCATTCTGCCTCATGGCCGCAGGCGCGATGCTGCTGTTCGTGGCGCCCGCTTACGGAGGCCTCGCGATGTTCGCCGGCTCGCAACTCTGCTTCGGACTCAGCGGACCGCTCATCAACATCACGCTCGTCACCATGCGGCAGCGGCTCACCCCACCGGAACTCCTCGGCCGAGTCAACGCCGCAGCCCGGGTGGCGATCATGTGCACGCTACCGGTCGGATCAGTGGTCTTCGGGGCACTCGCCAGCGCCATCGGTGTTCGCCAGACCTTCCTGGTGGTCGCCGTCGGCCTGCTGATAGTCGCCCTCCTCTCGCGTGGCCGAATACGCTCAGTTACCACTACGGCTTGATCGGCCCGTACCGGCTGTGGGTCCTCGGCGGCGCACAGCAGCAGAGGGTGGCGTTCCTACCTGCGACTTGGCCGCCGCCTCATCGAGCAACTGCTCGGCGAAGCCCAACTCAAGCATTGGCGTCTTCACGCTGTTGAGGCGACCAAGCTGCGGGATGAGCGCGCTGCGCAGGGTAAAGTAAACCAAAGGGGCGAAGGCAACCCAGAGCACGGCAGGAACAGCTTTGATCACTTCCACAGTAACGGTTTGCGACATCGTTCTCCGTCCGCCTCTGGGAACAGACCGATCGAAGGCTACCGCTTGCCGTCGAGGCGATGCCCGCGACGTTCGCAGCTGGTAGCAGGCCGATGGAGGCGGGGACTCGAACCCTGAACCCCTCCAGCGTGCTTCTGATCAACTCTAATCGGGCGGATCGGCCGCGTGGCCTCGGCGAGTTCTCCCGCTGCCTCACAGCGGTTGACAGCCCATGTCGGCGTAACTTGTGCCCGCCTTGTGCCAGGCGATCTTGCCGAGGCCACTGCCTATTGCCGCCCAGATCGCTACCGGGCACGCTTTCGGTCATGACTCAAGAGGACCGGTTGCAGCGGATGATTGAGGAGCTCCGACGGATGCGGGAGAAGTGCGAGCCCAAGTCCAACCAGAATCGACGCTACCTGCGGTACTCCAACGCCGTGTCCGCGCTGCGATGGATCATCGACGACCTAGCCAAGGAACAGGCGGGGCAGCCGCCGGCGCCTGACGACGTGCCGGCGAGCTAGAGCGCTTCGTCCCGAACGCGGGGTGTGGGGCACCGTTTGATGTCATCCGGTGCCTTTTTGCAGCCCGAAGCGCGGCTGCCTTGCTGCCTGCTGTCGCATGTTGTCGGCTGCCGCCGACGGTTTCGCTGCCTCTTCGCTGCCTTGCTGGCATGGCGGCGGGTGGCGGGTCTGCTAGCCGCCGAACTGGTCCCAGGCGAAGCCCGGATTGCGCAGTGGGCGGAGCGCCGACCGATGCCGGCTTCCGGCATACACCTCGACCGAGCCGTCGTCGTAAGTGGCGGTCGCGACGACCAAGCCCGGGGCGACGTAGTGCCGGGTAGGGTCACCCGGCCATCGCAGGGGTCGCAGGGGCACCTGGTGCAGTGGTTCAACCATTCGCCGCGCCTGGTCGGCGGTCACGGTCGCGAAGCCGCAGAAGGGACTGGAATAAGACGCTTCACAAAGGAGGAACTGCAGCAGAAAGGCGCTCAGCGGCTCCCGCTCGTGTTCCGCGTGAAGTCCGCTGTACTGAACTGTCGGGTCCACCTCGGTCGGATCCAGCAACATGCCGAAGACCCCTTGGTTCTCCGACCCGAACTCCACCAACCCGTCGTCCTCGTCCTCCAACTCGTCGGCGGTGTGGATCCGGTTGTGCAACCCGAACACCTCTCGGCGCCCGGCGGCGGCACGGTAGAAGGCGAGCAGCGGTTCGGGAAGCGGCCGGTCCGGGTCGCCGAGTTCGTCGTCGCCTGTCGGGATGTCGGCGTACCAACCGGCCACGAAGTCTCGCAACCCGGCAATAGGGTCGTGGGGCAGGAACCCGAGCCAGTCGAGACTGGGAAGCGGATGTTGCAGCGTTGGTCGCACCTGGTCAAGGACGTCGAACGGCAGGCTGTCCGCGATACTCAGTCTGCAAAACGAAAGTCCGTTTTGACCACGGAAAGGCCCCGGACTGCCGTCAGGTACGTAGAGGGGCCCGCAGTGGCTGACCACATGCCGCAATTCCCCTAGTGGCACATAGCCCTCGGACACGCGAACGAATCCTAGAAGCGGAAGGTCGAAGCCGGTCAGCCGCGCTTCCGCGGCCTCGGGAAACGGCTCATGCAGCGTCAGGACGTCGACGTTTTGCACGGCGTTGCCGTCAGGCCGGTCGCCGGCCTGCAGGATGACGAGCGTCGCCGACGGCCCGATCACGTAGGTGACGTTTTCTGCCGGCAGGGTCTGCGCTTGCGTTCCGGCGTACGACAGCGCCTCGGATTCCTTCACAACGGACCACCGCTCAGTCATGAACCGAGGCTAGTGGATCTTTGCCAACGCCGGGGTGCAGCCAGTCCCGGGATCGAACCAGTGACCTCTTCGGTGTGAAGCAGGATGCTGCGCCGACCCGGACCTGCGGATACGCAGATCCGGAGGTGGGCGCGGGTGCCGTTGAGGGCTGCTCGGTGCCGTTGTGTGCAGTTGACCGCCGTTCAGTGCGCCCGTCTGCTCCCATCCCGCTCCACGATCCTCATGCCCGGGCTGCAGAGCAGGATGGGACGTGAACGCCCTGTCGGCCGCATGCGCGGACGCCCGCGCGCTACTCGCTCAGCAGCTGCTCGCGCAGGATGTCTGCGTGCCCGCAGTGCTGAGCGAGCTCGCGCAGCACGTGGAGGTACACCCAGCACAGCGGGAGCGGCTCGCTGATACGACACGAGAGCGGGCGGGCCTCGTCGCACCCGCCCGCTCTCTCATTGCACGGTCACCGGAGCAGGAACGTCTGCGTCTGCGGGTTGAGCATCGGCAGGTGGCGGGCACCGGCTGTCCGCGGGGTGCTGAGCCGCAGCACGTCGACCCCGCGCGAGATGTCGTTGGCGATGATCAGGCCGTTGTACCAGTAGGTGGACCACTGGTTGGACCGCATGTCGTAGTAGGCGATCTCCTTCGGATTGGCCGGATCGGTCAGGTCGACCACCGAGGTGCCCGAGCCGTAGGCCGAGGAGACCAGGATGTTGCGCCCGGCCACCGGCACGTAGTTGAAGTTGTGGTACGTGCTCGGCTCGTCGCGTGGGATCCGCAGGTGGCTCAGCGGCGCGGACGGGTTGTCGACGGAGTACGTCCAGATCGCTCCGAAGGGCTCCTGCGGCGCGCCGAAGTACTCGTCGCCGAAGGTCACGTGCTTTCCGTCGTGGGTGAACGCGGCACTGTGCCAGATGTCGACGTCAGGCGTGTCGACGTCGGCGGTGACCCGGGGCGCCAGCGGGTTGCTGATGTCCCACAGTTGCCCCTGGGACAGGCAAGCCGCGGCGGCGAGATTGCGAGGGGTGAGCACCTGGATGTCGTGGCAGGCGAAGAAGTCACCGGACGCCCCCGCGAAGAGGTCGACGCCCTTGACCGTCGGTTCGGCGGCCACCTTGGCGGCGAGGCCGGCGGTACGGTCGTCGCCCGGCACGTCGATCACCGAGATCCGCTCGAACGGCGCCTGACAGTCGGGCCCGATGTTGCTCGCGCTGAGCGGGTACGACGCGACATAGATGTAGGTGCCGCCGTCCTCCCTGGGTACCAGCGTGTGCGTGTGCGACCCACAGTCCGTACGGATCGCCTGAAGGAACTCGGGTGCCGTCGGGTCGCTGACGTCGAAGACGCGTACGCCCTCCCACGCGCCGGGCGCCGTCGCGGTGACGTTGCGCGACCCTTCGCAGCCCGGCGTGCTCTGCGGCGTGTCCACCGAGAGGAACAGCAGGTCGCCCCAGACGGAGACGTCGCCCTGGGGGCCGTTGCAGTGCACGTCGGCCAGTTCCACTGGCTCGCCCGGCTCAGAGATGTCGATGATCCGGAAGCCGCCGTAGTGGCCGGCGAAGACGAGGTCGCCGGCAAAGGCCAGGTCGGAGTTGACGCCGCCGGTGTGGCTGGCAGTGGAGAGCAAGTGCATGTTCTGGCTGTAGCCGTCGGCCGGGCTGCTCGGCGGGGGCGGTGGGACGGACCCGTCGTCCCACGGCTCGTGCGCCTGCGCCGGAGATGAGATCACGGCGAGCAGGATCGCGGTGCCCGCGATGGCGAGTGATCGGATTCGGGAAGGTCTACGCACGGCGCCCCCTTGCGTCGGACGTGTCGCCACGTAGTGCGAGCACGCTAGTGAATGTCACAGTGTCAAATACCTGCAGCTGTCGCTAGCCCCCGGCAAAAAACAAACCTGCATCGACGCGAACGGCAAGCGTTCGGGATGCCCTAACGGCGCGGCGCAGGGTAGTCACTGTCGAGTACTTCAGCTGGTCGCAGCAGCACTGTTACCTGATGCGGGACCCAGAACTGCGGGAGCCACGCTCTCGGACTCTGGCGTGGACGTAGGTACCCGACGTCCACGCCAGAGTATGGGTGTTCAGGAGATGACGACCGCAGACAGTCGCTGCAGCTGCGTCAGGACGCCGGCTGTTCAGTGCGCGTGGGCCTGAGCGCCTGCGGGTGGTTTCACGGCCGGGACGATGAGCAGTGCCAGGACAGCGGAAGCCGCGGCCACGATGGCGGCGAAGGTGAAGCCGCGGTTGAAGCCGGTGCTGCTGCTGCCGGCGATACTCGCCGCCGCGATGCTGGAGACGACGGCGACTCCGAGGGCGGCGCCGAACTCGTGGAAGGTGCTGAGGAGACCCGACGCGATTCCCGCCTCGTGGTGAGCGACCTGTCCCAGCGCGGTGGTGGAGGCGGCGACGAAGGCGGCGCCGATTCCCGCTGCGCCGACGCTGATTCCGGTCACCACCGAGACCGGGCCGTCCCAGAAGGCGGGTACCGCGGTACCGACGGCAGCGATCGCAAGGCCCGTCATCGCGACGGGCCGGGCGCCGAGGCGGCCAACGAGATGGCCGGCGACTTGCGCGCCGATGATCGTCGCCACCGCGACCGGCAGGAACAGCAGACCGGTCCGCAGCGCGCCGTAGCCCTTGTGGTGCTGCAGGTAGAACGAGCCGAGGAAGAACACCGCGATCATCAGCGCGGTCGCCACCAGGATCAGGAACGTGCCGCCGGCCACCGACCGTCGGGTCAGGATCCGCAGGTCCATCAGCGGCGACCGCACCGTGCGCTGCACGACGGCGAACAGGACGTACAGGACGACGGCACCGGCCAGAGTCCCGAGGGTCGCGGCGGTCAGCCAGCCCCGGTCGCCCGCGTTGATCAGCGCGTAGATCGCCGTGCCGGTTGCGGCCGTGACAAGCATGGCGCCCGGCACATCCAGGCGCGCCCGAGCTCCCTGCGGCAGCTCTGCGGGCAGCAGCCGGGCCAGTGCCACCAGCAGGACCAGGCCGATGGGCAGGTTGATGTAGAACACCCACTGCCAGCCAGGACCGGCGGTCAGGACACCACCGAGCAGGACACCGATCGCCGAGCCGCCACCGCCCAGCGCCGACCAGATGCCGAGCGCCTTGTTGCGCTCCTCTCCGTGGAAGATTCTCGTCACCACCGACAGCGCGGCGGGTGACAGCATCGCCGCACCGACGCCCTGCGCGACGCGGCCGCCGATCAGCATCGCGGCACCTGCGGCCAGACCGGTGACCAGCGACGCGACGGTGAACACGAGCAGGCCGAGCAGCACCACACGCCGGGAACCGAGTAGATCCGCGGCTCGCCCTCCAAGCAGCATCAGGCCGCCGAACATCAACGTGTACGCGCTGACCACCCAGGTCAGCGTGTCGCGTTGCAGACCGAGGTCCGCGCCGATGTGCGGTAGCGCGATCGCCACCACGGTGACGTCCAGGATGAGCATGAACTGGGCGACGCCGAGCAGTGCCAGCAGGCGCCAGCGGCGTGGGTCGGTGGCAGTGGTTTCCGGTTGGTCGACGGCCTGAGCGGACACGGCGTCGCCTCCAATTCGAACAGAAGTGTTTGACTTGTGTCGGGTACAGTAACTCGTACACCACTGTTCAACAAGGGGGATCGGGTGACGGTACCGACGTCGGGAAGGTCGTCGGCCAGGCGAGCGGATGCGCAGCGCAGCATCGCGGCGATACTCGAGGCCGCGGTAAACGCCTTGAGCCGTAACCCGGATGCCAGCGTCAGCGAGATCGCGAAGGCGGCCGGCGTTGGGAGGGTCACGCTCTACGGCCACTTCCCGAACCGCGCCGACCTGGTCGAGGCGGCGCTCGCCCACGCCATCGAACAGGGCCACGCCGCACTCGACGCGGTCGACTTGACCGGCGACACCCGGCAGGCACTCACCCGGCTGATCGACTCCAGCTGGCTGCTGGTCAACCAGTCCCGCTCACTCCTGCTCGCGGCCCAGACAGTTCTCCCGCCAAGCCGGATCCGCGACCTGCACGCCGGCCCGGTCGAGCGCGTCGAAGGCCTCGTGAAGCGCGGTCAGGACGACGGAGTGTTCCGGAGCGACCTATCAACCTCATGGCTGATCGGCGTCATGCACAATGTGATGCACACCGCCGCCGACGAAATCAACGCCGGCCGCCTCGATCCCGACCAGGCCGCAGGATTCATCACAGCGACCGTCCTGGCCGCCTTCACACCGCCCGGACGTCGCGTCCCCACCTGAAACCGCCAGCCCAAGAGAAACGGCTGCCACCGCACCTGAGCTTGCCTAGCGTGCATTCATGACGTCTTCACCGCAACCTGCCTGGCCAATCACCTCGGTCTTGACGACCCTGTCCGAGCAGATCCGGCCGGCAGTCCCGCAGCCCGCCCAGGTCACGACGCTGCTAGTCGAGATACCGCCCGGTGGTCGCGGTCTGCCGCCGCACCGGCACTCCGGTCCCGTCTTCGGCTACATGCTCGAAGGGGAGATGAAGTTCGAACTCGAAGGCGAGCCCGAACGGATCATTAGGGCAGGTGAGGCCTTCTGGGAACCCGGGGGAGACCTGATTCACTACCAGGACGCCAACAATCTCGAGGACGCGACGAGCAGGTTCGTCGTGGTGATGTGGGGTGTGCCCGGGGCACCCATGGTCACCTTCGTGGACGCCGACGAACTCGAGCGCCGCCGCGACCGGCGGGCACCGAGACCAGCGTGAACCGGCGACCGACACAGCGAGCGGCCACACACATCAACACCTCGCCGCGCCCAAGCCCGCCTGACAATCCTGACCGGTGAGCATCCCATCTTGACGCTCGAACCTAGCCGTACGCGGTACAACTCCGTCGGGCACGCCGCCGTGGCTGACGCGGGGACCCCAGGCGGGCCCGTCGACGTCCGACAAGGCCGCTGGCCGGGCCCTGGTGTTCGAGCCCGGACTGCGGCCGTGTCGCGAGGGGTATTAGCCGGAGTAGCCGCGGGCGGCGATCCAGTTGGCCATCTTCTGGTCGGTCATCCAGTAGTGCTTCTCCGGGTCGTACGGGTCGGCGACCTTCAGCCTGTCGCCGTCGTCGTCATATCCGATGATGGTCACGTAGTGCCCGCCGGGGAACACATGCTGCTCACCATCGGTGTCGACCCCGGTTCCCATGGTGTTGGCCACTACGCCCCGCTTGGCGTCGACCGCCTCAACCACGTCGGCACTTAGCTTGTCGACCTGCTCCGGCGTGGCATTGACTCCGCCGATCTCCGTGGTCTCGTAGCCGCCACCGGTCATCTCGTTCAGCACCCGGGTGGTGTCATTGGCAGAATTCGTACCGGCCTCGGTCGTGCCCAACTTCTGGGCGACCTCCTTCTGACTCAGGACCTTGCCCTGCGTGGACAGGGCGATCCGGGTCGCCGCCGGGGCGCAGTAGTAGCCATTCGGCTGCTTCTGGTAGTCGTGCTCCAGCACCCTATTGTCTTCGTCCGGAGGCGGCTGCGGCTGGGGCGGTTTGGGCGGCTCCGGCGGCGGCTGCGACTCGTGCGATAGCTGCACCGTAACGGCCGGCGTGTCCACTGCCGGACTGGCGTGAGCGGCCATCGCCGGAGCGGCAACAGCGCCACCGGTGACCATGAGGGCAACGGACAGCGTGCTCTTTCGGAAACGTGATTTCATCGTCAAGCTCCCATCGGGTTGACGCCTCCGGAAAGTCGGAGGCGCGGTACCGCGGGGAGAGAACGCCCGCGGTACGCCGTCGGTGCCTCGGACACTTCCGGCTTCCTGGCCTCACGACCGGCTCGCCGGGCTCTCGGCCACCGATTACCCGGCGCAGTTTCGTGAAAACACTGCGAATCCTCGCGGACTAGGAGGAGAATCAACCCCTTCAGACAGCCCCATCCGGCCGCACCCGCCATCTATCGCATTGGCGGAAAGCGGCCGATGGCTCTCCCCAGCGACGGCATGCTTGGCGGAGTGTTTGCCCGCCAAACCCGACACGCGCACCAAGCGCAACTGAGTACGGCACCGGGATGCCGGACGAGACGATGGCGGACATGGAATTGGCCCCCGGTAGCGGTGAGGCCGCGGACCTCGGCAAGAAGATCCACGAGGAGCAACTTCGGGACGTTAGCGAGATGAACAATCTGCGCGACCAACTGCGATAACGCCTTGCTCTGCCGGGACGTCATTGCCGATGGGCTGCCAAAGTCTGGCTCGCGGCTGTGAACCAGATGACCGTTTCACCGGTCAGAAGACCTCTTCGACGTGCACGTCGAGGCGCACCTGCCTGGCAGGTGCGCCTCGACGCTGTCTTAACTGACGGCGCGGAAGCGGCGCAGCCGGAGGCTGTTGGCGACCACGAAGACCGAGGAGAAGGCCATCGCGGCCCCGGCGATCATGTGGTTGAGCAGGCCGGCGGCGGCCAGCGGCAGGGCGGCCACGTTGTAGGCGAAGGCCCAGAACAGGTTGCCCTTGATGATGCCGAGGGTGCGCCGGGAGAGCCGGATCGCGTCCACGGCGGCGGTCAGGTCGCCTCGGACCAGGGTCAGGTCGCTCGCCTCGATCGCCACGTCCGTGCCGGTGCCCATGGCCAGGCCCAGGTCGGCCTGTGCGAGCGCGGCGGCGTCGTTGATTCCGTCGCCGACCATCGCCACGACCTTCCCCTCGGCCTGGAGCCGGGCGACCACGTCCACCTTGTCGGCCGGCAGGACCTCGGCGATCACCTGGTCAACGCCGACCTCGGCGGCGACTGCCTGTGCGACAGTGGTGTTGTCGCCGGTGAGGAGGACCGGGGTCAGGCCAAGGCCTCGGAGTTGAGCAATCGCCGCCCGGCTGGTCGGCTTGACCACGTCGGCCACCGCGAGGACGCCGCGAGCCTGACCGTCCCAGCCGGCCAGCACGGCCGTCCGGCCGGCAGCCTCCGCCGCGGTCGCCGCCTTCTCCACCTCCTGCGGGCGGTCGCGGGGCGGGCTGACGACGAAACTGCACCTGGCCTGTGAGCAGGGACAGAAGCCGTTGTCGATCGTGTTGACCGCTGGGCAGCGCGGGGACAGTCCCCAGTTCGTCGCGGTGCTCGACGGCATCCGGGTGCCCCGCCTGGGCGCCGGTCGGCCGCGGACCCGCCCGGACCGGGTCCTGGCCGGCAAGGCGTACACGTCGAGTGGCTCTGACCGACTTCGACACAGGCCCTAGCGAATCGATCTGGCGCTGCCGGTCACTTGCACCCGGTCGTCGTCGCCCATCACGTCAACGAGCAGGCGGCTGGGGCTGCCCATGTCCGCGCCCTGCAGGAGCGTGATCTGCGCCGGAGGGTCCACGAAGTGGAGTGCCCGTAGGTAGCCGCCGAAGGCGGCCGCGGCCGCTCCGGTGGCGGGGTCCTCCACGACACCTCCGGGCGGGAAGGGGTTGCGGGCAGAGAACAGCAGCGGCGTGTGGGCGTGTACGAGTTGGAGCGTGGTCCAGCCGCGCTCGGCCATCAGGGCTGCCAGCGTGTCGTAGTCGTAGTTGAGGTCCGCCAGGCGGGCGCGGTCCGACACGGCGAGTACGAGGTGGTTGTTGCCGGCGTACGCGACGTGTACGGGGTACCGGGGGTCCAGGTCGGCGGAGCGCCAGCGTAGCGCTGCGAGAGCGGCGGCGAGCTCCTCGCCCGAGGCGGGCCGGGTACGGGTGGGGACGCTGGTGAGCGTGGCGGTCCGGCCCGCATCGCTCTCATCGGTGCTCACCTCGACCGCGCCGGCGAGAGTCTGAAACAGCAGCGGCCCGCTACCGCGGCGTTCGGCCAGGGCGACGGCGGCGGCAATCGTCGCGTGTCCGCAGAACGCCACCTCAGCCAGTGGGCTGAAATACCGCACCCGGAACTCCCCGTCCCGCCTGCTGGGCTCGAGGAACGCCGTCTCGGAATAGCCCACCGAGGCTGCGACGGCCAGGCGGGCGGCGTCGTCGAGCCCGGTCGCGTCCAGCACGACACCCGCGGGGTTTCCGCCGACGGCCCCGTCCGGAAAGGCGGCGTAGCGCAGCACCTCCATCCCAGCGGCTCCGGGCCGCGCAACCGTCATGTCAACGATGTCAGTCATCGAGCACCTCCGAGGGGTAGTCTCGCCGCGTAGCCCCATCAAGTCCAACGATGAATCATGATGGAACAAATCGAGGAAAGGAATGGCAGTGGAGACGGACCTGCTGCGGACCTTCACCATCGTGGCCCGCACCGGCAGTTTCACCGCGACGGGGCGGGAACTGGGCTACGTGCAGTCCACCGTGACCGGGCATGTGCAGGCCCTCGAGCGGCACCTGGGCGTCCGACTGTTCGACCGGCTTCCGTCCGGGGCTGCGCTGACCGACGCCGGCACCCGGCTCCTGTCGTACGCGACCCAGCTGCTCGATCTGGAGGGCCGCCTTGCCTCCGAGGTGCCCGCCCGAGACGGCCGACCCTCTGGCCGGGTGCGGCTCATGGCCCCCGAGTCCCTGTGCGCCTACCGACTCCCCGCCGTGCTCGGCAAGCTGCGCCTCCTGGCGCCCCAGATCCGGTTGTCGCTCGTACCAGGGGGCACCGCGCAGGCCCTCCAAGCCGTACGCGCCGGCACCGCCGAAGCTGCTCTGCTCCTCGAACCCGACATGTCCGCCGTTGACCTCCATCTGCAGGTCCTCGGCGCCGAAGAACTCACCATTGTCGCCGGGCCCGACCTCGACCTGCCGGCAGGGACAGTCACCTGGGCGCAGCTGGCCGAGCACGACGTACTCCTGCTCGAGGACGGCTGCAGCTACAGCGACCAGGTGGCCCGCAGCCTGTTCGCCGTCGGGCAACCGGACTTTCGCCGCGTCCGGTTCGGCAGCATTGAAGCCGTCAAGCGCTGCGTCGCGGCCGGGCTCGGCTGGGCGGTGCTTCCCACCGCCACCGCCGCCGCCGAGCTGCGGGCAGGCGCGCTCATTGCCGTTCCCGGCCCGCTCCCACCTGCGCCGGCCGTCCACCTCGTCACGCACCCCGATCGCACGCTCAGCGCCGGCAGCACGGTCGTCCTCGACCAGCTCCGCGCGTCATGGAACCCGGGCTCACAGCAGGAGCCGTGACCCCTCTGCCTGGTACTGGGCTCGAAGCTGCGGCCGGACCCGGAGCGACTTCGATACAGCCCCTAGAGGAATCAATCGGCCGGCGACCGTAGGGGCAGGATTCCGCTCGTCTGTCGGAGCTGACACCTCGATCGGTCTCGGCAGGGGTCCGGTTGGCCGGCGACGGCGAGACCCGGAAGGTCCTTCCACCAAGGCCCCGTTCGAGGGTTGGGTCGTCCGCAACCGGCCGGCTGCACCTCCTACTCCCCTTGCTCGTCTGTGGGGCGGTCGGCCGTGACGGCCGACCGCCCCGCAGACTCGTCAGGCGGGATCACGCCGCGGGAAGAGCCAGGTCAGCCGACCCGGACGGTCTCGGTGGCGGTGGTTTCCGGTTGGGGTGCGCGGGTGCGCAGGGTGATCGCGGCGATGACAGCTCCGGCGGCGGCGATGACGCCGGCGCCGATGAAGGCGGCCGAGTAGCCGTCGGTCAGAGCCGGCAGATCGCCGAGCTGGTCGGCGCCGTAGGAGGCGGCGACGGCGGTCATGGCGGCCAGACCGAGAGCGGAGCCGACCTGGTAGCTGGTGTTGACGATGCCGGAGGCAAGCCCGCCTTCCTCGGGCCGGGCGCTGGAGATCGCCGTGCCCAGCGACGGGATGAAGGCCAGCGACATGCCCAGCGCCGCGACGAGCGAGGCGGGCAGGACGTCCGCCACGAACGTGCCATCGGGACGGATCAGGGCGAGCCACCCGAGGCCAGCGGCGAGGACCGCGAGTCCCGTCACCGCCATGGGCTTGGGTCCGAACCGGTTGATGGCCCGCGGTGCGACGGCGATCATCCCGACCATGATGAGGACGGTCATCGGCAGCAGCGCGGCGCCACTGGGGAAGGCGCTGTAGCCGAGGACCTGCTGCAGGTACAAGTTCAGGTAGAACCACATCGGAATCCACGCCGCGCCGAGCAGGAGCTGGGCGACGTTCGCGGCGGCGAGGTTCGGGGCGCGGAAGATAGACAGTCGCATCAGCGGCTCACGGCGCGCCGCCTGGATGGCGACGAACGCGACCAGTGCGGCGACCGCACCGGCGAGGACCAGCCAGGTCTGGGCGGAGGTCCAGCCGACCTCAGGGGCACGGACGATGGCGTACACGGCGGCGCCGAGACCGGCGGTGACCGTCAGGGCGCCCGCGACGTCAAGGGAGCCGCGCCGCGCGTCGCCTGCCGGCATCAGCGCCGGGGTGGCGAGGACGGCGAGCAGGGCGATCGGGATGTTGATGTAGAAGACCCAGGGCCAGCTGACGTACTCGGTGATCACGCCGCCAAGGAAGACGCCGGCGGTGCCACCGGCCGGGGCGGCAGCTCCGTAGAGGGCGAGGGCCCGGGTGAGCTCCCGCGGCTCGGCGCCGAAGAGCATCATCAGCAGCGTCAGCGCCGAGGGTGCGATCAGGGCGGCGCCGGTGCCCTGGACGGCGCGGGCGGCCAGCTCGACGGCGACGTTGTCGGCCAGGCCCGCCGCGGCCGAGCCGACCAGGAGGATCAGCCAGCCGGCGGTGAACATGCGGCGGGCGCCGAACAGGTCGGACAACCGGCCGCCGAGCAGCAGCAGGCCGCCGAAGGCGACCACGTAGGCGTTGAACACCCAGGACAGGTTCTCCGGTGAGAAGCCGAGATCCGTCTGCATCCGAGGTAGGGCGACGCCGATGATCGAGGTGTCCATGATGACCATGAACTGGGCGAGCGCGATGAGGCCGAGGGCCCACCACCGCTTGGTTCCGTGAGACATCACAACCACTCCTTTATGCCCCTGGGGGGTATGGGTAAGTGGTGAAGGTGTACCCCCTGGGGGTATACCTTGTCAAGTGATCCACGTCAACGACAACCGGACAGGCCACCCCTTGCGACACATACCCCCCTGGGGTAGTTTCCGTTTCAGCAAGGAAGGCGGATCCTGGCGGCGCATGATGCATCACGAAAGGGGCGACCACCAGCGGCAGCGACGCCGTCGGCCGCCCTTCCTCGACGTTGGAGTGATCGGGGCAGTCGGTCTGCCCGGCAGGCAACTCCGAACAGACGCCGTCGCTACTGCCCGCCTGGGGTCAGGCGGCGAGGGCGAGACAGGTGGCCACCACGGTCAAGAACGTCAACGGCCTTCGCCGTGCCACAATGCTCAGACGATCACGTGGGGCGTCTCGCGTCCACCCCTGCTCAGGAGCAAGATCTCAGCCGGCGACTGCCGCACCCTGGGCATGTCTCATCTGGATGCTGGTTGGCCTGCGGCATGATCGTTGTCCGCGCACGAGGCCATGATCCGTACGTGTGCGCTGGAGCCGGGCGAGTCCCAGCCGCTGCACCGGCACGACCACCCTTACCTGGTGGTGGCGGTGCAGGACGCGGAGAACCTGGTGCAGACGGTCGACGGCACCCGGATTGACGCGGACGAGCCGACCGGCGGCGTGGTCTATCGCAACCCGGGCACCATCCACATGTTCACCAATGTGGGCGGGACGCGTACCTCGCGCGCCTGGTCGAACCGCTGGCAGGGCGGTGCGACGTGAATCCTGCACTCCGGTCACAAATAGTGCATAAGTTGCGTAGCGTGCCGGACATGGTCTTTCGCACCTGGCGTAACCTGCTGCTCACAGCGCTCGGCATGGGCGTGCTCGCCGGTGCCGGTCAGCTCGGCATCGCGTTCGGCTTCGGCATCGTCCAGCTCACCGGCGCCTCCACCGGCGCCACCGTCAACCAGTGGCCGGCCCAGCTCGTCTGGGTGGGCTGGTTCGCGGCACACGCCGCCGTAGCCGGCACCGTCGTCACCGCACGCCTGGCCCGCCGGTACGGGGTGTTGGGGAGCACGGGCAGCCTGGTGGCCGTCGCCGCCGCTGCCGCGCTGGGCGCCACCGTCGTGGCGCCGCTCTGCATCCGGCCGGCCCAGGCCGCCTTGCGGTTCTCTGTGGACCCGATCTTGGCCGTCGGCATCTGCGCGACCCTCGGCGCGCTGGTCGGCGCGGGTGCCGGGATCGCCGTCCTGGTGAAGCCGCCGCTGGGCTGGAACATGGCGGCGGTGGGCGGCGCGGTCTGGCTGCTGGCGCTGGTCTCGGTCGTCCCGTCGCTCACATCCGCCGGGCCGTTGCCCGCCCTACGGCTCGGTGTGCTGGAGCCGGCCGGGCTCGACGCCGACGCGGCGCAGCGGCAGGCGATCCTGATTCTGCCGGCGGTGGCCCTGCTCATCGGCGCGGCGACCGGCGGGCTGGCCCGCTGGCGCGGGCATCCGCCGCTGGTCAACGGCGCGACCGGCGCGGTCGGCACGGTGCTGGTCGCGTTCGCCTACCTGACCGCCGG
>NZ_JAMOKF010000206.1 GCF_023656545.1 Micromonospora phytophila | reverse complement strand
AACAAACAATGTTGCCAAAGGAATCCAAGACCAACCGAGCCGAAGCCCGACCAGTCCGGGGTATAAATCATAATTGGCACTGGCTTATCAAGCACCCTGTTGAGTTCTCAAAGAACAACCACACACCGCCCGAAAACCCCACACCGTGGAGCCCCGACCCGGGGTATTTCGTCCACCGCACCCGCCGCTTGGCGCCGGGCACTTTTACTACGTTACCTCACCGTCTCCGCCGTGTCAAACCGTGTGTACCGGTCTGTCGTGCTTCGTACGGGTTGGCGCCGCTGAGCACGCGCAGCGGTGACCGCCGCGCTGATCATCGGATTTGGCAGGCCGGCCGCTGCGGCTTCCCGCTAGCTCGTCCGTTTCCCTGCCGGTCGACAACCTTACCCGGTCGGCTTCGCTTCACCAAATCCGCCTCGCGGCGAATCCGGGGGCACCGCCCGGTCCAGGCTCACACGGGGTTCAACCCGCCCGACCCTGGAGTCATTCCCGGCCCCGTCCGGCTTCGTAAAGCCTCCGGAGCCCGATCCAGGCTCGTACCGGATACAACCGGCCCGACCCTGGAGTCATTCCCGCGCTCCGGCCTCCAGGACTTTCGCCCGTTTCGTCCGTTCCGCGCTGACAGAGAGAAAGTTACGCGTCCGCGGGTTTGATCGTCAAATCCACGGGTAGCGTCCCGGGTCACACCATCTTCACCGAGCTATCTGCCCTGATCAGCAGGGTGACACCTCCGAAGCGGTGGGACCGAAGATCCCGCTGACGGGGGTATCAGCGCACTGCGGGGCCCCGACATTCCCGGGCGGACCTGACAGTTCTGGTGACCGGCGCGACCGGGCGGGCCGGCTGGCACGTCGCCCGGATCCTGCGCGACGGCGGCCACCGGGTGCGGGCAGCCGTCCGCGATGGGGCGGCCACCGGACCGTGGGACGAGACGGTCGCCTTCTCCTTCACCGACCCGGACACCTGGGATGCGGCCTTCACGGGAGTGGACCGGATGTTCCTCATGCGCCCCCCACAGATCGGCAACGTCAAGCGGGACATGCTCCCGGCGCTCGACCGCGCCCGGCAGCTCGGCGTACGCCGGGTGGTGCTGCTGTCGTTGCAGGCGCCGAGCGCAACCCGGCGGTCCCGCACCACGACCTGAAGAAGTGGCTGCGCCGGTCCGGCCTGGAGTGGACCTTCGTCCGGGCGGCGTTCTTCATGCAGAACCTCTCCACCACGCCGGGGACATCGGGAACAGGACCGGATCCTGCTGCCCGCAGGGAGGGGCCGCACGGCGTTCGTCGACGTCCGGGACGTCGCGGAGGTGGCGCGCTGGCGCTGCGCGAGGACGGCCACGCCGGGAGGGCGTGCACCCCGACCGGGTCACGGGCGCTGACGTACGCCGAGGTGGCGCGGGTGCTCGGCGCGGAGCTGGACCGGCCGGTCCGGTACGTCCCGGCGAGTCCGGCGCGCTACCTGCGGGCCGCCCGCGCGCAGGATGGCGTGGGGGATGGCCCTGGTCACGCTCGCCCTCTACACCACCTACACCACCTGGCGGCTGGGGCTGGCCGACGGACTGACCGACGACGTACGGCGGCTGCTGGGCCGTCCGCCGATCGAGTTCGCCCAGTTCGCGCGCGACGAGCGTGGCTACGGACGTCCGACCCCGCACCGACGCCAGTCCGCTGACCCGTGGCTCGTCAGCCGGTAGGTCGGTCGGTGCGCCGACCGGTGGCCCGCCAGGCGCGGACGCCGAGGACCCCGACGGTGGTGCCGATGGCCAGCGACGCCGCGATCAGCAGGGCGTGCACCCACAGGAACCCGGTGGCGGGGAACTCGCCGATCGTGCCGGTGGACCAGGACCGGGGGTCCTTCCAGATGGCGACGGCGAACCTCGGCCAGATCACCCAGGTCCAGATTCCCACCCCGGTGAGGAAGAGCGCCCAGCCGCGTGACAGCACCATGGCAGCCGAGTATGCCAGCGACACCGGGTCGGACGGCCGGGAGAGCCGGCCGACACCGCAGCTCACGACCCCCGCAGCTGCCGGAAGGTGATCGAGTAGCGCAGGTCCGGCACCGGCGGGATGCTGTGCTGCCAGCTGGCCCGCGCCGCCCCGGCCAGCACGTACGCCGACCGGGGCGCCAGCTCGACCTCGTACACCCGGCGGTCGTCGCCGGTGCCCCGCTGGAAGCGCAACCGGCAGGCGGAGCCCAGGGAGAGCCCGACCACGGTCGGGCCGAAGGCGGGAGCGTCGCGGTGCCAGCCGATGACCGAGCCGGGCGGGTAGCGGGTGACCAGGGCCTGGGCGAGCCCGGACGCGGGAACGCCGGCGAGCGCGGCGCACCGCTCCCGCACCTCGCGCAACTCCACCGGCAGCGCCTCGGTTTCGGTGAGCTGGAACGAGCCGTAGTCGTAGTCGAAGCCGAAGTGACGGACCGTCCGCCGGGCGATCTGCCCGTGCATCCGGACCTCGCGGAAGTCGAACGCCGCCAGCGCGGTCAGCAGCGACCGCTCCTCGTCCGGGTCGACCAGCTCCGGCTGGTACGTCAGCCCCGCCGGCCGCTCGTGGACGCCGCGCATCCGTCCCACCGGTCCGACACTAGCGGCGCGCTGCGCCGACCGCCCTCGAGATCGCCCCGGCAGTCCCGTCACGTCGCGGCGGGCCCGCCGGGGCGCGCGCCTCAGAAGCAGGTGCCGATGCCGCCGACCGCCGGGTTCGCCCGGTCGTGGTAGTGGATCGTGCCGGTCGGGTCGGCCATGAGGCCGCCCCAGATCGTGCAGCCACCCCGGACGTACGCACGGGTCGGGCCGGCGGCGTAGAGCTTGTTCGCGTCGTCGACCGCGCCGCCGACGTAGACCTGGGTTCGGGTGAGCGTGCCGACGTGGGCGGACTTGATCGTCACCGTGCAGGCGTACCCGACGAGCGGGTGGTACAGCAGGTGGACGGTGCCGAGCCGGGCGCCGGTCTGGGCGTGCCGGATCGGATCCTGGTCGACGGCGGTGTAGCCGGGCCCGCAGAGCGACTGCGGCGTCACCGGGTTCACGGTCGCCGCCTGGGCGGCACCCCCGGCGCCGCCGACGAGCCCCACCGTGAGAGCGAGCGCGGTGCCGAGCCGGCGAATGGTACGGCGCATCTGACGTCCCCCTTTGTATCCGTGCAGCGGATGCCGGCCAGAATGGTCGGCGACGGTGGAGCGGGAGAATGTGCCGGGCGGACACTCCGCATCGCGGTCGGGTGTGCGTCCCCGCAATTCCGGGCGCCGCCACCTGCGACGCCCGCATCCCGCCCATCGACCGACGACGAATATGACGTATTTCGCACCGAGACATTTCGGTGAACCGAAAATTGCCACGTTGTTTCCGGTGACCGTGCGGTGGGCACTGCTCACTCCGACCGGCGAAAAGACCCGTCATCGGAGGTGGCCCGTGCAACCGTCGACGTTCAACCCCTGGGCCTGGCGTGACCCGTCCGCCCTCGCGGGCGGATACGAGCAGGCGACCCCGGACGCGGCGCCGACCGGCGGGCGGCCCGGCGCCGGCGCCGGGCCGGACGCCCCCGGCCCCGGTACCCCGGTCGACCTGGCCGGCTACCGGGTGGAGGCCACCGACGGGCGGATCGGCTCCGTCGACGAGGCCAGCGCCGACACCGACGCCCGCTGGCTGGTGGTGGACACCGGGCCGTGGATCCTCGGCCGCAAGGTGCTGCTGCCGATCGGCACGGTGGCCCGGGTGGACCACCTCGACCGCGTCGTGCAGGTGCACCGCACCCGGGAGCAGGTCAAGCAGTCGCCGGCGTTCGACCCGGACGCGTACGGCGAGCCCGACTACCGGGACCGGGTCGGCGGCTACTACCGGAACACCTACCGACAGGGCTGAGCGCCGCCGTGCGTCCGAGCCGGGATGATCGAGGAATGGTCGCGCGTCGACAGGGCACAAGAGCCACATGAGCGGCGCGCGGTACGAATCGGTGATGCCCGTCGTCGACGACCTGGAACAGCTCGTCGACCTGCTGCGGGAGGCCGGCCCGGAGGAGAAGCTGTACGTCCGGTGGTCCCGGGGGCCCGACGCCGACCTGTCCGGGGAGTGCGGTGCGGGACAGTCCAGCCGGGACGCGCTGACCGGCATCGACCTGCCCGGTCTCTCCGCGAACCCGCTCGCGGTCGAGTCGTGGTGGGGAAACCGTCCGCTGCGCCTGTGGGTGGCCCGACGGCTCTACGACTACTGCCACCTGCGCGAGCTGCGCGGCCCCGGCGTACGCCCGTGGGTGCTCATCGGCGAGCAGTGCGGCCGGGGGCCGGACAACGAGCCGCTGGTGCGCTGCCACCGGCCGGTCGCCTGGGTGTCGGAGCGGGCCCTGCGCGAGGCGGACCGGGCGGTCGAGGAGCAGGCGTCCGCGGAGTGGGGGCCGCTGCACCGGGCCGACTGAAGGCCCAGCCGGTTGCCCGGGGCCAGGCCACGGCCCTACGTGCTGTCTTCGGGCTCACCGACGACACGGTCCGGGACCGGTTCGTCATCGGCCTGGCCGTGCTGAGCATGCTCGCTTCGAGGCCGGACCCGCCGTTGACCTGGCGGGCCGGGACGCCCCAGCGGCAGACGGAGTAAATTGACGGTTCTGTAGTCCGCATCCGGGGCGTCGGATGTGGCGAACCGGCGTCGATGAAGCGGCGTGGGTCCCGGCTCCGCCCTGGTGGGGCCGTGCAGCGGCCCGCGAAGTGTGGGCTGCCATCCGCGCGCTCTCCTCGGTCTCGGTTTCGGGCAGGGTGTGCCGGTCGTGAGGACCCCGTGCATGACCCGCCCGCCGATGGACCCCACTGAAGCCTTCACCGAGCTCGGCCGGATCAAGCTCGGCGAGGTCGGTCTTGACGATGTCCTGCAGCGCGTCGCCGAGTTGGCCGAACGGGTGCTGCCTGTGCCGGTGCAGGTGTCGGTGACGCTCGTGCGCGGCGGGATCGGGTACACGGCGGCGTTCACCGGCGACGTGGCGCGCGACCTTGACGAGCGGCAGTACGCGCAGGGCCGCGGCCCGTGCCTGGACGCCGCCGCCAGCGGCGATGTGATGTCCGTGCCCGACCTCGCCGCCGACGACCGGTGGCCTGACTGGGCCGAACGCGCCGAGAAGGCGGGGGTGGGCAGTTCGGTGTCGATCGGCCTGCCGGTGCAGGAGGCGGTCGTCGGAGCGCTCAACGTCTACGCGCCCACGCCGCACGCCTTCGACGACGACTCGGTGTCGGTCCTGGAGACGTTCGCCGCGTACGCCGCGGTGGCCCTGGCCAACGCGCAGCTCTACGACAGCACCGCCACCCTCGCCCGGCAGATGCAGGAGGCGATGGCCAACCGGGCGGTCATCGAGCAGGCTAAGGGCATCATCATGGCCGAGCGCCGCTGCACACCGGCCGAGGCGTTCGCGGTCCTGGCCAAGGTGTCGCAGGACTCCAACTGCAAGCTCCGCGAAGTTGCCCAAGCCCTCGTCGACCGGGCAGCCGGGAAATCCCGGGCCTGACACGCCGGCGCAGGTGTTGGTGCTTACGCCTGCGCCGTCGCGCAGAATGCGCACGTGTGTCGGCCGTTGGTGTACTCGGCGATGTAGAAGTCGATCGGTCGAGCCGTGCCCGTCTCGTGCGGCTGCCCCGTTGTCCGGTCCACAAGGATCGGCGCGTTGCCGGCGACGGAGTCGAGGAAGGATCCGGTCTCGATGTACCGCACCGACTGGTAGTACAAGACCCAACAGGTCTGGCGCTCCTCCAGGTCGGTAATCGCAAGCTGCGGCACACCGGGCACCGAGGACATGTCCTGCAGCACCGCCTTCGCCGTCCTTCGCGCCTCCTGCTCCGTAATCACCGGCACATCATGCCCTCGAAGACCCGAGCGGGCGAACCTTGCCTTGCAAAGATCAAGACACCTGTCGGCCGGCGTCAGTCGCTGTCGCTGATCTGCTCGCACTGTCGTCTCGCGTCTGCGCTCGACTGGCCAGGTCGGTCGGCTCGGGTGTACGGATGGCTGTACAAGAGGGCGCTGTCAGGAGCGACAGCCCGACCTCCGTGAACACCGCGCCGTGCAAGTACACCGTCCTTCGTTGCCTGCGCCTCTCGCAGTCCGAGCAGTGCCTTTTCGAATCCCGGCTCTCTCGATCGCAGTCCGACGACGAAGTCCTCGATGATCGCGCACACGAGGTCTTGCATCGACCTGCGCCCCTCAAACGGCTGCGCGCTGAAGCGCGGTGTAGGTCTCAGGATCGACACGGATGAGGATCTGCTCTTTGGCCGCTCCGTCGGTCGATCGAGGCATACGTCGATCGCGATCACCAAGGGTGTCTACGGGCACCTGATGGAAGGCGATCGCCGTTCTGCTGCGGCGGCCATGTCCCGTGCGCTGTCCGGGCAGTGAGGTACCCGGTGGCTCCCAGCTTGGCTCCCAAGGCCGCTCGAAGCCTGATTTTGGCGGACACGAAAGAGCCCCCGACCGTGCCGTTTCGGCTGGTCGGGGGCTTCCCCTTGCTCTGTGCGCCCGAAGGGACTCGAACCCCTAACCTTCTGATCCGTAGTCGGAAGGAGAGGTTGCTCTGACCTGCAGTTATGCAGGTTTGTCCGGATTCGGCATGTAGCATTGTCGACGGAACGTGACGCTAGACCGCGTTTCCTTTCCCCAGCGTGCATCCATGGATGCATGATCCATGTGATGTGAAAGAAGGCTGTGGGGGACGGCCGGTAGCTACCTGCGTCTGCTGGTGCGCCCTCCCGTCCCCTCGCGTTCGAGTACGGGGCTAAGCCTCGGATCGAGGCGCGGAAGGAGAAGGTCCTGCCTCCGCGTCTTGTTCTGCTGGCGGGCTATCTGCCGCTCGGCGCGCCTGGCGCATCAGGCCCTGGATCACCGTCGACGGGTTGACGCCGCGGCGCTGGGCCTCCTCGAACAGCCACGAGGTCGGCCTCGCTCAGCTCCACCACGTACGTGTTCCTCGCCGGGCGGGGCTCGTACTCCACCTCGAGGTTCGGCCAGGCGGTCACCGGCTCGTTCGCCAACCGCAGTGTCTCTTCACGACTCGGTCTCATGGTCCCCTCCGAGCATCTGCCGGCCACACCCGTCTCATTCTTCAGGTGCCTGCCGCTAACTACCAGGACGAAGTCGCTGCCGCCCGTCAGCGTGGCTGGTCGGTGCCGCTAGTTGTACTGACCGGGGACATTGATTGAGCCTCAGCGTCGTGAGTCCACGCCCACAGGCGGTGAATGAATCAGTGCCGATGGCTCTTCGTCTTCTGTCGGGCGTAGTAGGCGCGGGCGCGGTTGCGGTCGCCACAGTCCTTCGTGTTGCACCAGCGGCGGTTCCGCCGCGGTGATGTGTCGAGATAAACCCAGCCGCACTTGGCGTCTTCGCACTGGTGGAGGCGGTCGAGGTCGTCGCGCTGGGTGAGAGCCACGAGCCCGCGGACGATGCGATTGCGGGGCAAGCGGAGGTCGGTCTCCCGGTCTCGCCATTGCCAGCGGTCGCCCGTTCGGACCAGGTCGGCTGCGGCGATCGCCGCCCGGTACATGCCCGCGAGGTCTGCGGCGGCTTCGGGGTCATCCTCGAAGAGAGCTGCGTAGACCCTCTCGCGCGCTTCGATGACCTGTTGCCGTTCCCGCTCGGCCCGGGCGTCGTCCTGGCCGGCGAGGTCGCGCAGGGCCACGGCCTCGTCTCCGCTGATCAAGTCGGACTCGATGCACCAATCGACGACGTCGGAGAAGGTCTTCAGGTTCTCAGTGCGTTCGCACCCGCCGAGGCGCCAGTCAACGGTGTTCACCAGGTCGAGCATGCGGTCGCCCGCGATGTGGCCGAACCTCACCATCAGCTCCTCTCATGGTCAAAAGCTTTGTTGCATGTGAGACTACCTAACTGGCATGCTCATTCCCAATCGCCCAATCACCCATGAGAACACCACCAGGAGACTGATCGTGCCTGCCGCCGCCCCACGCAGATCGTTCACTGCATTGTGGGCGTCCCAATCGTCCTCAAACCTCGCCGACGGGCTGCTGCAGGCCGCAGCGCCGCTGCTCGTCGCCACGCTGACCCGTGACCCGCTCGTGGTGGCGGGCATGACGGTGGTGCAGTTCCTGCCATGGCTGGTCGCAACCCTCCCCGCCGGCGCGATGGCCGACCGGGTGGACAGACGTCGGATACTTACCGCTGGCAACTGGCTGCGCGCGGCCGGGTTCGCGCTGCTCGCCGTGGCCTTGGCGAACGGATGGCGCCACGTCGCACTGCTCTACGCCGCAGTGTTCCTAGCCGGTTGCGCCGAGACGATGGTCGACAACGCCTCCCTGACCATCCCGCCCCGTCTCCTGCCACGCGAGCAGCTCGAGCGCGCCAACGGCCGGTTGTTCGCGACCCAGTCCGTCATCAACACCTTCATCGGTCCGCCTGCCGGGGCGGCGTTGTTCGCGCTGGCAGCATCAGCGGCCTTCTACACCGGCGCGGCCGCGTTCGCCCTCGCCGGCCTGGCGGCTCTGCTGCTGCCCGCGCTACGCCCCACCAGCGAGGAACAGGAGCGCCACCGCTCGACCCCGACCACCATCACCCAGGACATCCGCTCCGGATGGGCCCACTTCTGGCGCCACGACCTGCTGCGCCGAGTCGCGTTCATCTCGGCGGCAATCAACTTCTTCGGCGCGGCCACCGGCGGGCTGCTCGTTCTGCTGATCACCGGCCCGTACCAAATGCCCATGTCGCACTACGGCCTGTTCGTCGCCGTTCCCGCCGCCGGTGCGATCGCCGGCTCGCTACTCGCCGAACACGTCGTGCCCCGCATCGGCGGAGGCCCCATCACCTGGCTCGCCGCCCTCGCCCCGGCCGCCAGCTACGCCATCCTCGGCCTGGGTCACAACACACCCCTCGCCCTTGCCAGCATGTTTTGCGCTGCCATCGCCACCTCGCTGAACCAGATCGTCGTCAGCACCCTGCGCCAAGCAGCAGTCCCCGACGAACTCCTCGGCCGCGTCACCGCCGCCTACCGCCTGGTCGTCCTGGGTGTCGTCCCCCTCGGAGCCCTCGCCGGCGGCTTGCTCGGACGCAGCCTGGGGATCCGCGCCCCCTTCATCGCCGCAGCCCTCGGACTCGTGCTCGCCGCGCTCCTGCTCGCCTCCCGGGTCACCACCCAAGCCCTCCGTGACGCCGAAACAACCGCTCGGCCGCTCGCTGGAAGACCTGATCGACATCGTCGGCCGGCTCATCACCCCTGAAAGGAATCCAGCCGTGGCACTGAGTCTGTCCCCACACGACCTTCGACGCCCACGATCCCCACGCCATCGCAGAGTTCTGGGGCCAGCTGCTCACCTGGGACGTCCAAGAGCCCGAGAGCTATCACCCCGGCTCCGACGAGTGCTACCTCGTCAGCCCCCACGGAGACACCGTGCTGTTCTCCTCAACGACACCGACGTCAAGACCGTCAAGAACCGCGCCCACCTCGACCTCGTTCCCACTGACAGCAGCAGCCGTGGCGCCGAGATCGACCGCGCACAGCAGCTCGAAGCCACCATCATCGACGACTGCCGCCACGACCTCGGCTGGGCCGTCCTGGCAGACCCTGAGGGCAATGAGTTCTGCATCCTCAACGACTGAATTCGCCGCGGGCGCTAAGCGGGCAGCCCTGGCGCACCGACCTCAACCCAGCTACTTCAGCCCCCCGGAGGGCCGGCCCTCCGCCGCCTTCCGGAGTCTCTATGTCCCACCCCAACGCAGCCCTCACCCCAAGCACCGCCCTTTCGTCGCCCGTCTCGTCGTCGACGACGGCTGGCCGGTCAGCGAGGTCGCCGCCCGCTACCAGGTCTCCTGGCCAACCGTGAAGCGCTGGGTCGACCGGTACCTCGCGGGCGAGGCCATGCACGACCGCTCATCGCGCCCGAAGAGTTCGCCCTCTAAGAGCCTGGTAAATAAGGGGTTCGGGGTGTCGGCGGATCGCGCAAGAGATTGATGATCGCGCTCGTTGCCGGCGTGGCGGCGTGACATGGTGAAGGGCCTTCGGTACGAGCAAAGGCGACTAAACCA
>NZ_JAMOKF010000205.1 GCF_023656545.1 Micromonospora phytophila | reverse complement strand
TACGTGGACACCCAGAGCAAGCAGGTTCAGGTGACGAAGGACCCGGAGCCGAAGAACGACCAGAACGGCAACCAGCGGTCGGAGAAGAACACTGGCCGGCTCATGTGGTCGACCCAGGTCTTCGTGCCGGAGTCCGCGCTGGACGAGGGCGCCGGCGGGCGCTGGCTGCTGCTGCTCGGGGTGGCCGCCGCCCTGGTGGGCGCGGCGGTGCTGGTGGTCGACCGGGTAGCCGCCCGCGCGGCCGACTCGGCCCGGGGCCTGGTCAAGGCGGCGCTCGCGGTGGGCGACGGCGACCTGGGCGTACGCATCGAGCCGAACGGCCCGCGGGAACTCGCCGAGGCCGGCTACGCCTTCAACCGGATGGCCGACCGCCTGGTCACGGCCCGCACCGACGAGCGGGAACTGGTCGCCGACCTGTCGCACCGGCTGCGTACGCCGCTGACCGTGCTGCGGCTGGACGCCGAGGCGCTGGAGTCGGACGACACCAGCGTGGGCTCGTTCAGCGAGGCGGAGCTGGACCGGCGGCGGGGCATCCGGCGGATCCGGCAGGCGATCGTCACCCTCGAAGGTGAGATCGACGTACTGATCAAGACCACCCGCAAGGCGGTGGCCCACGAGGCCGGGCCGGCGATGTGCGACGTCAGCGAGGTGGTCCGGGACCGCATGGTCTTCTGGGCCGCGCTGGCCGGCGACCAGAACCGGCCGCACCGGGTGAGCGGCGCCCAGCTGCGCATCCCGGCGCCGGTGCCCCGCGCCGAGCTGGCCGCCGCGCTGGACGCGGTGATCGGCAACGTCTTCCGCTACACCCCGCAGGGCACCGCGTTCGAGGTGGCCGTCTCCCGCCGGGACGGCTACGTGGCCATCCGGATCGACGACGCCGGGCCGGGCATCGCCAACCCGGACCGGGCGCTGCGCCGGGGCACCAGCGACCAGGGCTCGACCGGGCTGGGGCTGGACATCGCCAAGCGGGTCTCGTTGCAGGCCAACGGGTCGGTGAGCATCGACCGGGCCCGGCTGGGCGGGGCCAGCGTGGTGATGCTGCTGGCCGATCCGGAGGCGACGCCGCGACAGGTCAACCGGTTCGGGCTGGTCGGGCGGATGGCGCGGGAGGCCCGGGAGCAGAAGACCGGCGGCCGACGCTGGCCCCGCCAGCGCCCCACCGACGGCTGAGCCGGCAGGGCGTCCCGGCCGGGCGCGGGCTGTGGGGCGGCACAAATCTTCCTTAGTTCCGAATTAACCACCTCGGCTGATCGGCCGGGGGCTGCCAGGATCGGTACAGAACCCATCAGTTCCACCGGCCAATGCCCCGAGCACCCACCCGGCCGGTGGAGCCGTGCGCGCGGCGGGAGAAACGGTCCCCCCACACCTGCTCCCGCCGCGCGCCACTCCCACGCCGCCCGGCCACTCCCCCGCCGCCCCGCAATCACGGCCCGCGAGGGCACGCGGTCGTGGCGCGGGGGCCGCGGGGTGGTGCGGCGCGAGAGCGGGGTCGGTCAGCGGGCCGTGGCCAGGTGGGCGTCGATCTCGGCGGTGATCCGCTGCTTGCCCGCCGGGTCCAGGAACGATGCGGTCACCGCGTTGCGGGCCAGCGCCGCCAGCCCTTCGGGGCCCGCGCCGAGCAGTCGGGCCGCGACCGCGTACTCGTCGTTGAGGGTGGTGCCGAACATCGGCGGGTCGTCGGAGTTGATGGTGACGAGCAGCCCCGCCTCGACGAGCTGCCGCAGCGGGTGTTCCTCGATCGTCGCGACGGCACGGGTACGCACGTTGGAGGTGGGGCAGACCTCCATGCCGATCCGGTGCTCGGCCAGATGGGCCAGCAGCTCCGGGTCCTGGGCGGCGGAGATGCCGTGCCCGATCCGCTCGGCGCCGAGGTCGCGCAGCGCGTCCCAGACCGTCTGCGGGCCGGTGGTCTCACCGGCGTGCGGCACCGAGCGCAACCCGGCCGCCCGGGCCTGGTCGAAGTACGGCTTGAACTGCGGCCGGGGCACTCCGATCTCGGGGCCGCCCAGGCCGAAGCTGATCAACCCGTCGGGGCGCTCGTCCAGGCAGATCCGCAGCGTCTCCTCGGCCGCCGGCAGGCCTGCCTCGCCGGGGATGTCGAAGCACCAGCGCAGCTCGATGCCGAAGTCCGCCGCGGCCCGCTTGCGAGCGTCCTCGATCGCCTCGCAGAACGCCGGCGCCGGAATGCCCCGGTGCACGTGCGAGTAGGGCGTCACGGTGAGTTCGGCGTAGCGGACCTGCTGGCGGGCCAGTTCCCGGGCCACCTCGTGGGTGAGGATCCAGACGTCCTCGGGGTCGCGGATCAGGTCCACGACGCTGAGGTAGACCTCGATGAAGTGGGCGAAGTCGCGGAAGGCGAAGTAGTCGGCGAGCGCGGCCGGGTCGGCCGGGACAGGGCTGCGCCCCTCGTGGCGCGCGGCCAGCTCGGCGACGATCCGGGGCGAGGCGGAGCCGACGTGGTGCACGTGCAGTTCCACCTTGGGCAGTCCGGCGATGAAGGTGGGCAGGTCGGTCACAGGTTCTCCTCTGCACGGGCGCCGGTACGGGCGACGAAGAAGACGCGTCGGAACGGGAAGTACACCTGCCCCTGCCGCACCGGGTACGCCTCGGCGAGGCGTACGCCCAGCTCGGCCCGGAAGTCGGACCAGCCGGCGGCGTCCAGGGCCGCGCGGACCGGCCGGAGCGCGGTCCCCTCCATCCAGGTCAGGACGGGGTGGTCCGCGTCGGCGCGGGCCGGCAGCAGGTGCACGTAGGTAGTCTCCCAGGCGTCCACCGCGCAGCCGGCACCGGTCAGCAGCGCCGCGTAGCCGGTGGCGTCGTCGACCGGGGCCTCGCGCAGCAGCGGGGCGAGGTCGGCCGACCAGGCGGGCCGCCCGGCGACCTGGCGCAGCGCCCGGTGGGAGGCGGCGTCGAAGTTCCCCGGCACCTGCACCGCCAGCCAGGCCCCGGCGGGCAGCTCGGCGGCCCACCGGGTGAGCAGGTCCCGGTGGCCGGGCACCCACTGGAGCACCGCGTTGCAGACGACCACGTCCACGTCGGATCCCGGTCGCCAGTCCCGGACGTCGCCGACGGCGAAGGTCACCGGGGCGGGGGCCGCGCCGGCCCGGTCGATCATCTCCGGCGAGGAGTCGAGGCCGACGATCCGGCTCGCCGGCCAGCGCCCGGCGAGGGTGGCGGTCAGGTTGCCGGGGCCGCAGCCCAGGTCGACCACGGCGCGCGGCCGGTCGGCGGGGACCCGGGCGAGCAGGTCGTGGAACGGCCGGGACCGCTCGTCGCCGTAGCGCAGGTACGTCGTCGGATCCCACATGCCAGCCTCCCAAACCGTACGTCCGTCTTGTTTTCAAGGTACGGCCCGTCGCGCGCCTGGACAAGCGGATCACTAGGCTTGCCCCATGGAGCAGCGCACCTTTCCGCGGCTGGGGCGGAACGTCGGCGTCATCGGGCTGGGCGCCTGGCAGCTCGGCGCCGACTGGGGCACCGTCACCGAGGACGACGCGACGGGCGTGCTGGCCGCCGCCGTCGACTCCGGAGTCTCCTTCCTCGACACCGCCGACGTCTACGGCGACGGGCGCAGCGAGCAGCTGATCGGGCGGTTCCTGCGCGGCCGGCCCGACGCGGGGCTGACGGTCGCCACCAAGATGGGCCGCCGCGTGGCGCAGACGCCCGAGGCGTACACCCTGGCGAACTTCCGGGAGTGGACCGACCGGTCCCGGAGGAACCTGGGGGTGGAGACGCTCGACCTGGTCCAACTGCACTGCCCGCCCACGCCCGTCTTCGCCCACGACGCGGTCTTCGACGCCCTCGACACCCTCGTCGCCGAGGAGCGGATCGCCGGCTACGGGGTCAGCGTGGAGACCGCCGACCAGGCGCTCACCGCGATCGCCCGCCCCGGGGTGGCCAGCGTCCAGATCATTCTCAACGCGTTGCGGCACAAGCCCCTCGAACGGGTGCTGCCGGCCGCCGCCGAGGCCGGGGTCGGCATCATCGCCCGGGTGCCGCTGGCCAGCGGGCTGCTTTCTGGCCGCTACGACGAGCACACCACCTTCGCCGCCGACGACCACCGCAGCTACAACCGGCACGGCGAGGCGTTCGACGTCGGCGAGACCTTCTCCGGCGTCGACTTCGACCTGGGCCTGGCGGCGGTACGCCGGCTGGCCCCGCTGGTCGGCGCGGAGCGCACGATGGCGCAGTTCGCGCTGCGCTGGGTCGTCGACCAGCCCGGGGTCACCGTGGTCATCCCCGGCGCCCGCGACGCCGTCCAGGCCCGCGGCAACGTGGCCGTGGCCGACCAGCCCCCGCTGACCGGGCCCGAGCTGGCGGCGGTGGCGGAGGTCTACGACGAGCTGATCCGGCCGCAGGTGCACGACCGGTGGTGAGCCGGCCGGCCGCCCCGGCGCACGACCCGGGCGCGCCGGCCGGGGTGGGGACCGACGGAGGGGGAGCACGATGAAGGGCTGGCTGCCGCTCACCTTCGGCCTGCTCGCGGTGGTCGGCGGCGCCGTCTGGACGGTGCAGGGCCTCGGCTACGTCGAGGGCAGCGTGATGACCGACCAGCGGATCTGGGCGGTCCTCGGACCGGCCGTCGTCCTGATCGGACTGGTCGCGCTCTGGTTCGGGCTGCGCGCCCGCCGCAGACGCTGACGCCCACCGCCAGGCGCGGACAGGCCCACCGCCGGCGCTGGCAGGCCCCCCGCGAACGCGGACAGGTCCACCGCCCGGCGCCGACAGGGAAAGCCCCGCATCCCAGAGGGACACGGGGCTTCATTTCGATCCGGTGGCCGGATCGCCCACTGGCCGGCGGCTGCCGACCGGCAGTGCTCAGATGGGGCGGACCTGCTCGGCCTGCGGACCCTTCTGACCCTGGGCGATCTCGAACTCCACCCGCTGGTTCTCCTCCAGCGTGCGGTAGCCGCTGGACTGGATGGCCGAGAAGTGGACGAACACGTCAGCACCCCCGCCGTCGACGGTGATGAAGCCGAAGCCCTTGTCTGCGTTGAACCACTTCACGGTTCCCTGCGCCATGTGTATCTCCTTCTAAAACTGGCGGCCGAGCACGCCGTGCGGCCGATTGGCCGTTTTCGAGCAGCGGCGCCTGAGGCGGCCCCCACGAAGGAGACTTCTCTCAACCCACGCCATCTCTCAACAGCGTGGAACAGCAAACCACGTACGCAAAAACTCTGCACTGCCTGGCGGACGAAATTCTCCGACATGTGACCTGACGGATGGCGAAGATCCGCTGGGCGGCGCGGGACGCCGTGCGAAAGGCCCCCTCACCGTCGATGCGGTGCGGGGGCCTTCCGGTGGTCGCCTCAGTCCGGCCAGTGGCCGGTCAGCCGGCGTACGCCCACCGCGCCGCCCCGGTCGACGGCAGCCCGCACGACCGCGAAGATGGCGCCCTGCAACGCCGCCGCCGCGAGGATCTCGCCCCAGTTGCGGTCCTCGTCGGTGGCGGTGGGCGCCTCGCCGTCGCCCGCGGTCATCTTCCACACCTGCCGGAAGATCGCGCCCGCGACCGTACCGGCGGCGATGCCCATCAGCACGCCGGCCGGCTTGTACGCGGCCATCCCGATGCGCCTGCTCACCTGCGCCCCCTCCGGACGATCATCAGCACGATCACGGCGGCCACCGCACCGGCCGCGAGCGCGGCGAACGGCGTGGGATTGCGCCGCACGACCTCGCCCTTCTCCTGTGCCTGCACCCGTGCCACCTGGGCCTGCTGCGTCGCCCGCCCGCGCACCCGGGCGACGGTCTGCGCCGCCTGCTCCCGCATCCGGTCCTTCGCCTGGTCCGCCGAGGACCGCAGGCGCGCCTTGACGTCGGCCTTGGCGGCCAGCGCCTCCATCGTCTCGCCCAACTCGACCCGGGTCCGACGGATCTCCTCCCGCAGCGCGTCGGTGTCGCCGCTGCCCCTCCCGTTGCCCGTCATGCCCGTCCCCTGTCCTTCACCGCGGCGGTGACGGTGTCCACGTCCGCCCGGACGCTGCGCACCGCCGCCGCCGGCACCGGCGGGACCGCCTGGCTGACCTGCTTCTTGCCCACCAGGGCGAGAACTCCGGCCATGGCGAAGAGCACCACCGCGACGATCAGGGCGGCGGCCCAGGCCGGCAGCACCAGGTCGAGCAGCAGGATCGCGGTGGCGACCAGGGCTCCCAGCCCGTAGAGCGCCAGGGCGCCGCCGCCGCCGAAGAGGCCGATGCCGATGCCGGCGTGCTTGCCCTTCTGGGTCAGCTCCGCCCGGGCCAGGGCCAGCTCGTCGCGGACCAGGCGGGAGACCTGCTCCGTGGCCCGCTGCACCAGCTCGGCGGTGGACGGTTCGCTCCCGTTACGGGTTGTGCGGGCGTTCGCCACGTCAGCCATGCTGTCCTCCTTTCATCATCACCGCGCTGTATGCCCGGAGTCGCCGCTCGTCAATCCTTCGCACGGCGGTCGGTCACCCGCACCGCCGTGTCCGTCGTGCCGAGCGGCGACCCGACGGAGCAGGAGCAGAAGCGTCGCGCAGCGACTCCCCAGCAATCGCCCGGTCAAACCTCCCGACGGGGCGCACTCCTCGCGGGCCCCCCAGCCGACGCAACCACCACCCACGACACCAAACGCCCCCACACCCCCGAGGACACGTCCCACCCCCGCCCGCTGCCGGCACCGACCCGGCGCAGACGTGCGGAGCCCCCGGCGCCAGTGGCGGCCGGGGGCATCCGGGGTACGCGGCGGGGGCGGGAGTCAGCGGCGGGACTCGGCGGGCTCGTCGGGCCCGACGAAGGCCTCGCTGCGGGCGTCACCGTCGGAGCTGCCGCCGAAGACCCGGGCGTCGTCGGGCACCTCGGCGTCGGAGAGGCGGCGGACCGGCCGCCGGGGCCGCACCCACTGCCAGGGCAGGTTGCTCTCCGCGTCGCCGAGCTCGGTGCGCATCCGGGGCATCGCCGTCGGGCGGTGGTCCCGGATCCAGGCGACCAGGTGTTCGCGGACGAGGCAGCGCAGGTCCCACAGGCTCCCGGCGTCCGCCGCGCTGACCAGCGCGCGGACCTTGACCATGCCGCCGGTCGCGTCGGTGACCTGGAGTACGCAGACCCGGCCGTCCCAGAGGTCGCTGCTCTCCACCAGGCGGCGCAGCTCCTCCCGCATGGCCTGCACCGGGATCGCCCAGTCCAGGTCGAACTCGGCGGTGCCGAGCACCGCCGCCTCGGTCCGGGTCCAGTTCTGGAACGGCTTGCTGGTGAAGTACGAGGTGGGCAGGATCAGCCGCCGGTCGTCCCAGATCTGGACCACCACGTAGCTGAGCGTCAGCTCCTCGATCCGACCCCACTCCCCCTCGACGACCACCACGTCGTCGAGGCGTACGGCGTCGCTGAAGGCGAGCTGGAGGCCGGCGAAGACGTTGCCGAGCAGGCTCTGCGCGGCCAGCGCGGCGACCACACCGACCACACCGGCGCTGGTCAGCACGCCGGCGCCGATGCCCCGCACGGCGGGGAAGGTCATCAGCATCACGCCGACCGCCAGGATGACGATCACCGCGATGGTCAGCCGGCGCAGCATGACCACCTGGGTGCGCACCCGCCGGGCGTGCCGGTTGTCCGGCACGTCCACCCGGAACCGGGCCAGCGCGGTGTCCTCCACCACGACCAGCAGCGAGGCGACCAGCCAGGCGACGCTGGCGATCACCGCGAGCACCAGCAGGTGCAGCACCACCTGCCGCCAGGAGGCGCCGACCGCGTACCCGGTGCTGAACCGGACGGCGAACTGGATGGCGAGGACGGTGGCGGCGGCCTGGAACGTCCGGTGCGCGTGGTCGGTCAGCTCGGTCATCAGCAGCGAACGCCGACCCAGGCGCCGGACGACCCGGTGCACGACCTCCACCACGAACAGGGCGATCGCCGCCGCGGCGAGCGCGGCGACGATCGTTCCGAGGTAGCTCTGCACAGGTTCTCTCCCCCTCCGGACCGGGCGGTGGCGCTTCGGGCAAAAGCCCAATAGTGCCCGGCGCATCCGGAATCGACCAACCTCAGACCTTCCGGTAGCGGGACTGGAGGAGGCAGAACAGGCCGAAGGCGGCGATGCCGAGGGCGACGACGGTGAGCAGCACCTGGCCGTAGGACTGGTCGCGCAGGGTACGCAGCGCGGCGTCCAGGCCCCGGGCCTTCTCCGGGTCGTAGTTCACCGCGGCCAGGATGATCAGCAGACCGGCGATGCCGTACGCGACGCCCTTGGCGATGTAACCGGCCATGCCGAGCCGGCGGGCGAGCTGCCGGGTCTTCGGGCTCATCTCGCCGGTCTTCAGGTGCTTCTCGAAGCGCTTGACCAGCCCGTAGATCACCAGGCCGACGCCGATCGCGGCGAGCACCAGCCCGGCCAGGCCGACCAGCCAGCGGCCGCCGGTGGAGTCCATCAGCTTGCCGGTGAGCGCCTCCTGCTGGTCGGCGCTGTTGGAGCTGGCGTCCTTGAAGACCTTGAACGCGGTCCACGCGAAGTAGAGGTAGACGAGGGTCCGCCCCAGCGAGGCGAGCCGTTCCCAGACCCGCGCCTTGCCCTGCTCGGCGCGGTGCCCGACGGCCGCTTCCAGCGCCTGCCAGATCGCCATGGCCAGCAGGCCGACGGCGATGGTGCCGACGAGGAACTTGCCCAGCGGCTGGGCGGCGATGGTACGCAGCGCACCGGACTGGTCGCCGTCGTCGGCGGACTTCCCGAACGCGATCTGCAACGCCAGCCAGGCGAAAAGAAGGTGCACGACGCCGTAGCCGATGAAGCCGGCCCGGGCGAGTAGTTCGAGCCACCTGCTGTTCGCCGTACGGGCGGCGGTGGCTTCGGCGTTCCGGGTGAGAGACATGGCGCCTCAATCTCCGTTCGCGAAGATTCCCAAACGTCGGCCGCCGCCGCCCACACGCCCGTCAGCTGGCGGGATTCCGCGAAACGCGGATCTTGACCTCCTGGTCGGTGACGCTGTCCAGGGTGACCGCGAGCCCGCCGACGTCGGCGGCCTGCTGCCCGACGGTCAGCGACAGCTGCTCGCCGGCCACCTCGACGGTCACCTGGTCGCCCTGGGCGCCGATCAGCTTGGCCTCGACGCCGAGGATGGTGGCGCTGGCGTCCACGCCCCGGTCGAAGGTGACCGTGCAGGCGTCGAGCCCGCAGTCGGTGGAGGCGCCCTCCGAGCTGCAACCGGCCAGCACGGCGACGCCGAGCGCCAGGCCGGCCAGCAGGCCGGCGGCGCGGCGGGCGGGGGTCAGCGGGAAGTCAACGCGTCGGTTCGTCACGCCGCCAAGGGTACGAGACGCCCGCGACGGCGGCACCGCCGGTGATCATCGCTGCTCCCCGGGGGCCGGGGTTAGGGTCGCCGCATGCCGTTCGACATCGCCCGCACCCGGGCCGCCTACCCCGCCCTGACCGAGGGCTTCGTCCACTTCGACGGTGCCGGGGGCACCCAGACCGCCGCCCCGGTCGTCGACGCGGTCGCCGAGGCGATGCGCGCCGCGGTGGGCAACCGCAGCGCGGCCTTCGCGCCGGGCCGACGCTCGCTGGAGCTGGTCTCCGCCGCCCGCTCGGCCGTTGCCGACCTGCTCGGCGCCCGGCCCGACGGGGTGGTGCTCGGGCCGAGCGCGACCGCGCTGACGTACATCCTGGCCCGCGCCCTGGGCGCGCGGTGGCGACCGGGCGACGAGGTGGTGGTCTCCCGGCTCGACCACGACGCGAACGTCCGGCCGTGGGTGCAGGCGGCCGAGGCGGCCGGCGCGACCGTGCGCTGGGCCGAGTTCGACCCGGCCACCGGCGAGCTGCCGGCCGGGCAGTACGCGGACCTGGTCGGCGAGCGGACCCGGCTGGTCGCGGTGACCGCCGGCAGCAACGCGATCGGCACCGTGCCGGACGTGGCGGCGATCGCCAAGACGGCGCACGCGGTCGGCGCCCTGGTCTGCGTCGACGGGGTGCACTCCGTGCCGCACGGCCCGACGGACCTGGCCGCCCTCGGCGCGGACTTCCTGGTCACCAGCGCCTACAAGTGGTCCGGCCCGCACCTGGCGGCGATGGTGGCCGACCCGTCGGCCTGGGAGCGGCTGCGGCCGGCGAAGCTGCTGCCCTCCTCCGACGCGGTGCCGGACCGCTTCGAGTTCGGCACGCCGAGCTTCCCGCTGCT
>NZ_JAMOKF010000204.1 GCF_023656545.1 Micromonospora phytophila | reverse complement strand
GGCTGCCGCCGGCCCGGGGCCCGCGCCCGACCGGGGCGCGACACGTCCGCGTCCGGCCGCGCCCGCACGGCGGGCGCCGCCGGTCGTCACCGTCCGCCGGCGTCGGTACGCCCGGGCGGCGCTACCCGCTGAACGACCGTTCGGGGTAAGTTTCTGGCACCAGTTTCCTCGGCACACGGACCCGTGTGCCGTTGTCCCGCAGGGAGGTCAGCGCGATGAGCGGTGGTGACAAGCTCGACTTCGAGATCCGTCCGAATCCCGCGCCGGTATCCGCCGCCGACCGGGCCGCCCTGCTGGCCAACCCGGGCTTCGGGCGGGTCTTCACCGACCACATGGTGACCATCCGCTACGCCGACGGCAAGGGCTGGTACGACGCCCGGGTCGAGGCGCGCGCGCCGATCCCAATGGACCCGGCCGCCGCGGTGCTGCACTACGCGCAGGAGATCTTCGAAGGGCTCAAGGCGTACCGGACCGCCGACGGTGGGGTCACCATGTTCCGGCCGGAGGCCAACGCCGCCCGGTTCGCCGCCTCCGCCCAGCGGATGGCGATGCCGCCGCTGCCGCCGCAGGTGTTCGTCGACGCGCTGCACCGGCTCATCGAGATCGACCGGGAATGGATCCCCGAGGGCGAGGACGGCAGCCTCTACCTGCGTCCGTTCATGTTCGCCAGCGAGGTCTTCCTCGGCGTCCGGCCGGCCAACGAGTACCTCTTCGTGGTGATCGCCTCGCCCGTCGGGGCGTACTTCTCCGGCGGGGTCAAGCCGGTGACGGTCTGGGTCTCCCCGGACTACACCCGGGCCGCGCCCGGTGGCACCGGAGCGGCGAAGTGCGGCGGCAACTACGCCGCGTCGCTGGTGGCGCAGGCCGAGGCGATCGAGCACGGCTGCGACCAGGTGGTCTTCCTGGACGCCGTCGAGCGCCGCTTCGTCGACGAGCTGGGCGGCATGAACGTGTTCTTCGTCTACGACGACGACACCGTGGTCACCCCGCCGCTGACCGGCACCATCCTGCCCGGCATCACCCGGGAGTCGGTGCTCACCCTCGCCGCCGGCGCCGGGCACCGGATCGAGGAGCGGCCGGTGACCTTCGCCGACTGGCAGGCGGACGCGGCGAGCGGCCGGCTCCGCGAGGTCTTCGCCTGCGGCACCGCCGCCGTGATCACGCCGATCGGCACGGTCCGCTTCCCCGACGGCGAGTTCCTGATCGGCGGCGGCGAACCCGGCCGGGTCACCATGGCCCTGCGCCAGCAGCTCGTCGACCTCCAGCGCGGCAAGACCCCCGACCCGCACGAGTGGGTCAACCGGGTCCTCTGACCCGCCCCACCGTCACCCGTCCCGCCCCCGCGCCGATCCTGGCGCGGGGGCGGCTGCCGGTCCGGGGTAGACGGCGCGGGTGGATCTCCGCGGCCACGGCCGGGTCCGCATCGGGCTGCGCGTCGGCGTCCTGCCGCCGCCGGCGACCCCGCCTCGGCGGCCTCGGGCCGTCGAGAGATGCGGCCTCGGGCCGTCGACCGGATGCGTGAGCGGGGGTCAGGTGAGTAGGTGTTCCTTCAGCGCGGCGAGTTGGGCGGGGGTGACCCCGGCGTGTCGGAGGTATCCCTCGACCGAGCCGTGGGCCTCGCGGAGTTCGGCGAGGAAGAGCGTCATCGCCTCGGCCGGGCAGGTCAGCGGCGGCAGCCCCGGGCGCATCTGCTGGCCGGTGGAGGCGAACCAGGCGAGGAACCGCGCGCCGGCCTCGGTGCTCAACGCGTAGTCGGCGGCGATGGCGTCGTCGGGGACGCCGAGCACCGCGAGGGTGAGCCCGCAGACGATGCCGGTGCGGTCCTTGCCGGCGACGCAGTGCACGACGACCGGGGCGTTGGCGGTGTCGGCGATCAGCCCGATCGCCTCGGCCAGCCCGGCGGTGCCGGTCTCGGCGAGGTCGGCGTACCGGTCGGCGAGGTAGCGGGCCAGGTCGCTGCCCGGCTGGTACGGCCGCTCGTCCCACTCGGCGTGCTCCGGGTGGATGTGCCGCCAGGTCAGGCCGTCGAAGTCGGGGACCCGGCCGTCGCGCTCCACCTCGTACGGGCGGCGCAGGTCGATGACGGTGCGTACGCCGAGGGCGGCGAACGCCTCCCGGTCGGCGTCGGCGATGCGGTGCAGCGAGTCGGAGCGGTAGAGCCGGCCCGGGCGTACGGTGCGCCCGTCGTGGCCGAGGTGGCCGCCGACGTCGCGGAAGTTGAACAGCGCGGAGAACGGGATCCTGCGGTTGACCTCGATGGCGTCCACCCTGACACGGTAACGGCCGGTGGGGCGATGCCCCACCGGCCGTCCTACAGGATCATCCCTTACCGGGCGGTACCCGGAGGCATCGACGAGTAGGTGTCGTCGTAGTAGCCACCGAGCTTGTCCCGGTAGGCCGGGTCCCTGTCGGCGGTCTCGTCGTACTCGGGCGCGGCCTTGATCTGGTCCTTGCTCCGGTCGACGTAGACCTTCCGCTCGTCGTGGTCGACGTGGTTGACGGTACCGGCAGGGATCATGACCTTCTTACCGAAGATCCACGGACCGGTGTCGACCACGAGGTAGCTGGAGTTCACCTCGTGGCTGGCCTGGTCCACCTTGCCGATGCTGCCGTCGCTCGCCTCCACCTTGTAGCCGACCAGGTCGACGCCGGTCACGCCGGCCTCGTCCCGGTAGCTCCACGGGTCGAAGCGCCCGGTGGGCGCTCCGCCCGGGAAGGCGCCCTGTCCACCGTGCACGAGCGGGTCCGGCGTCCCGTGGGTCGTTCTAGGGTCGAGCCGCTCCATGGCGTTCACTCCCTTTCTCGACTTTCTGGGGGATGTTGCCTGTCCTGACCCTGCTACCCGGTTGTGGAGGTCGATACACACCTCGCCGGCCGGATCCTCGCAGTTCAACTGAGTGGGCCCGGTGGGCCGGCGCCGTCGTGCGGCCCCCGGCCCACCGGGCGTACGCGTCAGGCGAGCGCGGCCTGGGCGTCGAGGGTGACCGCGGCGGCGTGCACGACGGCGGCGATGCGCAGCCCCTCGTGCACCTGCTCGCGGCTGAAGCCCGCGTTGCGCAGGGTCTTCTCGTGCGATTCCAGGCAGACCCCGCAGCCGGTGATCGCCGAGACGGCGAGGCACCAGAGCTCGAAGTCGGCCTTGTCGACGCCCGGCCGGGCGATGATCTGCATCCGCAGCCGGGCCGGGATCGACTGGTACTGCTCGTCGCCGATCAGGTGCTTGGCCCGGTAGTAGACGTTGTTCATCGCCATGATCGTGGCGGCGCCCTTGGCCGCCTCGACCGCCTCCGGCTTGAGGTGGCCGGCCGCCTCGGCGGCGATCTCCCGCAGCACCATCGGGTTGCGCGCGGCCACCGCGCAGGCCAGGGCGGTGCCCCAGGCCTGGACGGGGTTGAGCGTGCTGTTGGCGATGGTGGAGCCGAGGTTGAGCTTGATGTCCTTGGCGTACTCCGGCAGAGCCGCCTTGACCGCGTCAAGCCCCATGATCAGGCCCCGGCGCCGGCGAGGAGCGCGTTGGCGTCCAGGGTCTCGCCGCCCTTGTTCCAGTTGCACGGGCAGAGCTCGTCGGTCTGCAGGGCGTCGAGCACCCGCAGCACCTCGGAGACGTTCCGGCCGACCGAGCCGGCGGTCACCATGGCGAACTGGATCTCGTTGTCCGGGTCGACGATGAAGGTGGCCCGCTGGGCGACGCCGTCCTCGCCGAGCACGCCGCAGGCGGCGGTCAGCTCGCGCTTGATGTCGCTGAGCATCGGGAAGGGCAGCTCGCGCAGGTCGGGGTGGTCCTTGCGCCACGCGTAGTGGACGAACTCGTTGTCCACCGACACCCCGAGGACCTGGGCGTCCCGGTCGGCGAACTCCTCGTTGAGCCGGCCGAACTCGGCGATCTCGGTGGGACAGATGAAGGTGAAGTCCTTCGGCCAGAAGAAGACCACTCGCCACTTGCCCTCGTGGGACTTCTGGTTGATCGTCTCGAACGCCTTGTCGGCGTCCAGGGACACGCAGGCGGTGAGTTCGTACTCGGGGAAGCGGTCACCGACAGTGAGCACGGGTCCTCCTTGACAGCGGCACGAGGCCGGTAACTGGATCGGTTCCAGATACTTCCCCAGCGTCATTTCCACCTGGTGGCGGCCGGCTGACTTGTGAAGTCGATCACCAGCGGCGGGTTCCGCCCCGGACCGGGCCGCGAATGCGGTACCGCGACCCTCCGTCACCGTCCCGATATGTGGATTGTGCCTCCCAAAACCAGGCCCGGGTGGCAAAGTGGGGACCGTGAGCAGCACCGTCCTGATTATTCGCACCTAGCGCGCCGGCCTCCCCCTCCGCCGAGCGCGCAGACCTCCCGCATCCCGCGGGGGGTCTTTTTGTTGCTCCGGCGTCGGTGCCCACGAAAGAAGAGAGACTCCCATGACGTTCCAGGTCTACGACACGACCTTGCGCGACGGTGCCCAGCGCGAGGGGCTCAGCTACTCGGTGGTCGACAAGCTCGCGGTGGCCCGGCTGCTCGACGAGTTCGGGGTCGGCTTCATCGAGGGCGGCTGGCCGGGCGCGGTGCCGAAGGACACCGAGTTCTTCCGCCGGGCGCGGGCCGAACTCGACCTGAAGCACGCGCTTCTGGTCGCGTTTGGGGCCACCCGCCGGGCCGGCGTCGCGGTCGCCGACGACCCGCAGGTGCGCGGCCTGCTCGACGCGGAGACCCCGGCGGTCGCCCTGGTCGCCAAGGCCGACCTGCGGCACGTCGAACGCGCGCTGCGCACCACCGCCGGGGAGAACCTGGCGATGATCCACGACACGGTGGCCCACCTGGTCGCCCAGGGGCGGCGGGTCTTCGTCGACGGGGAGCACTTCTTCGACGGGTACCGGCAGGACCCGGCGTACACGGCCGCCGTGGTGGAGACCTCGCTCGCCGCGGGGGCCGAGCGGTTCGTGCTCTGCGACACCAACGGCGGGATGCTCCCGTCCCAGATCACCGCCGCCATCGTCGACCTGACCGACCGGCTCGGCGTCGACGCCGGCCTGCTCGGCATCCACTGCCAGAACGACACCGCCTGCGCGGTGGCCAACACCGTCGCGGCCGTCGAGGCGGGAGTGCGCCACTTCCAGGGCACCGCCAACGGCTACGGCGAGCGCCCCGGCAACGCCGACATCTTCGCGGTGGTCGCCAACCTCCAGCTCAAGCTCGGGCTGCCCGTGCTGCCCGAGGGCTGCCTGGAACAGATGGTGCGGGTCTCCCACGCCATCGCCGAGATCGCCAACATCGCCCCCGACACCCACCAGGCCTACGTCGGGGCCGCCGCCTTCGCCCACAAGGCGGGGCTGCACGCGAGCGCGATCAAGGTGGATCCGCTGCTCTACAACCACGTGGACCCACAGGTCGTGGGGAACGACATGCGGATCCTGGTCACCGAGATGGCCGGCCGGGCCAGCGTCGAGCTCAAGAGCCGCGAGCTCGGGCTGGACCTGGCCGGCCATCCGGAGACGCTGTCCCGGGTGACCCGGCGGGTCAAGGAGCTGGAGGCCAGCGGGTGGTCGTTCGAGGCCGCCGACGCCTCCTTCGAGCTGCTGGTCCGCTCCGAACTGCCGGACGCCGCGCCGGTGCGGCCGTTCGCCCTGGAGTCGTACCGGGTGCTGGTCGAGCACCGGGAGGACGGCGCGGTGGTCTCCGAGGCGACCGTCAAGATCCGGGTACGCGGCGAGCGGGTGATCGCCACCGCCGAGGGGAACGGCCCGGTCAACGCCCTGGACGAGGCGCTGCGCGTCGGGCTGTCCCGGCACTACCCCGAGCTGCGCGACTTCGAGCTCGCCGACTACAAGGTGCGGATCCTGGAGGGCAGCCACGGCACCGGCGCGGTGACCCGGGTGCTGCTGGAGACCGCCGACACGACCGGGCGGGACTGGACCACCGTCGGCGTCCACCCCAACGTGGTCGAGGCGTCCTGGCACGCCCTGGTCGACGCCCTCACCTACGGCCTCGACCGCGCCCGGGTCTGACCCCCAGCCGCAGCCCCGCGTCGATCATGGACTGTGGTGGGTGATCCGCCCCGTCATGCCCGTTGTACGGGGCGCCGCGACTGCATGATCGACGCGGTGGTCGGGGGTCAGGCGGCGGGGAGGCGGAGTTCGGCCAGGACGCCGCGGTGGTCGCTGCCGGGCAACGGGTGCACCCGGACTCCGCGCACGGCGATGCGGCGGTCCACCAGGACGTGGTCGATGGTGACGGGTGGGATCGGGTCGCCGTCGTAGGGGCCCCAGGTGCCGGCGAGACCCGCCCCGGCGGCGTCGGCCGCGTCGGTGTACCCGGTGCCCAGCAGGGCGCGTAGCGGGGCGTGGTCGAGGGTCGCGTTGAAGTCCCCGGCGAGGATCCGCAGCGGCCCGTCCGGGGTGGCCGGCGGCTGCGCGGCGAGGTCGGTGCGCCAGTGACCGACCTGGTCCACCGCGTACGGCGCCGCCGGGTGAACCGACTCGACCCGCACCGGCGGCGCTCCCGGGACCGTCACCGTGCCGTACGCCTGGTCGAAACCCCAGCCGCCGCGATTGCGCCGGACCCCGCCGTCGCCGACGGGGAAGCGGGCGTAGAGCCCGGAGCCGGGGGTGCCCTGCCGCGGGTCGAGGTGCCGGTGGGGGAGCAGCCGGTCCAGCCCGAGCCGGTCCAGCTCCGCCCCGGCCTGCGGGGTGAACTCCTGCACCGTGAGCACGTCGACCCGGTGCCGGCGGACCAGGTCGACCAGCGTCCGCGCGTCGGCGGCGCCGGCGAGCAGGTTGGCGGTCAGCAACCGCACGGTCGGGCCGGTGACCGCCGGCGGGGCGTAGGGCAGCGCGCGCGGCGCCACCACGGCGACCAGCGCCGTCGCGGTGACCGCCGCGACCACCGCCGGACCGCGGCGTCGCAGGGCGAGCGCGAGCAGTAGCGGCACCAGGCTGCCGGCGGCGACGTACGGGGTGAAGGCGAGCAGTTGGACCAGCGGGCCCCGCTCCAGGCCGGGCAGTCGGAGGGCCGCCCAGCCCACCGCGGGCACGACGGCCGCCCAGCAGAGTGCGCTGCGAAGCCGGCGCGCCCGGCCGTCCGCCGAGCGTTCACCGTTGTCAACGATCACGGCTGGAGGGTAGCCCTCCGGCCTCGTGTCGGGTGCCCCGAACGGGCCGGCGAGCACATTCATGAATGGCGTGACGTTCGCTATTCACAATTTGCCGGCACCGACGCGACGGGTCGATAAAGCGTGATCGACTATTGACGTCTGGCTTTTTCCGGTGCTACGTTCCACCTGGTTGAGACGTCGAAACTCTGAGTAGTAATCGCTGCTCAGGGCCGGTGCAAAACGTTGAGCTGTCAACATCGAAAGGTGCGGCCGGGAGCATTGGTTTCCGGCGGTTGTCGCTCATTGTCCCCGGCTCGAAAAATGAATGCGATCCGTCCCGCGCAGCCGCGGGCCGGTCGAATCCGCACGGTCAACAAAGGGAGACCCTCCATGACCACACTCTTCCGACGCAAGGCGGTGGCGGTGGCGTTCGCCGTCCTGGCGCTCACCCTGGCCGGCGGTGGCATCGCCGTGGCCCAGCCGGTGGCGAAGGTCCCGGCCGAGTTCGCCCAGCCGGCCGTCCGTCAGCCCGGCCCGGGCAACCAGCCGGAGGTGTCCTCCGCCGACGCCCGCAAGGCCCGGGCGGCCCTGCAGCAGAATGCGACGCTGGCGGTGCCGGCGCCCGGCACCATCTCGCGGGCCGTCGTCTCCAGCACCGGCGTGCTGTCGGCGGGTCGGTTCTCGGCCAACGTCGTCTCGGCGACCCGGTACGGCCCGGGTCAGTACCAGGTGCTGTTCAACTACGACGTGCGGCTGAAGACGTACGTGGCCACCATCGGCACCGTCGACCCGAACAACGTCCCGCCGGCCGGCGAGATCTCGGTCGCGCCCCGTTACCTGACGCCGAACGCGGTCTTCATCCAGACCTACAACTCGGCGGGGAACCCGGCCGACCGACCGTTCCACCTGATCGTCGCCAACTGACCCCACCCGCCCGACCGCGCTGGCCCCCATCCCGGTGGGGGCCGGTGCCGTTCCGCCTCGACTGCCCCGGTTCGGGCGGTCCGTCGACCGCCGCGAGGCTCGGGCGGGTCGTCCCGATCCGGGCCGGTAAGGGCCGCCCCGGCGCTGATAATCCGACGTTTGTCCTACCGCCGCCACGGGAAGCAAGCACCGTGACGGACATCTCGGACACCCTGGCCAGCGTGCCCAGCCCGGTCGATCCCGACGCGACCGGCGTCGAGCTGGAACAGACCCTCTTCGAGGTCAAACGCGTGATCGTCGGGCAGGATCGGCTCGTCGAGCGTCTGCTCACCGCTCTCGTCGCCGACGGGCACTGCCTGTTGGAGGGGGTGCCCGGCGTGGCCAAGACCCTCGCCGCGCAGACCCTCGCCACCGTGGTCGGCGGGACCTTCTCCCGCATCCAGTTCACCCCCGACCTCGTGCCGTCCGACATCGTCGGCACCCGAATCTACCGGGCGTCGAAGGAGACCTTCGACACCGAGCTGGGCCCGATCATGGCCAACCTGGTGCTGGCCGACGAGATCAACCGGGCCCCGGCCAAGGTGCAGTCCGCCCTGCTGGAGGCGATGGCGGAGCGGCAGGTCTCCATCGGCGGGCGCAGCTGGCCCGTCCCGGAACCCTTCCTGGTGCTGGCCACCCAGAACCCGATCGAGTCCGAGGGGGTCTACCAGCTGCCCGAGGCGCAGCGCGACCGGTTCCTGATGAAGATCCTGGTCGACTACCCGAGCGACGCCGACGAACTGGCCATCCTCTACCGGATGAGCGTCGACCGGCCCACCGCCCGTCGGGTGCTCGACCCGCAGCGCCTGCGCGACCTGCAGTCCCGCGCCGCCCACGTCTTCGTGCACCACGCCCTCGCCGAGTACGTCGTCCGGCTCATCCTCGCCACCCGCGACCCGGGCCGGTTCGGCCTGCCCGAGGTCGCCCCGCTGCTGGCGTACGGGGCGAGCCCCCGGGCCACCCTCGGCCTGGTCGCCGCCGCGCGGGCCCAGGCGCTGCTGCGCGGGCGGGAGTACGTCCTGCCCGAGGACATCCGCGAGCTGGCCGTGGACGTGCTCGCCCACCGGCTGGTGCTCTCCTTCGACGCGGTCGCCGACGGGGTGTCCGCCGAGTCGGTGGTCCGACGTCTGGTCGAGGCGGTGCCACCGCCCCGGATCGCCACCGGCCACCCGCAGCTCGCGGCCGACCTGGCGGCGGCATGAGGTGGCGTGGGGCCGCCCCGCCGGCGCCCGTGCCGACCGACCCGGGCCTGGCCGACCTGACCTGCGACCAGCGACTGCGCCGGCTGGAGCTGACCGTCACCCGCCGGCTGGACGGCCTGCTGCACGGGCAGTACCGCGGCCTGCTGCCGGGCCCCGGCAGCGAGCCCGCCGGCAGCCGGGAGTACCGCCCGGGTGAGGACGAGGTGCGCCGGATGGACTGGGCGGTGACCGCCCGGACCTCCGTGCCGCACGTCCGGGAGGTCGAGGCGGACCGGGAGCTGACCACCTGGCTGCTGGTCGACGCCAGCCCGAGCATGGAGTACGGCACCGCTGAGCTGGACAAACGCGAGCTGGCGGTGGCAGCCGTCGCGGCGGTCGGCTTCCTCACCGCCGGAGTCGGCAACCGGCTCGGCGCGCAGGTGCTCGGCCCGGACGGGTTGCGCCGGTTCCCGGCCCGCAGCGGGCGGATCCACCTGCTCGGGCTGCTCCGGGCACTGCTGGCCGCCCCGCGCACCGGCGGGTACGACGAGCGGAACCCGCCGCCGGCCGCGCCGGACCTGGCCGACGCGCTGGCCGCCGTGCACCGGGTGGCCGCGCGCCGCGGCCTGGTGGTGGTCGTCTCGGACTTCCTCGACGGCCTGCCCGACGATCCCCGGCACGCGCCGCCCTGGGAGGTGGCGCTGCGTCGGCTCGCCGCGCGCCACCAGGTGCTCGCGGTGGAGGTGACCGACCCGCGTGAACTGGAGCTGCCGGACGTCGGCCTGGTCACCCTGGCCGACCCGGAGACCGGCCGCCGGCGCGAGGTCTGGACCGGCGACCGCCGGCTGCGCGAGCGGTACGCGGCCGCCGCGGCCGCCCAACGCGACCAGGTACGCCAGGCGCTGCGCCGCAGCGG
>NZ_JAMOKF010000203.1 GCF_023656545.1 Micromonospora phytophila | reverse complement strand
CGACCGCGCCGCATGACGAGAGGAGCCTGAGATGGGACGCAGACCCAACGGAGCATCGAGCATCTACCTCGGCGCCGAGGGGCGCAGCAGCCGGTTCACCACCCCACCCAGCCAGGGCGCGTACGCGCGGGGGTCGACGTCGAGGTCGGCCTCGAGCTCGACGGGGTCGACCCAGCGCAGCTCGGCCACCTCGTCCGGGTCCGGCCGCAGCGGCGTGTCCGGCCGGACCCGGCCCCGCAGGACGTGGTCGTACTCGAACTCGACCCGCCCGGTGGCCGGGTCCTCGGCGTAGTAGACGTACACCCCGACCTCGGTGAGCTCGACCGGGTCGGCGCCGAGCTCCTCGCGGAGCCGGCGGTTGGCGGCCTCGACCAGCGACTCACCCGGTGTGGGGTGGCCGCAGCAGGAGTTGGCCCAGCGCATCGGGAAGCGGGTCTTGACGGCGGCCCGCCGTTGCAGCAGCACCCGGCCGGCGGGGTCGACCAGCAGCACCGAGAAGGCGCGGTGCAGCTGGCCGGGCGGCTGGTGCGCGGCGGAGACGGTGGTCTCGCCGTGCGCTTGCCCGGCGTCGTCGACCAGTTCGACCAGGTGCCCTTCACGGGAGGTCACGGACGGTGCCTTTCGGGTCGAGGGGCGGGTCATCGGGCGTCCCCGGTGATGCGGGCGGCGGCGAGCTTGCCGGAGATGAGCACCATCGGCACGCCGACCCCGGGCTGGGTGCCCGAGCCGACGAAGACCACGTTGGACAGGGCCCGGTGCAGGTTCGACGGGCGGAACGGGCCGGTCTGGAAGAGGCTGTGCGCGGAGGCGAACGGGGTGCCGGCGGCCATGCCCTGCTCCTCCCACTCGGCGGGGGTGACGGCGCGCAGCACCTCGACCCCTTCGCCGAAGCCGACGTAGCCGCGCTCCTCCAGGGTGCCGATGAGCTGGTCGGCGTAGCGGCGGGTGAGGTCGCCGCGCCAGTCGAACGGGGCCCGGTCGAGGTTGGGCACCGGGGCGAGCACGTAGTAGGTGTGCCGGTCGGCGGGCGCCACGGACGGGTCGGTCCGGCTGGGGTTGGTGACCAGCAGCGACGGGTCGCTCATCAGCTCACCGCGCCGGATGACCTCGTCGAAGGTGCCCTTCCAGGAACGCCCGAAGTGGATGTTGTGGTGGGCGATCTTCGCATATCCCTGCGTCGATCCGATGTGCAGGACGACGCAGGAGGGCGAGTAGGTGAGCTTGCGCTGTCGGGCCGCCGGGAGCAGGTCGCGGTAGGCGACCGGCAGGTCGGGGTTGAGCACCACCACGTCGGCCGGGATCAGCTCGCCGTCGCTGGTCACCACGCCGGTGGCGCGGCCGTTGGCGGTCTCCACCCGGGTCACCGTGGTGCCGTACCGGAACTGCACGCCGTGCTTCTCGGCGGCGCCGGCCATGCCGCGGGAGACCGCGTGGATGCCGCCGCGCGGGAAGTAGACCCCGGCCACCGAGTCGAGGTACGCGATGACCGTGTAGATGGCCAGCGCGTCGTGCGGGGCGAGCCCGGCGTACATCGCCTGGAAGGAGAAGATCCGCTGGGTGCGCGGATCCCGGAAGAACTGGTTGATCTTCGTCTGGAGGCGGCGGAACGCGCCGCTGGCCAGCAGCTTCAGCAGGTTGCCGGTGAGCAGGTCGGTCGGCGCGTCCAGGTTGCGCTCGATGAAGTCGGCCCGCTCCAGCCGCCACAGCTCCCGGGCGTAGTCGACGAAGCGCAGGTAGCCGTCGGCCTCCCGCGGCCCGCAGACCCGGGAGATCTCGGCGGCCATCCGGGTGGTGTCGGTGATGACGTCCAGCGTCGAGCCGTCCGGGTAGTACGCCCGGTAGGCCGGGTCGAGCGGGGTGAGGTCGAGCCAGTTGCCGAGTTCCTCGCCGACCGCCCCGAGCGCCTCGGCGATCAGGTCCGGCATGGTGAGCACGGTGGGGCCGGTGTCGAACTCGTAGCCGTCCACGCTGAGCCGGCCGGCCCGGCCACCCGGCACGGGCTCGCGTTCCAGCACGGTCACCTGTCGGCCACTGCCGGCCAGGTGCAGCGCGCAGGCCAGCCCGCCGAGCCCGGCGCCGACGACCACCACCCGGTCCGTACGTCCCGTCACGGTGCGCACACCGACCACCTCCTTCGCAAAGAGTTGCCCATCAAGAACGCCGGTGGGTGGCGGCGGTGGCGAGGCCGGTCAGCGCGGTCCGCGCCGTCTCGTCGATCGTCGCGGTCCCCAGCGCGGCCAGTGCCTCGGCGACCCGGTCGTCGATCATGTGCTCGACCCGGGCGACCGCCCCGGTGTCGGCGACCAGCTCGGCCAGGCGGGTGGTCTCCCGCTCGCCGGCGCCGGTCCCGGCCCGCTCCAGCGCCCGACGCTGGGTCGGGGTGGCCAGCTGCCGGGCCAGCATGAGCAGGGCGGTCGGCTTGCCGGTGCGCAGGTCGTCGCCGGCCGGCTTGCCGGTGGTCTCCGGATCACCGTAGACGCCGAGCAGGTCGTCGCAGAGCTGGAACGCCTCGCCGACGGCGAGCCCGTAACGGGTGTAGGCGGCGATCAGCGGGGCGTCGGCGGTGGCGACGCCGGCCAGGCAGGCGCCGAAGAGCAGCGGTCGCTGCACCGTGTAGCTCGCGGTCTTGTAGCGGGCGACCCGCAGCGCCCGGTCGACCGACCAGTTCGCCGCGTCGCTCTCGCCGAGCACGTCGAGGTACTGCCCGGCCACGGTCTCGACCCGCATCTGGTCGTAGCAGCGCCGCACGTCGAACAGGCGGGCCGGTGGCAGGTTGGCGTGCGAGAGCAGCCGGTCGGCCCAGACCATGCAGAGGTCGCCGATCAGCACCGCGACCGCCTCGCCGAACCGGCGGGAGTCGCCCCGGTGCCCGGCGGCGGCGTGCTGGGCGGCGACGGCCACGTGCGCGGTGGGCCGGCCCCGCCGGGTGGCGGAGGAGTCCATCACGTCGTCGTGCACCAGGGCGAAGGTGTGCAGCAGTTCCAGGGCGGCGAGCGCCGGCAGCACCGGCGGCAGCGGCTCGGCGCCGCCGACCACGCCGCGCCATCCCCAGTAGGCGAACGTGGGCCGGACCCGCTTGCCGGCGGCCAGGACGCAGTCGCGCGCGGTCGTGGCGAATCCGCCCATCGCCGCGTCGATCTCGGTCAGCGCCCCGACCTCGGTGGCCAGGAAGGCCGCGAGGGTGTCGTCCACCGCCGTGACCAGGTCCTTCGTGTACGCGGCCAGGACCGCGCGGACCGGGTCGTCGCCGTCGGCCGGCCCTGCCGGCGGCACGCGGAGCGCATTACCCGCAACTGCGTCGTTGGCCATGCGGCCGAGCGTACCCTAGGGTTACGAGTTGCGTCGATTGGTGCGTCGATAACCGAGGAGGGCCGGTGGACACGGATCTCACCGCTGCCTATGACCGTTGCCGTGAGCTGCACAGGCGTCACGGCCGCACCTACTATCTCGCCACGCGGCTGCTGCCCGCCTGGAAACGACGGCACGTCCACGCTTTGTACGGTTTCACGCGCTACGCCGACGAGATCGTGGACCGCACCGAGGAACTGCCCCCGGCCGAGCGCGCCGCCCGGCTCGACGAGTGGGCCGGTCGGTTCGTCGCCGGGCTGCACGGCGCGCCGGTCGACGACCCGCTGCTCCCCGCGGTGCTGCACACGATCGCCGTCTTCGATCTCGACCGGGACGACTTTGCGTTGTTTCTCAAGAGCATGGCGATGGACCTGACGGTCACCTCGTACGACACCTACGACCACCTGCTCGACTACATGGAGGGCTCGGCGGCGGTGATCGGCACGATGATGCTGCCGATCCTGGGCAGCTCCGACCCGGTCGAGGCCCGGGAGCCGGCCCGTCAACTCGGCTTCGCCTTCCAGCTCACCAACTTCATCCGGGACGTGGCCGAGGACCTGGACCGCGGACGGACGTACCTGCCCGACGACGACATGGTCAAGTTCGGCGTCACCCCGGACGAGCTGGCCGACGCCCGCGCCCGGGGACGCACCACGCCGCGCATCCGCGAGCTGATCGAGTACGAGGTGACCCGCGCCCAGGCGCACTACGCCGCTGCGGCGCCCGGGATCACCCTGCTCGCGCCCGCCTCGCAGGCCTGCATGCGCACCGCGTACGCGCTCTACGGCGGCATCCTCGACGAGGTCGCCGCCCAGGGCTACGACGTCTTCGTCAACCGGGCCCTGGTGCCGCAGCGTCGCCGGATAGCGGTGGCCGCCCGGGCCCTGCTCGCCCCGACCGGCGCCCCGGTGGTGATCCCCGGGCCGGCCGTCGGCCCGATCCCGTGACCACCCGTACCGCCATCGTGCTCCTCACCCGCGACCTGCGGGTGCACGACCACCCGGCGCTGGCCACCAGCTGCGCGGCGTTCGACCGGGTGGTGCCCCTGTACGTGCTCGACCCCGCGCTGGCGGAGCTGTCGCCCAACCGCACCCGTTTCCTGCACCAGAGCCTTGCCGACCTGCGCGAGGCGGTCGCTCGGGGCGCGCCGGGAACGGCGGTCCACCGTCACAGGCAGGAGTGCAGGGCGTCCACCAGGGCCTCGACGCGGTCGTGGTCGCCCATCCGGCTGGTGGCGTACGCGAAGGTGTAGCCGCGGTCGGGGTCCGCCCAGGCGGAGCTGCCACCGATCCCGCCCATGCCCCAGCTGCCGTCGGGCTCCCACTGCATGCCCAGCGTCCACCGGGCCCGCCGGCCGAGCAGCAGGTCGTCGCCGTCGTACTGGACCCGGGTCGCCTCGGCGACCAGCTCCGGAGCGAACAGGCGGACGCCGTCGAGGGTGCCGCCGGCGAGCAGGCCGGAGTAGCAGCGGGCCAGCGCGGCGGCCGTGGCGTGCAGGTTGACCGCGGGCACCTCGGCGCCCCGCCACAACGGGCTGTTCACCACCTCGAGGTCCCGGCCCCCCGGCGGGTTGTCGACGGCGCGGGACCAGAGCGAACCCGGCTCGCCGGCCGCCCGCCGCGGCCACTCCGGGTCCCCGTACGTCAGGTCGGCGCAGCGCCGCTGGTCGGCCTCGCCGAGCCCGAAGTGCAGGTCCAGCCGCCAAGGGCCGGCGATCTCCTCGGCCAGGAACCGGCCCACCCGGCGCCCGTCCACCCGCCGGACCAACTCGCCCACCAGATGCCCGTACGTCCAGGCGTGCTCGCCCGCGACGGACCCCGGCGGCCACTCGGGCTCGGCGGCGGCCAGGTCGGCGCAGAGCAGGTCCCAGTCGGCGACCGCCTCGGCCGGCCGGGGCACCGGGAACGCCGGCAGCCCGGCGGTGTGGGCCAGCACCTGCCGGACGGTGGCCGGGGCGCGGAAGCCCGGCCAGTGGTCGGCGACCGCGTCGTCCAGGTCGAGCCGCCCCCGGTCGACGAGCATCAGCAGGCAGAGCGCGGCGACCGGCTTGCCGACCGAGTACACGTTGACCAGGGTCTCCGGTCGCCACGGCCGGCCCGGCGACCGTTCCCCGCCGACCAGGTCGACCACCGGTTCGCCGTCGTGCCAGACGGCCAGGCCGGCCCCGGTCTCCCGGCCGGAGGCCAGCAGGTCGGCGAAGCAGTCGTGGACGGGGGCGAAGCGTGCGCGCATCCGGCCACGGTAGGCGTACGAAAGCCTTACCGGCAGCGGAATTCCGGCCCGATCCGGTGGCCGACGGCCGTCCGGTGCGAAATGCTGGCGGGATGGCGGAGCCGGAAGTGGTGGACGTGGTCGTGGTCGGGTTGGGCGTCGGCGGCGAGGAGGTGGCCGGGCGGCTCGCCGAGGCCGGCCTGAGCGTCGTCGGCATCGAGCGGGACCTGGTCGGCGGGGAGTGCCCCTACTGGGGCTGCATTCCGAGCAAGATGATGATCAGGGCGGCCAACGCGATCGCCGAGGCGCGCCGCGTCGACGGGCTCGCCGGCACCGCGCAGGTCCAGCCGGACTGGGCGCCGGTGGCGAAGCGGATCCGCGAGGAGGCCACCGACAACTGGGACGACCGGGTCGCGGTGGAGCGGTTCACCGGCCGGGGCGGCCGGTTCGTCCGGGGCGACGCCCGGCTCGACGGGCCGGGCCGGGTCCGCGTCGGCGAGCAGGTCTTCCAGGCCCGGCACGGCATCGTGTTCGGCACCGGCACCAAGCCGTCCGTGCCGCCGATCGACGGGCTGGCCGGCACCCCGTACTGGACCAACCACCAGGCGACCGAGGTCGCGGAGCTGCCGGAGTCGCTGCTGGTGCTCGGCGGCGGGGCGATCGGGCTGGAACTGGCCCAGGTCTTCGTCCGGTTCGGGGTGCGGGTCACCGTGGTCGAGGCGCTGGACCGGGTGCTCGCCATCGAGGAGCCGGAGGCCTCCGAGGTGGCCGCCGCCGCGCTGCGCGCCGACGGGGTGCAGATCCACACCGGGGTGAAGGCCGAGCGGGTCAGCCACGACGGGCAGGGCTTCACCCTGCACGGGTCCGGCGGAACGGAGTTCACCGCCGAGCGGCTGCTGGTGGTCACCGGCCGTCGCGCCCACCTGGAGGAACTGGGCCTCGACACCGTCGGCCTGGACGCCAAGCAGCGCTTCCTGCCCGTCGACGACCGACTGCGGGTCACCGACGGGATCTGGGCGGTCGGCGACGTCACCGGCGAGGGCGCGTTCACCCACATCGCGATGTACCAGGCGGCCATCGTCATCGCCGACGTGCTCGACCACGCGCGGCACGCCCACGGCACCCCGGACCCCAGCGGCACCGCCAACATGGTGGGCGGCGCGATGGGCGCCGCCAGCGAGGCGAGCGTCCCGCGCGCCGACTACCGGGCGCTGCCCCGGGTCACCTTCACCGACCCGGAGGTCGGCGCCGTCGGCCTCACCGAACACCAGGCCCGGCAGCGCGGCATCAACGTGCAGATCGGCTTCACCAAGCTGGGCACCTCGTCCCGGGGCTGGATCCACCAGGTCGGCGACGACGGTTTCATCAAGCTCGTCGCGGACGCCAACACCGGCGTGCTGGTCGGCGCCACGTCGGTGGGCCCGGCCGGCGGCGAGGTGCTCTCCGGGCTGGTGGTGGCGGTGCACGCGGCGGTGCCGGTGATCCAGCTCCGGCGCATGATCTACGCGTACCCGACGTTCCACCGGGCCATCGAGGACGCTCTGCGCAGCCTGAAGTGACCGGGTCAGCCGGCCGGGGTGCCGTGCCGGCCGGCGCCGGCCACGAACCGGGCCGCGCCGGCGGCCGCGTCGGTGGCCAGCGACGCCATGCCGTACGCCAGTTCGGTGGCCAGCGCCGCCGGCTCCGGCTGGCCGGCTCCGGCCAGCACCGACGCCCGGTCGTTGCGCAGGCAGGTCTGCGGGTGCCGGGCGATCTCGGCCGCCAGCCGCTCGGCCGCCGCCCGGGCCTCACCCGGCGCCACCAGGCGGTTCACCAACCCCATGGCGTACGCCTCCTCGGCCGGCACCGGCCGGCCGGTGAGGATCAGGTCCATCGCCCGGCTCTCGCCGATCAGCCGGGGCAGCCGGACCGTCCCCCCGTCGATCAGCGGTACGCCCCACCGCCGGCAGAACACCCCGAGCACCGCGTCGGACTCGGCGACCCGCAGGTCGCACCAGAGGGCCAGCTCCAGGCCACCGGCCACGGCGTACCCGGAGATCGCGGCGATCACCGGCTTGCTGAGCGTCATCCGGGTCGGGCCCATCGGGCCGTCCCCCTCCGGCTCGACCCGGTTGCCGCTCGGGGCGCCGATCGCCTTCAGGTCGGCTCCGGCGCAGAACGTGCCGCCAGCGCCCCAGAGCACGGCCACCGCCGCCCCGGGGTCGGCCTCGAAGGCGCGGAAGGCGTCGGCCAGCGCCCGCGCCGTCGGCCCGTCGACGGCGTTGCGGGCCGCCGGCCGGTCCAGGATCACCGTGGTCACCGCCGCTGCGCGCTCGACGCGTACGCCCATCGGGACAGCATGCCCCCGGCGGTGCCGGCGCGCCAGGGTGCGGCCGTCAGCGATGGTCGGCCCGCCGCGACCGGATTTCCACCGCCGTGGCCGGGCCCGCCGGGTGCGCGCGGGCGGCGCGGCACTAGCATCGCCGACGGCATGATCATGTGAGGTGCCCCGCGCGAGCGGGGAGAATCGGGAAGCCGGTGCGAATCCGGCACGGGCCCGCCGCGGTGACCGGGGAGCCACCGTCCACGCGCGAGAGGGCAGCCACTGGCCGACGACGGCCGGGAAGGCGGACGGCCAGGCGTCGATCCGGGAGTCCGAAGACCGGCCTCGCGTCAGGTGCCCACGCGCGAGGCGTGGGCCGAGCGCAGCGGGAGCCTGCCTTGGATCTCTACGACGTCATCCACCGCCGTCGGGACGTACGCGCCCAGTTCACCGGGGCGCCGGTGCCCGAGGAGACCCTGCACCGGGTGCTGACCGCCGCACACGCCGCGCCGAGCGTCGGCTACTCCCAACCGTGGGACTTCGTCCTGGTCCGCGACCCGGAGCTGCGACGCCGGTTCCACGAGCACGTCCGCGCCGAGCGGGACACCTTCGCCGCCACGCTGGCGGGCGAGGCGGCGGAACGGTTCGCCCGGATCAAGATCGACGGGGTGCTGGAGTCGACCCTGTCGGTCGTGGTCACCTACGACCCGGCCCGGGGTGGTCCCGCCGTGCTCGGCCGGCACGCCATCGCCGACACCGGCCTCTACTCGGCCTGCCTGGCCATCCAGAACCTCTGGCTCGCCGCCACCGCCGAGGGGCTCGGCGTCGGCTGGGTGTCGTTCTACCAGGAGCCGTGGCTGGCCCGGCTGCTCGGCATCCCCGACGGCATCCGCCCGGTGGCGTGGCTCTGCCTCGGCCCGGTCACCCACTTCGAGGCGGTGCCCGACCTGGCCCGGCACGGCTGGCGGCAGAAGCGCCCGCTCGCCGACGCCGTGCACCGCGACCGCTGGGGCTCCCACGGGTGGTTGACACCCCCCGGCCGGCGCCGTTCTGACCAGGTCGCACGGGTCGGCAGCCGCCCCGTTTCGCCGCCTGCGGGGGTGTCGTCACGTACCGCTGCGGATCCGTCACCGCCGACCGGTTTGCGACCGCGCATCCCGGGAAGTCGGTACGGGTGCGAGCAATCCTGACGAAGATCGAGCAGGCCTCCGCTCTTGACCGGGTCGGCGACCGGTTGCAGCAGGGCGTCCAGGCCGTCCTCCGCCCGCAGCGGGTGCGCGACCTGCTGCACGGCGTCTGGCTGGGGCACCCGCTGCACCCGGCGATGGTGCAGGTGCCGGTCGGCTCCTGGATCAGCACGGCAGTGCTGGACCTGATGCCGGGGCAGCGGCGCGCCGCCACCACCCTGTGCGCGTTCGGCACGATCAGCGCGCTGCCGGCGGCGGTCGCCGGGCTCAACGACTGGGCGGCGCTCTCCCGTGACCAGCGCCGGATCGGCCTGGTGCACGCCGCCTCCAACAGTGTCGGCCTGGTCTTCTACGCCGGCTCCGTGGCCGCCCGGCTCACCGGTCGGCACCGGCTCGGCCGTACGCTCGGCTGGCTCGGGCTCAGCGCCGCGAGCACCGGCGCGTACCTCGGCGGGCACCTGGCGTACAAGCAGGGTGCGCAGGTCAACCAGAGCATCTCCGAGCTGCACCGGATGGCCGACGGTTGGCACCCGGTGGCCGACCTGTCCACCCTGCCGCAGCGCGAACTGATCACCCGCGAGGTCGACGACGACGTCTCGGTGATCCTCTACCGGCACGGCGACGAGGTCACCGTGATGCTGGAGCGCTGCCCGCACCAGAGCGGCCCGCTCGGCAAGGGCGAGGTCCAGGAGATCGGCGGACACACCTGCGTGGTCTGCCCGTGGCACGGCAGCGCGTTCCGGCTCAACGGCGGCGAGGTCGTGCACGGACCGTCCGCGAACGACCAGCAGGTCCTGCCGACCCGGGTGGTGGACGGCGTGCTGGAGACCCGGCTCCCCTGATCCCCCACGCTCGCCCGATCGCACGAACTCGGTGAGGCGGGGGTGTCGGGGCGGCCCCGACACGCCCCGATCTCCCCGATGCCGGGGTCGGTCACCCGCTGGAGCGGCGGGGCAGGGCATCCCCGCCGCCGGGTCAGCCGCGTCGGTGGCGTCCGCTGGGCAGTTCCTGAACCCCCGCGTGGGCCCGACCCTGCCCGCCGCCGCCCGTCCGGGCGCTCCCGGCCACGGACGTGCGACCGGCACCGCCGATCCGGGCCGTGGCCGGGCGGCGGCGCAGGCC
>NZ_JAMOKF010000202.1 GCF_023656545.1 Micromonospora phytophila | reverse complement strand
CGCGACCGCCGGTGACCACCAACCCGCTCGTCGCCACGCCGGCCGACACGCCGCCCAGCGCGTGGGCGGGCGTGTGGATCGCCGAGGACATCGAGCTGATCGGCCAGGGCATCCGTGAGGGCAGTTGGATCGACGGCACCCTCGGGGTGGTCGGCGCCGGTCTGGACGGCCTCGCGTTCGTCTCCGACGCGGTCGGTTCGCTGCTCCAGTACGGCATCGCCTGGATCATCGAGCACGTCCGACCGCTGACCGAGGCGCTCGACTGGCTGGCCGGTGACCCGGCGCAGCGGCCGCGTTCGCGGCGAAGATCGCACGGTGGCTGCGCGGGCTGCTGGCCAGCCTGCGGAACCTGATCCCGCAGTCGCGCCGCCTCAGCGAACTCATCGACCTGCTCAAGCGGATGCTCAGCCGTTTCAGGGGGCGGCACGCCGGGCCGGATGAGGCGGTACGGGTTCACGGAGGCCACACCACTCGTCCCCGCAACCCTGACTTCGAGCGGCAGGAGAGCTGGGCGAGAGAGGCGTACGAACTCATCCGTCGACAGGACGATTCTGAGATCCTCAACAGAAACCTGCTCGACGCCCCACGGTTGGACGGTTCCCGGGGTTTCACGCTCGCGGAGATCCAGCAGATCAGGCAGCACATCTTCTTCGAGACGCACCCTCTCGACGACTACGCCGGTGGAGTCACCCACCAACGCTATGCGCCCAGCCCTGACATGGCGGAGGCATGGCTGCGTCTTCGTCGAGGGCGTCCGCTCCCCGAGGACTACGTGCTGCTCGAACATGAGATCGCGGAGTCGAGGTACTACCGTGACCATCCCGGAGCGACGTACCGCGAGGCTCACGCGGCGGCGAACCTGGTCGCCAACTGGCAGCGCATCACTCCTGATCCCACCTACGAAGACTTTGCAGATCTCGGAGGCTGACCAGTGGGCATGATGGTTACGGCACGGCGGATTGATGAAGGGACCGACGAAGTCCGGTATGAGTTCGGCTTGGACGAGGACTTCGACCGAATCCTCGTCATCGACAAGCGGACCTTGGCGGCGAGCGTCGAGGACGGCAACTTCAACTCCGCTGCCGGCGTCATCACCGCGAAGATCGTCGGAGCTTGGCGCGCGGAGGGCCAGTTTCCTCCCGGAATGATCTTCGCAAGCTGACACCTTGGTAACCATCGACCAGACATCGATCTCGACCCGATGGGCCTCGAATGGTCTCCTCGCCATCTCACTAACACGGGCCACGGCTTAGAAACGCAGCCGTACCCGGTCCCACGCCGCCAGTTGGTCGAGCACCTCACGAGCCTGCAACCGGTCGCGGGACCGGTTCACCAGGTCCAGCATGGCCCGGGTCGTCCGGGCGCGCCGGACATCCGGCGGGGTGATGTCCCGCCAGCGGCTGGGTAGCCGCGCGGCCTCCGCCGGCGTCATGGGCAGTGCCGCCAGACAGCGGGCGGCGATCAGGTCCGGCGAGGGCGCGTCCGTCAGCTCCGGATTGTCGTACGCGAGCACGGCCCACCGCCACACCCGCTCGTCCGCGCCCGCCGTGCCCGCGGCGTGACCGAGCAGTGCGGTGACGTCGCTTCCGGCGGGGTGCCTGGAAGGCCGGGGCGGCGAGGGCGGCGATGCCGACACCTTGGCGATGTGCCGGGCCGGGACGATGTGCGGGACCCGCATGACGCAGGCGTCGGCCTGGGATTCCGTGACGTGGTGGTAGTCGGCGTCGAGTTCCGGCCTCTCCTCCACCTCGACGTGGTAGCCGAGTCGCCGCAACTCGGAGCCGATCAGCTTCCACCTGATCGGTGCGCGCATCCGGTGCAGCTGCCCCATCAGCAGGTTGCCGCGCCAGGGCACGTCGGGGCCTTCCCGGTGGTAGTGGGCCTCGAAGAGACCGAAGTCGCGCCGCAGCATCAGCGTGGAATGCTGCTGCTCCACGAAGGACCGGCCCGCGGCGGCCGCCAGTTCGGCGGGCTCGTGGTCCGGCGGTACGCCGCGTACCCGCCCGGTGGTCAGCAGTTCGAGAGCGAGTTCGATCGCCTCGTCGCGGTTGCGCCTCAGTCTCCGCCTCCCGGTGTCGGACCCACGGCGACGATAGTCGGTCCGCGGTTGGGCGTGACACCGGTTTGTCAGCGGCGCGGCCAGCTCGCCCGGGGGCCAGCCGGCTCGGATTGGACCTGGCTGCGACGCCGGCCGCCGTCCCTACGATGGCGGCTCACGACTGCGGGACCGCCGGGAGGGCGTCATGCTGGAGCGTTTCGCCGAATTGTCCACGCCGCTGGTGGCGGACGCGTGCGTACGTCTGGGGGTGCCACTGCGGGCGGCGCCGGCCGGCGTCCGGGCGGTGGTCGCGGGTCATCGGGTCGCGGGCCGCGCGCTGCCGGTGCGTCACCACGGCAGCGTGGACGTGTTCCTGGAGGCGTTCGCCCGGGCGGTCCCGGGTGACGTGCTGGTGATCGACAACGGCGGGCGGGCGGACGAGGCGTGCGTCGGTGACCTGGCGGTGCTGGAGGCCGCGTCGGCCGGGGTGGCCGCCCTGGTGGTGTGGGGGCTGCACCGCGACACCCGCGAGCTGGTGGAGATCGGCGTACCGGTGTTCAGCTACGGCAGCTGCCCGGCGGGGCCGATCCGGCTCGACGAGCGGGATCCGGAGACGCTGACCAGTGCCCGGATCGGACCGCACCTGGTGACCGCCGACGATTTCGTCGTGGCCGACGAGGACGGGGTGTTGTTCGTGCCGGCCGCGCGCGGCGAGGAGGTGCTGACGGCGGCGGAGCGGATCCGGCGGACCGAGCGTGTCCAGGCCGACCGGATCCGGGCGGGTGAGACGCTGCGCGAGCAGACCGCCTTCGACGACTACCTGGCTCGCCGCGCGGCCGATCCCTCCTGGACGTTCCGCCGGCACCTGCGCCGCATCGGCGGCGCGATCGAGGAATGACCCGGAGCGTGCTCGCGCGGCGGTGACGCATGCGCCGCGCCGCACCGATCGATGTCGACCTCGTGCGGCCTCTGGCGCGACACCGACTCGTGGCAATATCCTCCACAGCACGTGCGGCTTTTGGAGTTCCTTTTCATCGGGCTCCGCCACCCCCGTCGCCGGCCGCAGAGGAGATGCCATGCACGTCCACCAATCCGAACTGGACCGCCGAACGCTGCTGCGGGCCGGTCTCGGCGCCGCCACCGTCGCGGTCGTCGGGAGCGAACTCGCCTTCCCGGCCGCCGCGCAGGCGGATCCCGGCGCCGATCTGGACTGGATCTACAGCTGCGACGAGTGGGGCGCCCGCCCGCCGGCGGGCCCGCTGTCGGTCAGCGCCATCCCCACCAACAAGATCATCGTGCATCACATGGCGTTCCCGAACGTCACCGACTACTCCGAGGCCCAGGCGATCAAGCTGGCCCGCGACTGCCAGAACCTGCACATGGACGGCAACGGCTGGTCCGACACCGGCCAGCACTTCACCATAAGCCGGGGCGGCTACGTCCTGGAGGGACGACGCGGCAGCCTGGAGCGGTTGCAGGCCGGTGACCGGCAGATGATCTCCGCGCACTGCCCGGGCGAGAACGGCCGGGCCATCGGCATCGAGAACGAGGGCACGTACGTCACCGAGACGCCGCCGGAGGCGTTGCTGGAGTCGCTGGTCAAGCTCTGCACGACCATCTGCGAGCAGTACGGGCTGCACGCCCACGACATCTTCGGCCACTGGGACTTCCGCACCACCGCGTGCCCCGGCGCCGCCTTCTACCGGCAGTTCCCGACGCTGCGCCGCCGGGTCTTCGCCGCGCTCGACACCGACCTCGCCGACGTGCCGGCGCGCCGCTGGCCGGACCTGTGGCGGTTCGTCAGCTCTCCCGCCGTGCGGGTGGTGCAGTACCTGCTCGCCCACCGCGGCTACACCGTGCCGATCAACAGCGTCTTCGACGCCGCCACCGTCGCGGCGGTGCAGGACTGGCAGTACCGCAACGGCATCGGTGTGGAAGTGGACGCCACCCTCACCGCCCCCACGTGGGAGACCCTGGTGCCGGAGCTGGACAAGGACGCCACCGGCATCCCGGTCAGCGCGATCCAGTACCTGCTCAACTTCAAGGGCCACCCCGAGGTCGCCATCACCGGCCAGTACGACTACGCCACCAAGAAGGCCGTCAAGGACGTGCAGGAGCTGCACGGCCTGGACGACAACGGCAAGGTCAACACGAGCACCTGGTGCGCCATCGTCGGCGGCGTCGTCCGCCAGTCCTTCCGATCCTGACGCCCCACCCTCCGGTGGGGTGGTCGCCCGCGCCACCCCACCGGAGGCCAGTCCCGGCCGGCGGCGGATGAGAGGCCGCGCCGGGGCATTTCCCCGGACATGCCGGGTACCTGGACGTCACCCGACGTTCGAGGAGCACCCGATGGGCAAGGACAACAGCCAGGCACTCCCCCAGACCCTGCACGACCTCGGCGCGGCGCTGTGGTTCGGCGGCTCGGTGATGGGCGTGGCGGGGGTGAACAAGTCCGGCAACGACCTGCGCGACGGCATGGACAAGATCCGCGTCGCCGCCTCCGCGTGGAACCGGTTCGCCCCGGCGCAGTGGCTCGGCATCACCGCCGTGCTCGCCGCGGGCAGCCAGCTCACCCGGGGCAGCATGGGACGGATGCTGGCCCAGCAGCCCTTCGCCCGGGCCGGTATGGCCAAAGCGGCCGTCGCGGTGGTCGGCACGGCCGCGACCGCGTACGCCGCGTACAGCGGTCGCAAGATCGGCGAGCTGGCCGAACGCGCCCACCAGCGCGGCGAACAGGTCGACGTGCAGGACGCGACGCTGCCCAACGCGCAGACCCCGGTCGAGGTGGCCGCCTGGCAGCGCCGCCAGCGCGTGGCCCAGTACCTGGTGCCGGTGCTCAGCGGCGCGAACATCGCGCTCGGCTCGTACCTGGAGCAGCAGTACCGGCCCACCGCGACGGCCCGCGGTGTGCTCGACCGACTGCTACCGACGCGCTGAACCGCGCCCTCCGGCGCCGGGGCGCGAGGACCGTCCCGGCGCCGACCAGATCCGTCGCGCGAAACGCCGCCGCACCTCGTTTGCCCACCCGCGTCGAGCTGCGACGCTGGTCAGGACCAAGGAGGGTGTTGTGCAGACTCAACTCAACCCGTACATCAGCTTTCCCGGCACGGCACGGGAGGCCATGGAGTACTACCAGCGCGTCTTCGGCGGCGAGCTGGAACTGAACACGTTCGGCGAGTTCGGCAACGACGACCCCGCGCTCGCCGACAAGATCATGCACGGGGTGCTGCGGACGCGGAACGGCTTCACGCTGATGGGCGCCGACACCGCGCCCGGCATGGAGCACCAGCCCGGGACCAACATCGCCATCAGCCTCAGCGGTGACGACGCCGAGGAACTGCACGGCTACTGGGGCAAGCTCGCGGACGGGGGCACGGTCAGCGTCCCGATGGAGAAGCAGATGTGGGGCGACGAGTTCGGCATGTGCGTCGACCGGTACGGCATCGGCTGGCTGGTCAACATCACCGCGCCCCAGCCCTGACCCGACCCCCGGGACCGTTTGGCGGGCGGCGGGGGCGGAAAGAGTGGCAGGTATGAAGTGGGCCAGTCGAGCCGTACCCGCCGCCGTCGCCGCCGTCGCGGCCCTCGCCGCGCGTGACCTGATCCAGCGCGACCACGCGCTGCTGCGCAACTTCCCGGTCCTCGGCCGGGCCCGCTACCTGCTCGAGGCGATCGGGCCGGAGCTGCGGCAGTACATCGTCGCCGGCAACAACGAGGAACGGCCGTTCACCCGCGACCAGCGGCGCTGGGTGTACGCGTCGGCGAAGCAGCAGAACAACTACTTCGGCTTCGGCACCGACAACGACATTGAGTTCACCCCCGGCTACCCGATCATCAAACACAAGACCTTCGGCCGGGCCGTGCCGCCGTCCACGCCGGGCGCGGGGCACGACGTGCGCCTGCCGTGCGCGAAGGTGCTCGGGGCCGCCCGGGGCCGCGCCCGCGCGTTCCGCCCGGAGTCGGTGGTGAACGTCTCCGGGATGAGCTTCGGGTCGCTCTCCGGCAACGCCGTCGAGGCGCTCAACCGGGGGGCCGCCCTGGCCGGATGCCTGCAGAACACCGGCGAGGGCGGGCTGTCGCCGTACCACCGCAAGGGCGGTGACCTGGTCTTCCAGATCGGCACCGCGTACTTCGGCTGCCGGGACTCCCACGGCCGGTTCAGCCTGGACCGGCTCAGGGACCTGGTGGCCGGCGCGCCGGTGAAGGCGCTGGAGATCAAGCTCAGCCAGGGCGCCAAGCCCAGCCTCGGCGGCCTGCTGCCGGCCGCGAAGGTCTCCGCGGAAATCGCCGCGACCCGGGGGATCCCGCGGGGGCGGGACTGCGTCAGCCCGTCCCGGCACGCCGAGTTCTCCGACTGCGACACCCTGCTGGACTGGGTCGAGCTGCTGGCCGCCGAAACCGGCCTGCCGGTCGGCATCAAGTCCGCCGTGGGCGACCTCGGCTTCTGGGAGGAGCTGACCACCCTGATGCGCGACACCGGCCGAGGGGTGGACTTCGTCACGATCGACGGCGGCGAGGGGGGCACCGGCGCCGCTCCGCTGATCTTCACCGACTCGGTGTCGCTGCCGTTCCAGCAGGGCTTCGCCCGGGTCTACAAGGTCTTCGCCGAGCGCGGCCTGCACGAGCAGGTCGTCTTCGTCGGCGCCGGCAAGCTCGGCCTGCCCGACAACGCCGTGGTGGCGTTCGCGCTCGGCTGCGACCTGGTCAACGTCGGCCGGGAGGCGATGCTCGCGATCGGCTGCATCCAGGCCCAGAAGTGCCACACCGACACCTGCCCCACCGGGGTGGCCACCCAGAACCCCTGGCTCGCCCGGGGCCTGGACCCGACGTTGAAGTCGGTGCGCGCGGCGAACTACATCCGGACGCTGCGGCGGGACCTGGTGAAGGTCGCCGAGGCGTGCGGCGTGGAGCACCCCGGGCTGATCGACACCGGCGCGGTGGAGGTGCTCGACGGCCGGACCGCCTCCACCCCCCTGCACGAGGTGTACGGCTACCGCCCCGAGTGGGGCCTGCCGTCCCCCGCCGACCGGGCGGAGATCGTTCGCCTGATGACCCCGGAGGCGCCGCAGGGCGGCACCGCCCCGCCCTCGGCGACCGCGATGCGGTGACCCCCGGCGGGTTGCCTGCACCACTAGCATCCCGGGGATGTCGATCACGCCGCGCCTGCTGCGGGTCCTGATTCTCGCGGCGGCGGGCGCCTTCCTGGCCGTCGCCCTCGTCATCCGCGCGGTGGCGGACGGCGGTCTCGAACAGCACTCCGGCACGGCGCTCTACGCGTCCATGGTCTGGGCCGGGGTGCTGGCCCTGCGGCCCCGCACGGCCCCACTGCCGGCGGGGGCGGTCGCCATCGCCTTCTGCTGGCTGGTGGAACTGTCCCAGCTGACCGGGATCCCGGCCACCCTCTCCGCCCGCAGCCTGCTGGCCCGGCTGGCGCTCGGCGTGCAGTTCGACCCCCTGGACCTGGCCTGGTACCCCGCCGGGGTGCTGCCCCTGGTCGTGCTGCATCAGCTCGCCCGGGCCCGCGCCCGCCCGGTCGCCTCAACGGGTCAGGCGGGCCGGCGGCGCCGATAATCGCGCGCGTCCCCGGGGCGCTGCGCCTATCGTGTCGCCGTGCTGATCAGACGTGAGACCGCCACCGACGTCGACGCCGTCCGGGCGGTGCACCTCGCCGCCTTCGCCGACCGGGAGAAGCCGGACGCCGTACCCGTCGAGGCGGGCCTGGTGGACGCGCTGCGCGCCGACGCGGGATGGCTGCCCGCCCTCTCCCTCGTCGCGACCGACGACGACGGGCAGGTCGTGGGGCACGTGGTGTGCACCCGGGGCCGGGTCGCCGGTGAGCCGGTCGCGCTCGGGCTGGGGCCGCTCGGCGTGCTGCCGGCCTGGCAGCGCCGCGGCGTCGGCACCGCGCTGATGCACGCGGTCCTCGGCGCGGCCGACGCGCGCCACGAGGCGCTGGTGGTGCTGCTCGGCCACCCCGACTACTACCCGCGCTTCGGGTTCCGGCCCGCGGTGGACCTGGGCGTCACCCCGCCGCAGCCGTGGGGACCGCGGTACTTCATGGCACGCCCGCTGACCGCCTGGACACCGTCGCTCCGTGGCGAGTTCGCGTACGCGCAGCCGTTCGCGGAGTTGTAGGCGGACTTCCGGGTCGGGGCGTTCTCGGGCATCCTTGGCAGATGGGAGAGGTACTGCCGATGCCCAGCTTCGGTGACCTGTTCACCGACGTCCGTGGCAGCGACCGGACGATGCGGGTCAGTTGGCACCCGGAGCGGGACGCCGTGGTGCTGTCCCTCTGGGCCGGCACGGTCTGCCGGGGATCGTTCCGGATGGCCGTCGACGACCTGCCGGCGCTGCTGGCGCTGCTCACCGAGATCACCGGGGCCGCCGCGGTCGGCGCGCCGGAGGGCTCCCCGCCCGACGGGTCCGACCCTCGGGCGACGGGCGCCACCGTCGCCCGCGCACCGGTCGCGTCGCCGGTCGAGCAGACCGGCGAGATCACCGGGTCCGCCCACCGCGGCCTGCTGCCGATCGTGCCGGCACCGCGGGTCGCCTGAGCCGTACGGGCCCCCGGCGGGTTATCGAGCGCCGCGTTCGGGCAGCTCAATGCAGTGATCGTCTCCGCCGTGCGAACATGTGTTCGTGTCGAGCGACGCCACCATCCTGCACGCCGACCTCGACGCGTTCTACGCGTCGGTCGAGCAGCGCGACGATCCACGCCTGCGTGGCCGTCCGGTGATCGTCGGCGGGGGCGTGGTGCTGGCCGCCAGCTACGAGGCGAAGGCCCGGGGCGTACGCAGCGCGATGGGCGGCCGGCAGGCCCGCCAGCTGTGCCCGGAGGCGATCGTGGTGCCGCCGAGGATGGCGGCGTACACGGCGGCCAGCCGGGCGGTGTTCGAGATCTTCCGGCGGACCACCCCGCTGGTGGAGGGGCTCTCCATCGACGAGGCGTTCCTCGACGTGGGTGGCCTGCGCCGCCTCGTCGGGCCGCCGGCCGACATCGCCGCCCGCCTGCGTCGGGAAATCCGCGAGGAGATCGGCCTGCCGATCACCGTCGGCGTGGCGCGGACGAAGTTCCTCGCCAAGGTGGCCAGCGGGGTCGCCAAGCCCGACGGGCTGCTGGTCGTCGCGCCGGCCGGGGAGTTGGCGTTCCTGCACCCCCTGCCCGTCGAGCGGCTGTGGGGCGTCGGGCCGGTGACCGCGACGAAGCTGCGGCAGCGGCGCATCCACACCGTCGGACAGGTCGCCCGGCTCGGCGAGGCCACCCTGGTCTCGCTGCTCGGCGCGGGCGCCGGCCGACACCTGCACGCGCTGGCGCACAACCGAGACCCCCGGCCGGTGCAGGTCGGCCGCCGTCGCGGTTCGATGGGCGCCCAGCACGCCCTCGGCCGTACGCCGCACTCCCCCGCCGACCTCGACGCGATCCTCGCCGGCCTGGTCGACCGGGTGACCCGCCGCATGCGCGCGGCCTCCCGTTCCGGGCGGACCGTCATGCTGCGACTGCGCTTCGGCGACTACACCCGGGCGACCCGCTCGCACACCCTGGCCAAGGCGACCGCGGACACGACGCCACTGCTCGGCGCGGCACGGGCCCTGCTGCGCGCGGCGCTGCCCGAGCTCGACCGACGGGGCGTCACCCTGATCGGCGTCTCCGTCGGCAACCTCGACGACTCCCCGGTGCAGCTGCCCCTGCCCTTCGAGCGGGATCCGGGGGCGGAACTCGACGCGGCCGTGGACGCGGTCCGCGACCGCTTCGGGTCCACGGCGCTCACCCGGGCGGTGCTGCTCGGCCGCGAGCCCGGTGTGGAGATGCCCCTGCTCCCGGACTGACCCGGGCGGCGGAAAAAATGATGTTTGACCGGCGTCCGAACCGGTGAAGATGGGGCGGCACCTGCGCCGAGGGAGGAACTTCCGTGTCCGACACCAGCACCGACCGGTCCCACCGGGACGCCGACCGACCGGCCGAGGTGAGGGATCCGCTGCTGTGGAATCTCGCCCTCGCCGTGGCGGACGCCCACGAACCGGACGGCGAAGGCGGCTGCCGCGCCCTCCTCTGCGCGGGCCAGCCGTGGCCCTGCTCCGCCTGGGACAGCGCCCAGCTGGCGCTGCGGGCGGCCCGGGCCACCCCGGCGGAGCGGCCGTCGGCGCTCA